>PMTP01000006.1:0-5161 GCA_003167305.1 Acidobacteriaceae bacterium
GCCGCATTGGGCGGAGAGCAATCGGGACACATCCTGTTGCCGCACCTGGCCACCACTGGCGATGGCTTGCTGACCGCGCTGGTGGTGCTGGATTTGATGGCGCGCTCAGGGAAGAGCATCGACGAACTGACCGCCGACTTGAAAGTCTTCCCGCAGGTCATCGTCAACGTGAAGGTTCGCGAGCGCAGGCCGCTGGAGTCGATTCCCGCCGTAGCCGCCGCCATCCGCGCCGCCGAAGTGGAGTTGAAGGACACAGGCCGCGTAGTGATTCGCTATAGTGGCACCGAGCCTCTGGCGCGCGTGATGATTGAAGCCGAGAGTGAAGAGGCGATGCGGCGGCACGCGGATGCGATTGCTGATGCGATCCGCGAGGAACTCGGCGTGTAATCGCATCTTTGCATTCCTACAGGAGACTTCCAGAAATGACAGGGCAGAAAATCCATTTCTATCTTACCGCCGCATTTGGCATCCTGTTGGTTCCTGCCGCCATTTTCTCCCGCCTGCGATTCGTGCCATCGCTATCTACGCTCACCTTCCTCATGGGCTGGGCGATTCAATCCATCATATGGGCCGCGCTTCTTTACCAGTTTGGCGTAAAGGGCTCGTGGACTCCGCTGCGGCTCAACTTTTTGAGATTTGCGTTAATGATACCGATGACAATCGCCATGGTTGTTATGTTCGGCCCGGGAGCGGGTGTTGGGATAGCGATAGCCGGATTGGCCATCGCTGAGTTTGTTTATCGCCAGGGAGACTGGAAAAGGGCCGCCTATGCTCTTCTTCCCTGGCTGTATCTCGCAGTAGGGATCGACGTGGCGCTGGCATATTCTTCGGTCATCGTCACACTGCGTCCATGCATGGAATATGACGCGCTCTTTAACAGTCTGGACGCGCATCTGATGTTCGGAGTTACCGTTGCTGGCCTCAGCCGCGATGCAGCCTTGCTGTATGCGCCCGCTGAGTATATTTACTACAGTATCGGCGGAGTTATGGGGGCGGCGATCTTGTTTCTCTGCCTCGCGGGAGACAGGCGAGCGGCCTTTCAAATGTGTGGCGCCATTCTCACGGCCTACTATCTATCCCTGGCTGTCTTCTATATCTTTCCCGCGCAAGGGCCATTCATCGCCGCCGGCCTTCCGCCGCATTTATTCACGGCCGCCATTCAGCACGCCTCTCTGATGAATGCCACGGCACTCTATCATCATTCCGGCTGGATTACTCCGCCCCGCGCCTATTATGTCGCTTTTCCGTCCATGCATGTGGCACAGCCGTTGATCGCCGCCTGGTTCCTGAGGAGATGGCGCGCCGTCTTTGCGATCATCGCAGGTTACTGCGCGCTGCTTGCTGCGTCCATCGTCATTCTTCAGTGGCATTATGCCGTTGACATTCTAGGAGGCTTAGCCGTCGCTGCACTTGCAATAGCTTTCGTCTCCGCCGGAGTGGGCCGCTTCAACGTTCCAGCGGAAAGACCGTCTGGACAAGTCTGATTCGGATCATCACTGCGCAACCGCGGAACAACCTACTTCATATCGCGCCAGTTGGGGCCGGACTTCAGGTCGGCGATCAATGGCACGTTGAGCTTGACTACGCCTTCCATCTCCGTGCGAACTAACTCTTCGACTTCGGCGGTCTCGCTGGCGGGAACCTCAAAGAGCAGCTCGTCGTGTACTTGCAGGACCATGCGCGTCTTTAGATTGCGCTCGGTGAGCTGGCGGTCGATGGAGATCATCGCCAGCTTGATGAGGTCNNGCGAAGCCGCGCTGGTTGGGGTTGCGGCTCTCGATGTCGGGAATGGGACGGACGCGGCCAAAGAGTGTGCGCACCGAGCCGGTCTTGCGGGTCTCTTCAAGGGTCTTTTCGATGAAAGCTTGCACGCCGGTGTAGCGCGCGAAGTAGCGCGCGATATAGGCGCGCGCCTCGGCTTGCGGAATGCCTAACTGCGCAGCCAGCCCGAAGGGTGAGATACCGTAGACAATGCCGAAGTTCACAGCCTTGGCGCGGTTGCGGGTCTGCTTGTCCATCTCGGCGGCGGGCACGCCGAAGACCTCGCTGGCAGTGAGCGTGTGAATGTCCTCGTTGTTCTGGTAGGCGTGGACGAGCAGTGGGTCGCCGCTGAAGTGCGCGAGAAGGCGCAGCTCGATCTGCGAGTAATCCGCCGAGAGCAGTTGCGTTCCGGGCGCGGCGGTGAAGGCGGCGCGAATCTCGCGGCCCAGCTCGGTGCGCGTGGGAATGTTCTGCAAATTGGGATTGACGGAGGAGAGGCGTCCGGTCGCAGTGGCTGCGGCCTGAAATGTGGTGTGGACGCGCGAGTCAGAATCGGCAAGCAGCGGCAATGCGTCGATATAAGTCGATTTCAACTTCGATAAATGGCGAAATTCGAGAACCAGGCGTGGAACTTCATGCTTTTCCGCCAGGTATTCCAGCACATCCTGCGCGGTGGAGACGGCCTTTCCCTTGCCTCGGCTGGCCGGTGCGGGCAGGCCCAGATGCGTGAAGAGCACCTCGCCGAGCTGCTTGGGGGAGTTGATGTTGAAGCGGCGGCCGGCTAACTCAAAAATGTGTTCGCCGACGCGCTCCAGCTCGATGGCGAAGCGCTTGGAAAGGCCGTCGAGGACACTGAGATCGATGCGCACGCCGGCCTGCTCCATGCGGAAGAGGACCGGGGCAAGCGCCACGTCCATTTCGTAGACGCGCTCGACGGCGGACTTTTCGACTTCGGCTTTCAACGCGGGAACTAGCGCGCGAATCACCGCCGCGCCCGCGGCGAGCGTGGAGGGCGCGGGCTGCGAGTGGCGTGCGGCCACGTCAGCCAGTGTTTGCGTCGAGTGGGTGGGATTGAGCGCGTAGGAAAGAAGCATGGTGTCGTCCACTGCTCCATGCAGGCCCACGCCTTGCGCGGTGAGCAGATGAAGAGCGGTCTTCCAGTCGTGGGTTTGCTTGGGAACGGCGGCGTCTTCGAGCTGCGCGCGTAGCTGCGCGGTCAGCGGGAGATCGAGAGCGGTCGCCAGCTCCGCGCAGACGCCCACGGTAAAGCCGGCCTGCTTTTCGGCAGCTTCGGCTACATCGAGCAGCGAGAGATTCTGAGGCGCATCGTCTTCGGCTTCCGGCGCGGGCGGTTTCGTATTGAGCGCAAAGGCAAAGCCCTGCTCGCGCGCGGCGGCGTAGAAGGCTGCGGACTGGGCTTCTGTGGGGGCTTCGAGGAGTTCAACGACCGGCGCGGACTCCGAGGGCGCCAGGTCGCGCAGCATAGAGGTGAACTCCAGCTCGGTGAAGAGTTCGCGGCAGGCTTCGAGGTCTGGCGACTGCGTCTGCATCGCGGCGAGGTCCAGCGCGAGCGGGACATGAGAGTCGATGGTGACGAGTTCCTTGGAGAGCAGTACGGCGTCGCGGTTCTGCTCCAGCGACTCGCGATAGCTCTTGCGCTTGACCTCGCTGGCGTGGTCGAGGACGGCCTCAACCGAGCCAAACTCGACAATCAACTCCACGCTGCCTTTGTCGCCGATGCCGGGCGCGCCGGGGATGTTATCGACCGCATCGCCGCGCAGGGCCATTACATCGACGACTTTCTCCGGAGGAACTCCGAGGACTTCCACGACTTTGGCGGGGTCGAGGATCATGTTGTCCTTCTGCGGGTTAAGAATTTTCACTGCGGGCGTGACCAACTGCATCATGTCCTTGTCGCCGGAGACGATGAAGACCTCGTGCTGCTCGCCGGCGGCCTGGCGGGCGAGGGTGCCGATGACGTCGTCGGCCTCGAAGCCCTCGACTTCCAGGATGGGAATGCGCAGCGCCTCAAGCGCGCGGCGGATGAAGGGAATCTGGCGGCGTAGGTCTTCGGGCATCGCGGCGCGATTGGCCTTGTAGCCCTCGTAGCTCACCTCGTCGAAGCTCTGCGTCTTGCCGTTCCACTTGCGCAACGGCTTCATGGCGCGGGCGCGCTCGTCGCGGAAGACCTCGCCGCTCACGTCGAAGACGGCTGCAAAGTAAAGCGGCTGAAAATCCTGGCGCAGCTTTTTGATCATGTTCACAAAAACGTAGATGGCCGCCGTGGGCAGCCCCGCGCGGGTGGACATGGGGCGCGAGCGCTGCATCGCGTGGTAGGCGCGGAAGATGAACGACATGGTGTCGAGCAGAAAGACGGGCGGTTTGGGCGAGTCAGGCACGAAATGAGTTTAGCAGGGTAGAGGGAAATTGAATCAAAGTTGAAGATGCTGCATCTCGATTGTAGGACAAGAAGTCCTAGCGTAGAAGACCCCCATTCTACGAACATTTTCAACGGTTTTTCCCAACCGATCCCCAAAATCGAGGTCGAAAAATGCCAGCAGAAGTTAGCGCTCCGGTAACGCCCGAGCGCATCTATCAATTTGCCTTCGGCTATGCGCCTCCGCTGGCGCTTGAGGCGGCCATCCGCCACCATGTTTTTGATGTCCTGGACAGCGGTCCAAAGTCCCTGCATGAGATTCAGGCGGCGACCGGCGCCTCGGAGCGCGGTCTGAGCGCGATTCTGAACTTTCTCGTCGGCTTCGATTTTCTGCGCAAAGAGGGCGACAAGTTCTCACTTGCGCCGGAGAGCGCAGCCTTTCTGGTCAGCACCAAGCCGGGCTTTCAGGGCGGACTGATTCGCCACACCAGCGAACAACTGCTGCCCAACTGGCTGCAACTCAATGAGGTGGTGGCCACCGGCCGGCCGGCGAAGTCCGTCAATCAGCAGGGTCCGGGCAGCGAGTTCTTTCAGCAGTTCGTCAACGACATCTTTCCCATGAGCTATTCGGTGGCGCAGGAGCTGGCGCGGCACTTGGCTCTGACTGGTCCGGTCAGCGTTCTGGATCTTGCCGCGGGTTCGGGCGTATGGGGTATCGCGCTGGCGCAAAGTTCGGATGAGGTGCGCGTGACCGCCGTCGACTGGCCGGGCGTGATTCCGGTGACGCAAAAGACGGTTGCCCGATTTGGACTGTCGGAGCGCTTCAGTTTCCAGGAGGGCGACCTGCTGGAGGCGGAGTTCGGCAGCAGGCACAACGTGGCGACGCTCGGCCACATCCTGCACAGCGAAGGCGCGGCGCGCAGCAAGGCGCTGCTCAAGAAGACCTTCGCGGCTCTTGCCTCGGGCGGAACGATCGCCATCGCCGAGTTCCTGGTGAATGCGGATCGGACCGGCCCGCTGAAC
>PMTP01000006.1:5226-8014 GCA_003167305.1 Acidobacteriaceae bacterium
GGGTTCGTGGTTTCCCACCTTAGCCGCAAAAACAAGAACGCGGCGAAGGTGGGGCACCCATCTCTTCACATCACTCAATAAACATACAATCCCCGTAGCTGAAGAAGCGGTAGTTTTGCTGGACGGCGTGGCGATAGGCGGCGAGAACCGGCTCGCGCCCGGCGAAGGCGCTGACCAGCATCAGCAGGCTCGATTGGGTCAGGTGGAAGTTGGTGAGTAGGGCGTTGACGAGGCGGAATTGGAAACCGGGGGAGATGAAGATTTCCGTTTCGCCGGAGTGAGGTTGGAGCGGATGACCGGCGGCCTGGAGCGCGCAGTGTTCGAGGGTACGGACGACGGTGGTACCGACAGCGACGACGCGGCGGCCTTCGGCTTTGGCGCGGTTAATGGCTTCGGCGGCGGGGGCAGTGAGCGTGTAGCGCTCGCGGTGCAGGCGGACTTCGTCCACGCGCTCCACGCGCAGCGGGGCAAAGGTGCCCAGGCCGACGTGGAGGGTGAGGCGGGCAATTTCGACGCCGCGAGCGGTGAGCGCGTCGAGGATCTGCGGAGTGAAGTGCAACCCGGCCGTGGGCGCGGCGACGGAGCCGCGTTCACGGCTGAAGACCGTCTGGTAGCGTTCGCGGTCGGTGGCGGCGTCGTCACGGCGGATGTAGGGCGGCAGCGGGATGTGGCCGATGCGGTCGAGCGTGGCGAAGAAGTCATCGACAGGGTTGAAGCGCAGCAGGCGCTCGCCGAAGAGGCCGCGCTCCAGCACCTCGGCTTCGAGAGCGATGGCGCCGTCGGGCGCGGGAAAGACTAGAATCTCGCCGCTCGCAATCTTTCTGCCCGGACGGACGAGAGCGCGCCAGAGATTTTCGCCGGTCGCTGGTTGAGATTCATAGTTTCCCACCCATTCCGCTGAGGAGCGCGGAATGGATGGGGCACGGAGCTGTATGTTTTCCCAGCTCCCAGAATCGGGACCTGGGCCACCCATCAGTCCTGGGGCACCCATCATTTGTATACGGGGCTTCTGCGGAGCAACCGGCTCGGTGAGCATCACTTCAATCTGCCCGGTCGGCTTCTCGCGCTCGCGGCGCAGCGTACGGCGTGCATAAAGGCGCGCCGGAATCACGCGGGTGTCGTTCAAAACCAGCAGGTCGCCGGGATTGAGCAGCGCGGGAAGCTCGGCAAAGTTCGCGTCGCGCAGAGCGCCGGTTGCGCGGCTCATCACCAGCATACGGCTCTGGCCGCGCTCGGCGGGCGGCTGCTGCGCGATCAACTCCGGAGGCAGATCAAAATCGAAGTCTGCGACGCGCAGGCCGGTCATCCCGTAGCCTTCTTGAAGTGATCGAGCGCTCGCAGGCGTGCGCGCTCCAGGGCGGCGTTGAGCTCCTGGCGCTTGAGCTCGAACTGGTCTGGGGTGAGATCGGCGGGGACATGCGTCTGCCGCGCCCAACTGACCACAATGCGCGTGAAGGGCCTGGGGATCAGGAAGCGGTCCCAGGAAGGCATGACCCAGGCGCTCTCAGGCAGGAGATAAAAGGCGCCGATGGGCGCGCCGGTCATCTGCGCCAGCTTGATGGGGCCCATCTTGGTTTGATAGATGGGGCCGCGCGGGCCGTCGGCGGTGAAGATGGCGGGCTTGCCGCTCACGATGACTTGCGCCAGGCCGAGCAATCCGCCGCGCCCGCCACGTGAGCTGGAACCGCGCACGGCACGGAAACCGAACAACAGGAGGATGCGCGTGATCAGCTCGCCATCGAAGCTCTGGCTGACGAGAATGGTGCCATGGGTGCGGCGGAAGTAGACTGTGCAGGGCAGCACGCACTGGTGCCAGAAGCAGAAGATCTCCGGCCCCGCACCCAGCCCGTAGAGGAGAGGCGTAACGCCCTCTTCGGCAATGACCTCGAAGCGCCATGTGAGGCCCAGGAGCGAAAACAGCGCCCACACCACACGCGGGACGACGCCCAGCACCAGGCGCTGGGTGAGGGTGAATCTGGGTTGGTTTTTGGCGGTCACTCCTTGATCTTAGCGGAGTTGGCGGGGTTGGCGTTGTTAGCGGAGTTAGCAGTTCATTAGCGCCAGTGAGGTTTCGGCTAACCCCGCTAGCTCCGCTAACCCCGCGCTATTAGGAATACCGCAGCCAGCGCGCGATCTCAGGCAGGGTGGCTCGCTTGCCGTACATCAGAATGCCGACGCGATAGAGGCGCGAGGAGAACCAGAGAGTGGCCCAGATGCTGAGAACCATGATGCCGATCGAAGCGGCAAACTGCCAGAGGGGCACCGTCTCCATGCCCATGCGCGGAACCATCACGTACGGGGCGGTGAGCGGAAAGAGCGATGCGGCAACAACCCAGACCGAGCTGGGATCCTTCATCAGCACCGGGAGAATTCCGAAGCTGATCCAGACGGGCACGGCCGCCAGCGGGGTATACATCTGCAGATCCTGCGAGGTTTCGCAGGTAGCAGCAAGGCCGGAGAACATCGCACTGAAGAGAGCGAAGCCCAGAATGAAGTACACCGGAAAGAGCAGACCCTCGAACCAGGAAAAATGAATAGCAAAATTGCCGGTGAGCAAGGGCGCGGCCAGCGCAGAACCGGTAATCAATGCCGCTGCGGCCACCCAGATGGAAATCTGCGTCAGGCCCACGGCACCCACACCGAGGAGCTTGCCGGCAAGCAGATCGTCCGGCCTGGCGATGGCCAGCATGACCTCGAAGATGCGCGAGGTCTTCTCCTCGATGATCGCGCGGGCCATGTTCATTCCGTAAAGCAGAATGGGCATGGAGAGCAGCATCGCCATCAGGAA
>PMTP01000037.1:0-1228 GCA_003167305.1 Acidobacteriaceae bacterium
GCCGAGATGATAGCTGTCGCGCAGCGGGGTGCCGCTGATGCCACGCGCCACCGAGTAAACCGACTCAATGCGGGCGAGGCCCTGGTGCGCCAGGCAGGGGCCCTGGCTGTCGTAGTGCAGTTCGCGCTCGAGCGCATCGTAGATGCCCTGAGCCTCGTCGGTGTCTGTTCCCTCATCCGCGTCCGCTATCTGTGCGCCGGCTTGCTCGACCATGCGGCCCAAGCTGGCACGCGTCCAGGGGCGCATGCCGAGAAAGACATCGTCCACGTAGCCGAGCGAGTAGAGCCGCAGCATGGCCGGATAGACCCAGCTATCGACAGGGATGTAGGGCGAACCGAGCGCGGCTGGCGCGCAGGTTGGCGCAATGCCGCTCTTGTGGCCGGCGCTCTGAGGCGCAGCGGCTTTGGAAGCTGCGGGCTGTTGAGCAGCGACGGAGCCGGCGGTCAAGAAGAAAAGCGTCGCCAGCAACGTGGCGCAGGGGAGAAAAGCAGCCTTGAACCAACGTATGCTCAAATTCATATTCCTCATTTTATCACTGGTTTACCTTGACTTGATGCAGGAAAAGACGGAGCCGATACAAATCAGCCGCACATTCTCAAAGGCCAATTCAATCACCGCGCCGCCGCTTCGACGGCGTCGTCCAACTCCCGCTTGAAGACGGCGGCGACTTGGTGCTTACCTTCCTCGCTGAAGAGGCCCTTGCGGGTGAGGTAGGTCTCCATCTGCAGGAGGGGATCGCTGGCCTCTGAGGGCTCGAAGATGCAGTCAATGAGCGTGGGTCCGTTGCCCTTGCGGGCGTGGGTGATGGCCTCGGTCGCGACGCGATAGACGGCCACCACGTCATAGCCGTCGACGGGGATGACGGGAATGCCGCAGATCTCAGCGGCGATCTCGGCGGCTCCGGTCTGCTTCTTGCCCCGCGGCGGCACGGCCGGGAGGCGAGTCTGGCGGACGAAGAGGATGGGCAACTGCCGGTCGCCGGCAGCCTTGAGCGCCGCGGGGGAGAAACCGGAGCCGTTGCTGGAGAAGGCTACGGAGATTTTGCCGTTCTTCGCCTTCCGGTTGGCTTGTGCTGCGTTGCTGGCGCGCTTGAATTGGGCGGCAGGGCTGGGACGGGCGGCGCGGGCGGTTAGGCGGGCGAAGAGTTTGTTCAGCGGCTCGCCCTGTATGAAGTTGACGATCAAGTCGCCGGGCGAGGCAGCGACGGTGTCCTCCGGCAGCAGGTCGA
>PMTP01000037.1:1250-2860 GCA_003167305.1 Acidobacteriaceae bacterium
AGCGCGCGGCACTTCACCATGGCGGCGTAGAGCTGGAGCAGCTTTTCGTTGGAGATGATGGAGAAGTCGGGTTTGCCGGCCAGCGCGGCGGCGCTCTGCTCTTTCGTTCTGGTCATCGTTCCTGGTTCCTCACCGGTTTCTGCGATTGTAAACGGAGACGGGATTGATTGCGAGGCAGACGCGTAATTCCGGAGTAAAATCCATTTTGGGAAGCATTCGTGAGGGAGGATTACGATGCAATATCGTAGTTTTGGACGGCTTGACTGGAAGGCTTCGGCGCTGGGCTTTGGCTGCATGCGCCTTCCCACCTCTGATGGAGAACGCCTCAGCCCCAATATTGTCGAAGACGAGGCCATTCGCATGATTCGCCGCGCCATCGACTCTGGGGTGAATTATCTTGACACTGCTTACCCTTATCATGGCGGGCAAAGCGAAGTGATTGTAGGCAAGGCGCTCCAGGACGGCTATCGGGAGCGGGTCAGGCTGGCCACCAAGCTGCCGGTGTGGATGGTGGAGAGCGCGGCGGACTTTGACCGCTTGCTTAACGAGCAGTTAGAGAAGTTACAGACTGATCACATCGACTTTTACTTGCTGCACGCGTTGAGTCATAACAGGTGGCAGGATATTGTTTTGAAGCATGATCTACTTACTCGCGCCGAGGCCGCGCTGGCCGACCGGCGCATCCGGCATCTCGGCTTCTCATTTCATGACGAGTATGAAGCATTCGAGGAGATCGTCAAAGGCACGGAGTTATGGAGCTTTTGCCAGATTCAATATAACTACATGGACACGGAGAACCAGGCGGGCGTGCGTGGGTTGAAACTCGCGGCAGACAAGGGCCTGGCCGTGGTGGTGATGGAGCCGCTGATGGGAGGCAGGCTGGCCGATCCGCCGGCGGATATTCGGGCAGCGATGACGAGTAATCTCGCGCACCGCTCACCTGTCGAGTGGGCGCTGGAGTGGCTCTGGGATCAGCCAGAGGTCTCGGTGGTTCTGAGCGGCATGAGCACGATGGAGCAAGTCGAAGAGAATCTGCGCTATGCCAATAACTCGCGCATCGGGGCTTTTGGTCTTTCTGAGAAATCGCTGATCGCCGATATCCGGGAAAAATACAGCGCGCGGATGGTGATTCCATGCGGCAAGTGCAACTACTGCATGCCCTGTCCCAATGGCGTGTACATTCCGGCCAACTTCGAGTTCTATAACTACGCGCACTTATTCGACGACCTTGCGGGAGCGCGCTTCAAGTACCAGGTCTTTCTCACCGAGGCGCAACGCTCCAACGCTTGCATCGCCTGCGGCACCTGTGAGGGATTGTGTCCGCAGCAGATCGCGATCAGCGAGTGGATGCCCAAGGTCACCGCGCTGCTGGCGTGAGGGGAACCGTTAAAAAAGGCCCTCAAATCTGCCTATTTTGGGGTGTTTTTGGGGCTAAAAGATGGCTTTTTGGGTCAAAAAATGGGCAAAATCAGGGGTTTGCAGTTACTGGTTCGTTAACATTACCAATATGCAAGGTGTTGATTGTGTGCATGTTACGAGAAATTGGTGGCCCCAAAAAAGATTTCCACAGGGAAGGGGGGTGGGGGTCAGGCGGGTACGGACCGGTCACA
>PMTP01000058.1 GCA_003167305.1 Acidobacteriaceae bacterium
CCGGAGGATACGGCAAAGAAGCCGGAACCTTTGCCGTGGGGACAAAATCTGCTGGGAATCACCTACATTTCGGAGGATTTCTATGAGGATATTCCGCTGGAATTCTTCCTCGGCGATGATGAATCCAACAAATTCTTTCTTCCCGATGAGACTACTGACCAATAGGGCCGGGCGGCCCACAGTTTAGCGCCGGATGAGGAGTTAGCGATGGCTAGCACACAAGTGAATTTGTACGAAGCGAAGACACAACTCTCCAGCCTGGTAGAGCGGGTTGCTACCGGCGAGGAGTTCGTGATTGCCAAGGCGGGCAAGCCAAAGGCTCGACTAGTTGCGCTGGAGGCTGAGCCAAAGCAACCGCGTATACCTGGGCAGAACTTGTTGGGGATTACCTATATCGCCGACGACTTTGACGCACCTCTGCCTGAGGATGTACTCCAGGATTTTGGGCTATAGAGAATGAAACTGCTGCTTGATACGCACGCCTTTCTGTGGTGGGACTCGAATGATTCCAAATTGCCGAAGGTCCTTCGTTCGGCAATTGCCTTGCCTCAGAATGAGGTNNCCCTTCCCATCACCGTTGAACACGCCGAGTGGGCCGGAGGGCTTCCGCCACTGCATCGCGATCCCTTTGACCGGTTACTGGTGGCGCAGGCGCACCTTGAGGGGCTGGTTCTTGTCACCATCGATGAACAGATTTTGCGTTATCAGGTTCCGCATCTGTGATATGTCGCGTCTAAGAAAAAAAACAATAAGTTCCTATCTACATATAGCTCTCTCGATTGATGTCTGGCGGTCCAGCCTAAGCAGCGAGTCTGCGCTTCACCGCGGCAGCCAGGCCCAAGATGCCGGTGCCAAAAAGCAGGAGGGACGATGGCTCGGGCGTGACCGCGGGCGCGGGATTATCGGTGACGGTCCATGATCCTTTCTCGGGACTGATCGCACTGTCAAAAATGCCGTCAGGTTCACCGTCGCTAAATGAGTAGTTAAATAACGCGTGGTCCGAGAATACACCTGGGCCGGTGAGTTCTGATAAGTCCTCGTCCTCAATGCTGTCAACGATTGTAAAGGCGTAAATATCCCACAGGGTGATTTGACCGCTCGCATCTGTTCCCACTTGAAAACCAGCCGTCGCATTCTGGTTGGTAAACGTCTGGTAACCGTCGGAAACAGTGAAAGAGGCCGGAGTAATCGCTGTATTTTTCGGCAAGCTGTCCGCGAGTGGGGCGGACAGCGTGAAATCGATCGTGAGAAAGTCGCTGGTGGTGAAAACCTGAGGTATGCCGTAGTTATTCAGCGCTGTGAAGTCCTTGCCGGTATAGGTGTACGTATAGGTGTCCGCCAGCATGGGCAGGTGCAGGGTGAGGGTAGCCAGCAGGGCCAGTCGGGCAATGCGCATCGATCTTCCTCTTTTCCGGTTCAGGGGTAGCGTGAGAGTTCCTCTACGGTGCGCTTGGAAGCGGGGCGCGGTCTCTTGATCTCCTTCGAGTCCAGCACGTTGCCCTCCAATCGATAGGACGGAGTTTGGCCCGTATCTTCAAAATCCTTGCTTAATTCTGCCGGCTTGCGTGCAACTATTTGCGCAAATGGAATGAAAAAGTAGAAGAAACTTCCCTCAGGGGCTAAAGCCCAGCTCATTTCTGGCCGATTACGGCACGACTGAAGTCGTGCCCTTTCAAAGCATAAACGACCATCTGCGTGGCGGACACCACTAGGTAATGTCCTCGGTGTCGTAGACCAGCCCGCCGCGCTTCTTGGGGATGCCGTGGACGGAGCTAATCAGGTCCTCCACAACATCTTCGAGCTGGCGCTGGCTTTCGATGACGGCGCTCATGCTCTTCAGCTCTTCGGGTTCGATCACGCGCTCAATCAGGACGACGGCGTGGCATTGGGCGACGTGGTCGAGGTTCAGCCCCTCGGGAGTTTTGGCTTTGATGCTCACCTGATCGGTGCCCAGGCTCAGCAGGTCGGCGACGCGGGCGCGCATCTCACTGGAGAGAGGGGCAATCTTGGGCGCGGCCAGAATCAGCGTGGTGTCGATGTTCACGATGCGGTAGCCGGCGCGCTGCAGGGTCTCCATGGCCAGGTTGAGAAAGATGGCCGAGTCGGCGTCTTTCCAGCGCGGGTCGCCGGGCGGGAAGAAAGTGCCGATGTCGCCGGCGGTGATGGCGCCCAACAGCGCGTCGGTGATGGCGTGCAGCAGTATGTCGCCGTCGGAGTGGCCGGCCAGGCCCTCCGGGTGGTCCAGCGCGAGTCCACCGATGCGCAGCGGCACGCCCGCCTTGAAGACGTGCGAGTCATAGCCAAATCCGATCCGTGTTTCCATGGTTACCGTGCCTGTTCTTTCGACCTGATCGGCGGTGAGTTCCATTTCATTCAGCCGACCTCAGCGGGCGCGCTGGCGCAGGTAGAATTCAGCCAACGCCAGATCTCCCGGTTGGGTAATCTTCAAATTCACTGGAGAGCCATGCACGACAGCGACCGGATGGCCGGCGCGCTCGACGACCGAGGCCTCGTCGGTGCCGATAAAGCCGTCCGCCATGGCCTCGGCGAAGGAGCTCTGCAATAGGCCGTAGCGGAAGCCCTGCGGCGTCTGCGCCAGCACAATAAACTCGCGTGGAATGGTGGAGGTAACCAGCGCGCCGTGGGCGGTTCGTTCCACCTGCTTGATGGTGTCCACGGCCGGCATTCCGACGATGGCCGCTCCGAACTCAATGACCGCGTCGATGGTCCGGTCGATGGTAGCCGCATCGATCAGCGGCCTGACGGCATCGTGAACCAGAACAATGTCGTCCGGCTCAGCGGGCAGGGCGGCCAGCGCGTGGGAGACAGACTCCTGACGATGGTCGCCGCCTTCGACGACGTGAACGCGCGCGCTGAAGCCATACTCGGCAATTTGGGCCTGGACGCGCTCCATCTCCGGCTGGCGCACGGCCACATAGATCGCCGTCACCCGCTGGACCGCGGCAAAGGCGCGCAGCGAATGGATCAGGATGGGAAGCCCATCGAGGATGAGAAACTGTTTGGGCTGCGGCCCGGCCATCCGGGTTCCCAGCCCCGCAGCGGGAAGAATCACAAAAACTTGCATACGGGTTGGAGTATACAACGAAGCGGCGTCTGCCGGAAACGGACCCGTGGCTGATGTTGTTGCTGGACGGGTTTACCCTGGACTTCGACTGGAGTTCTCTGCACATCCTTTTCTCTCGATTTTGGCGCCGAGGCATGCGAGGCCTTTGGTATTGAGCAGGGGAAAACACAAAAAGGGCAGCCTGATGCAGGCTGCCCTTGATGGCCCAGGAGGAGGGTAGAACGCGCCGGAGCTTGCCAGATCCGGCGGTGAGCGATGGATCAGACGTTCAGCCGACCCGTTCAGCAATCAATGCGCTGCCGGCTTGTGCCCGGCTGCCGGTTTGTGCGCCGCGGCGGCAGGCTTCTTCTTCTCCAACTGGATATCTCCGTCGCGCAGCACGATCTGTGCGGTTTGCGACAAAGTAGCCGTAGCTGGAACCTGGGTGAAGGTGTCGTAGGTTCCCACCAGTGTAGTCCCCGGCGGAATCTTGTACTCGAAGCCAACCGCGGGAATATCCTTGTCTGCCAGGGGCTTCTTCAGATTGACGATGAAGTCGGCAATCTTGTTATCCTTGGCATCCTGGGTCACGGCAACTTTGATCACCGATGCGCTGGCTTCGATAACAATTCCCGGAACCGGCGTAACCTGATTCTTCAGAACCGCCCACAGCTTGTCGGTGTCTTCCTTGCTGCCGTTGGCCAGGATGAACTCCGCGTCACCCAGGTTCATGGTGGCCAGGTTGGGAGTTTCCACCACAGCCTTGTGAGCAAGCTCAGCCGGAGTTGGCGCGGCAGAGATCACGAAAGTACCCGACGGGAAGAGCGTAGCCGCCGC
>PMTP01000176.1:0-388 GCA_003167305.1 Acidobacteriaceae bacterium
CAGGTGGCCGGTGTACTCGGCCACCCGCGCGCCCTTGCGGATGGGCGTGGTGGTGTAGCAGCCGGCGGCGTGGATGGCGGAGGAGCGGATGATCAGTCCCATGCGAGTGTGCGATGCTTTCCTTGGAGCGGTATGAATCGCATCGTAACAGAACAGGGAATAGGTGTATGAAGATTCGAGGGATGGTTTTTGTTGCGCTGCTGTTCGCGGGATGTCTGGCAGTGGCTCCGCGGCTGCTGGCGCAGGCGCCGGCTGGGGGCGACGCAGCAACGGGGCAGAGCAAGCCGGCGGGCGAGGGCCAGAAGCCGGCGACGGGCGCGGCCCAGCCGGGCAAGACCTCCAGCGCCAATCCCTTTCCCGAGGATACGAGCACGGTTCCGGTGATGCC
>PMTP01000176.1:457-11766 GCA_003167305.1 Acidobacteriaceae bacterium
TCCGTCAAGGAGCCTAGCCACCAGGAGGCCGCCTCCAAGGACATTGAGGTGGGCGGCTACTATCTGGATCGGAAGAACTGGAAGGCTGCTTTATCGCGCTTCGAGTCGGCGATGGTGCTGGACCCTGAAAATCCTGAAGTCTATTGGGGATTGGCCGAGGCGGAGCACCATCTGGGCAACTTTGCCGACGCCAAGGCGCACTACCTGAAACTGCTGGACTACGATCCCGACGGCCCGCACGGCAGGCAGGCGCGCAAGGAGCTGAAGGAGCCGGAGATTGCCAACGGAAAGAACGCCGTGCCGGTTCAATCTGCGACGGAGACGGCGAAGTAGGGACTAGAGCCCGGCCCAGCGGAGATATACGGCGAGGATGGGCTGGCCCCACAGGCTGCTGACAATGCCGCCGATGCAGAGGAATGTGCCCAGCGGCAGCTTGCTCATCGCCCAGCTCTCCGACTCCCGCCGCGCTGACAGTATCACCAGCAGAACGACGGCGGCCAGCGCGCCGAGCATAATCCCAATCCAAAAGGCGAGCAGTGCGCCTGGCAGGCCGAGCCACGCGGCTAAGAGAGCCATCAGCTTGGCGTCGCCCAGGCCGATGCCCTCGCGGTGGCGGACCAGCCAGTAGAGCCAGCGGATGAGCAGGATCAGGCCGGTGGCGGCGAGGATGGCGAGCAGCTCGTAGAGTCCAGACCGTCCGATTGCACGTAGTGTTGCCTGTGCCCGATATGGAGTCGGCAGGAGGCTTTCTAGGCCTGTTCTCAAGAGGACGAAAAGAAAGCCGGTCACCGTTCCAGGAATGGTGAGCCAATTAGGGAGCCAGAGGTTTTCAAGATCGAGAATGGCAAGGGCTACCAACAGCCAGCAGAGAAGCATTCCCCCAAAGACTGCGATGAGTCCGGCATAAATTGCGATAGGAGGCAGTTCTGGATCATAGTCAGAGAAATGCCAAACCGAAATTGCCCACAGCACCCCCACAGCCAACTCCACCAGCGGATAACGCCAGCCGATCCAGGCGCGGCAGGTGCGGCAGCGGCCTCGCAGAGCGAGCCAACTGACCAGCGGCACGTTCTCCCACCAGGTGAGCGTGCGCCCGCACTGGCGGCAATGCGAGCGCGGCTGGACCACGCTCTCGCCCTCCGGCCAGCGGCTCAGGCAGACGTTCAGAAAGCTGCCGAAGGCCAGGCCGAGCAGTCCCGCAAAGATCGTTCCCAGAATGCGAATCATAGACGAGGTTGAGTATATCGCCGCGCACCTCCGCAAAGTAGACTGAAACTGCATGGACCCTTCGCCAGAACGCTCGAACGCATCGGACAGCTCGACCGCAGAGGCTTCCGCGCCGCAACCTGCCGCCGATCTGGCGCGGGCGGCGGCGCTGTTTGAACAGTCGGTCCGGATCATGGCGCGGCTGCGGGCTCCCGGCGGCTGTCCCTGGGACCGCGAGCAGTCCTTCGACTCGATTCGCAAGTACACGCTGGAAGAGACCTACGAGGTCTTCGACGCCATCGAGCGGCGCGACTGGCCGCACCTGGCCGAGGAGCTGGGCGACCTGCTGCTGCAGGTGCTGTTTTATGCCGAAATGGCGGCCAACGACGGCCACTTCACGATTGCCGATGTGCTGGAGCATCTGAACAGCAAGCTGGTGCGGCGGCATCCGCACGTCTTCGGCGAGGAGGCTTCGCGGGCGGCGGGCAATCGGGCCGATGTGGATGCGGCGGTGGAGGGTTCGTCGGCGGCGGTGCTGCGCAACTGGGACGAGATCAAAGCTGCCGAAGCATTGCATGCAGCAAACGCGCCTTCGGCGGCATTGCATGCAGCGGACGCGCCTGCGGAGCAAAAGCTCCCTGAGTCGCGGCTCGATTCGGTGCAGCGAGCGATGCCGGCGCTGGCCGAGGCGGCCAAACTGGGAGCCAAGGCGCGCAAGGCCGGCTTCGACTGGCCGGAGTGGCGCGATCTGCTGCCCAAGCTGGTCGAGGAGACGGCGGAGTTGGAGGCCGAGGCCGCTTCGGATGATCCGGCGCGCAAGCCTGCGGTCGAGGCGGAGCTGGGCGACCTGCTCTTTACGGTCGTCAATCTGGGCCGTCACTTGGGCGTGGATGCGGAGATGGCGCTGCGCGGCTGCAACCGGCGCTTCCGCCAGCGCTTCCGGGAGATGGAGCTGGCCAGCGAGCGGCCGCTTGAAGAGCTTGCGCCCGCCGAGCTGGAGGAGTTGTGGGCGGCGGCGAAACGCAAGCTAAACGCCCCCAGCCCGGAGCGATAGAATCTACCCTAGGCCGTCCAATAGCCGGGTGGGCCTGAAGGAGCGGGTTCGCATGGGTTACCAGGTTCTAGCCAGGAAATACCGTCCGCAGCGCTTTGCCGACGTGGCCGGGCAGGATCACGTGACGCGGACGCTGATGAACGCGCTCTCGCAGAACCGCATCGCCCACGGATACATCTTCAGTGGCCATCGCGGCATAGGCAAAACCACCATCGCGCGCATTGTGGCCATGGCGCTGAACTGCCGGACCGAAATCGGAAGCCCGGAGCGCCCTACGCCGGAGCCATGCGGCACGTGCGTTTCATGCACGGAGATTCGCCAGGGCAACGCGGTGGACGTGATCGAGATTGACGCGGCCACCAATCGCGGCATCGACGAGATTCGCGAGCTGAGGGACGCCGCCCGCTATGCGCCCTCGCGCGACCGCTACAAGATTTACATCCTCGACGAGGCCCACCAGATCACCGACGCGGCCTTCAACGCGCTGCTCAAGACGCTGGAGGAGCCGCCCGCGCACGTGATCTTCATGATGGCGACAACGCAGCCGGAGGACATTCCGCAGACCATCCGCTCGCGCTGCCAGCACTTCAGCTTTCACGCCGTCAAGTTCGACGACATTCTGGCGCAGTTGAAGATGATCGCCGGCAACGAAGAGGTGACCGCCGAGGACGATGCACTGGCTCTGTTGGCCGAGGCGGGCGACGGGTCGATGCGCGACGCGCTGTCGATCATGGACCAGGCGATTGCCTCCGCGCCGATCGAGAATGGCCGGGCGGTGCTCTCGTCGGCGCAGATTCGCGAGCTGATGGGCGCGGTGCCCAACGCGGTCTTCGAGCGGCTGCTGGAGGCGGTCGCCGCCGGGCAGAGCGCGGAGCTGATGGAGCATTTAAATCTGTTGGTGAATGCCGGGCACAACCCCTCGTCGCTGGCACGGCAGTTGGTCCGCTACCTGCGCAATACACTGATGGCCAAGCTGGGCGGCGCGGAGACTGAGCTGCTGCAAATCAGCGGCGATGAGCGGGCGCGGGCCGCGCGTACGGCGCTGCTGTTTACCGAGGAAGAGATTACCCGCAACCTGCAGATTGTGCTGCGCACCTTCGACGATCTGAACTACCGCCAGGAGCAGCGCTTCCATTTGGAACTTGGCCTGCTCAAGCTGATTCATGCGCAGCGGCTGCTACCGATTGAGGAGCTGCTGAGCGGAGTCGCGGCCGGGGGCGGTTTTCGCACTGGCGCGCCGGCTCCTGCATCCACCCCACGGCCAACCGTGAGCGCACCGCGTCCGGCTGCATCGTCTGTTCCGGCTACCGCGCCTGCGCTTTCGCCCTTTGGGCCGGCGGGCGGAGGCTGGGACTCGGGAGCGAAGATGGAGTCCGGTTCGCAGCCGGGTTCATCGGCTTCGCCAGTGGCAACGATGGAGCGGCCCGTAGCGGTCAGCGCGTTTCAAGGCGCCACGCCCTTCCTTGCCGCGACGGCTCAGGCCACCGGCTTCGCGTCCGGAGAAACGATGACCGAAGGCGCGCTGGCCGTGGCTCCGCTGGCCGCCGCCGCGCCGACCAGCCTGCCCAGCATTGAGGCGATCCGCCATGCCGTCGGCTGCGCGCTGGTCGAGGGCGGCCACGTTTCGGCGGCGCAGTTGCTGGGCGCGGGCGCGTGGACAATGGACGGCGGCAGCCTGCGCATCGAGATCTCCGGCATGGGCAAGAAGATGCGCGCTTTGACAGTGAACGCCGCGGCGGAGAAGATCATTCGCCAGGAGCTCGGACGGCTGGGCGCGCCGAGCCGCTTGCTGGTCGTTCCCGGCGAAGGAACAGCACAATCCGCCGCACCGATGGCCGCGCCTGTGGCAGGGAGCATTCAGGAGGCCGCGCTGGCTAATCCTTTGGTGCAACGGGCACGGGAGATCTTCAAGGCCGAGGTGCGCAGCGTCGTCGATCTGCGGCAGAAGTAAATCATGCGACAAATGAGGTAAGAATCCATGTTGAACCCGCTCAAAATGGCCGAGATGCTTTCCCAGGCCAACCAGATGCAGGAGGAAGTCCAGCGCAAGCTGGCGCAAACGGTGGTCGAGGGAACGAGCGGCGGCGGAGCCGTCACCGCAACCATGAACGGCAAGAAGCAGCTTCTGAAGATTCGCATTGAACCGGCGGCGGTGATCGGCCTGGGCGGCGACAAGCCGGATGTGGAGATGCTGGAAGACCTGGTGGTGGCCGCGGTCAACGATGCCGGACGCAGGGCCGATGAGGCGATTCAGTCGAGCGTGAAGGGAATGCTCGGCGGATTGAATCTGCCGGGGCTGGGATGACTTCTCATGAACAGGGCCGGCTGGGGTTCGAGGTATTCCACCCTAGCCGCAACAACAAATACGCGGCGAGGGTGGGGCACCCAAAGTTTGTGGATTCCCAGGTCCCAAAAGCGGGACCTGGGGCACCCAGATCATGTTTGACGATTGAGTTTTCTCACTGACCACTGTTCACTGATCACTGTCCACTGATTTCAGGAGGCACATTCGTGACCCGCTATGCCGAGCCGATGGCGCGGCTGATTGAAGAGTTGAAGAAGCTGCCCGGCGTGGGCACGAAGAGCGCCCAGCGCTTTGCGTTTCATATACTGCGCTCCAGCGACGAGGATGCGGCGGCGCTGGCCGAGGCGGTGCGCGGGCTCAAGGCCAATCTACGCCTTTGCTCGGTTTGCAACAACGTCACAGATGTCGATCCCTGCGCCTACTGCGCCAGCCCCACGCGCAATCACCGGCTGATCTGCGTTGTCGAGGAGCCAACGAACATCGGCGCCGTGGAGCGGACGCGCGGCTATCAGGGCGTCTATCATGTGCTGCACGGCACGCTCTCGCCGCTGCACGGCGTGGGGCCGGATCAATTGCGCACACGAACACTTTTAACCCGCGTCGAGCTGGGCGAGGTGGACGAGGTGATTCTGGCTACCAGCCCCACACTTGAGGGCGAGGCCACGGCGCATTGGCTGGCGGGCGCATTGCGCGGCCATGCGGTCAAGATCACGCGCATCGCGACGGGCGTTCCAGCGGGCAGCGACATTGAATACGCCGATGAGGTGACGATGGCGCGGGCGATGGAGGGGCGGCGGGAGCTTTAGTCGCGCAGCCTCGCCAGCAGATCCTGGGGATGGACCGGCTTGGAGAGAATCTCGAATTCGTGACCCTGGGCGCGCGCTTTTTCCAACAGATCGGCCGTGGCGGCTTGCCCGGAAAAGAGCAGAATCTTGACCCGCGGAAACAGGGCGCGAATCCGGATCGCCGTCTCGATTCCGCTCAGACCGGCCATGATCACGTCCGCGATGAGCATCTCCGGCTTGAAGGTTACGGCCAGCTCGACCGCCTTCTCGCCCGAGTAAACGGCGCGCGCATCGAAGCCGCTCTGGTTCAGAATCATCGCCAGCGAGTCGGCGATCACCCGTTCATCGTCGGCAACCAGAATCCTCGGTTTGGCTGTATCCGGCATTTCTCTCCCCAACGCTCGATGGAATTGGCCGCGCAATATGCTGCTGTGCATCGGAACAACTCCCGCCTCGACGGCGACCGATGAGAATCCCATTGCTGGCAAGATGCTTTCCTTGAATGATACGCTCAGTTTGGGTATTTTTTCCAACAACAATCTTGCCCTCCAGCCGGCAAAGAGACCGGCATGCGGCAGCAAATCGGCTCAGCGAACCAGGCCTCCGGCAGCGAATGCCGATTCATCCGGGTGAAACCGGGCCTGACTACACTTAAAGACAAACACCAGCCGCGGCTCTTGGCC
Source organism: Acidobacteriaceae bacterium (assembly GCA_003167305.1). Lineage (GTDB taxonomy): Bacteria > Acidobacteriota > Terriglobia > Terriglobales > Acidobacteriaceae > Telmatobacter. Next base: position 6,491 of record PMTP01000176.1, read on the forward strand.
AGGCAGACCCTAACCGGAGAACCAGCTATGCAGGAAGCAGCCATCCCCAGCCCGATCCAGGAATCCATCCCAGCCACGCCCCCAGCCGTGGCCCCGGTCCCAATCTCCAACATGGACGCCATCATTCGCGCCGAGCAAATCGAGAAGTACTATGCGCAGCCCAGCCAAAATCGCATCCAGGTCATCTCCGCCACCGATCTTTCCATCGTCCCCGGAGAGATCGTCGCCCTACTCGGTCCCTCCGGCTCCGGCAAATCGACGATGCTGCGCATGTTGAGCGGCCTCTCCACGCCCACCTCCGGACGGGTCTACTGGCACGAGAAGCCGATCGCTGACGCGGAGATCAACGTGTCGATTGTCTTCCAGAGCTTTGCCCTTTTCCCTTGGCTTACGGTGTTGGAAAACGTCGAAGCCCCGCTGCAAGCCCGCGGCGTTGCCGTCGGCGAGCGCCTGGAGCGCAGCATGAAGATGCTGGACACGGTCGGGTTGGACGGCTTCGAGGCCGCCTACCCGAAGGAATTGTCGGGCGGAATGAAACAGCGCGTCGGCTTTGCCCGCGCCCTGGTCGTCGAGCCGGAAGTCCTCTTCATGGACGAGCCCTTCAGCGCCCTCGACGTGCTCACCGCCGAGAACCTGCGCAGTGAATTGCTCGAACTATGGGCCAACAAGACCATGCCCACCAAGGCCGTCTTCCTGGTCACCCACAACATCGAAGAAGCCGTTCTGCTGGCCGACCGCATTATCGTGCTGGGAAAGAATCCCGGACACATCCGCACTAATTTCAAAGTCCAGCTCCCGCAGCCCCGCGACCGCAAATCGGAGCCGTTCACGCAGTTGGTGGACTACATCTACAAGGTACTCACCAAGCCTGACGTCGTCCCCGCCGAGGCTCCAGACCAGCAAGCCGGACCTAAAATCCGCGACCAGCGCCAGATGCACTACCAGATGCTGCCACATTCGCGCCCAGGCGGTATCGCCGGCCTGCTTGAGCTGCTGCTCGACAAGGGCGGCCGCGACGACATCTACCGTCTGGCCGAAGACCTGAGCTTCGAAATCGACGACCTGCTGCCCATCGTCGATGCCGCTCAGTTGCTCGGCTTCTTGAATGTCGAGGAGGGCGACGCGGCCATCACCCCGAGCGGCACGGAGTTCGCCAACTCCGAGATTCTCCGCCAAAAGGAGTTGTTCCGCGACGCCGCCACGGCCCACGTCCTGCTTCTCCGCCAGATTCGCCGCGCCCTCGAAGCCAAGAGCGACCACACCGTCCCGGACGAGTTCTTCATCGACATGCTCAACGAGCAGTTCAGCGAGGAGGAGTGCCAGCACCAGATCGAGACCGCCGTCACCTGGGGCCGCTACGCCGAGCTCTTCGACTACGACGCCGGACATCGCCGCTTTGTCCTGCCCGACACGCAGGACGAGGAGATTGCCGCCAGCGAGGACCGCAAGTGAAGATCGAACACACGCTTGCCCGCCCGCTGGTCGCCGATCGCACCTGGCCGTTTCTCATCGATTCGACCGTCATCCTCTGCGGCCTCACCTTCTTCTTCGCGATGATCCAGTTGGGAACCTACTGGATGGCGCGGCCGATGCCGGCGGTCGTCATCTCTCTCTCCGTCCGCGCGCTGCCGCTCTACGCCTTTTACTCCGTCGCGCGCATTGTCATCGCCTACCTGTTCAGCCTCATCTTCTCCGTCTCCTACGGCTATGTCGCCGCCTATAATCCCCGTGTTGAAGCCTGGATGATCGCCGTCCTCGACATTCTCCAATCCATCCCCGTGCTCAGCTTCCTGCCCGGCGTGATGCTGGCCATGATGGCCCTGATTCCCGGCCACCAATTGGGTATCGAGATGGGCTCCATCCTGCTCATCTTCACCGGCCAGGTCTGGAACATGGCCTTCAGCTTCTACTCCTCGCTCAAGAGCATTCCCCGCGAGATGATTGAAGCCTCGCGTATCTATCGGTTTTCAGCCTGGCAGCGCTTCTGGCAACTGGAAATGCCCTTTGCCGCCATCGGCCTCATCTGGAATTCGATTGTCTCGGTCGCCGGCGGATGGTTTTTCCTCATCGTCTGCGAGATGTTCGCCTTCAAGGGAACCAGCTTCCGCCTGCCCGGCCTGGGCAGCTACCTGCAAACCGCCGCCGACGCGGGGAATCTGCACGCCCTGCTCTGGGGACTGTTTGTCCTGGTGCTCATCATCGTCGCCACCGACCAGTTGATCTGGCGTCCCCTGATCGCCTGGAGCGATAAATTCAAATTCGAGCAGACGGAATCCGCTACCCGCGTCACCTCGCCCATCTTATCTCTCTTACAGCGGCCCAGCGCGCTCACCCGTGTGCCCGCCCGCGTCTGGGGCAGCATCGAGGAAGGCGTCTACCGCCGTCTCTCCAAATCCCGCGAATGCCGCGTCATCCAGCCCATCGACGACAACACCGCGAAGGGTAGCCGCCTGCTTCCTATCCTTCTTGGCGCCTTCGCCGCCCTGGCCATCCTCTGGGGACTCTCCCAGGCCATCCTGATTGTCCACGGCGTCAACTGGGCCGACATTCGCCTGCTGCTGTTGTGCGCCGGCGCCACCTGGCTACGCGTCAACACGGCCATCGTCCTGGCCGCACTGTGGACCATCCCCGTCGGCGTCTCCATCGGCTCCAATCCCCGGCTGGCTCACTATCTCCAGCCCATCACGCAGGTCGTAGCCTCGGTGCCGGCCACCGCTCTGTTTCCCGTGCTGATGCTCGGGCTAATCCGCATTGGCGGAGGGCTTGGCTTCGGCTCCATCGCTCTCATGCTAATGGGAACGCAATGGTACATCCTCTTCAACGTGATCGCCGGCGCAATGGCCATCCCCTCCGACCTGAAAGAGGCTGCCGCGGTCTACCGCTTCACCCGCTGGCAGCGCTGGACGCGGCTCATCCTGCCCGGAATCTTTCCTTATCTGGTCACCGGCATGATCACCGCCTCGGGCGGCGCATGGAATGCCTCGATTGTCTCCGAATACTTCCACATCGGCGATCAGACCCTGCAAACGCTGGGCCTGGGAGCGCAGATTAGCGCCGCCACGGACGATGGAAGAACCTCTATTCTCCTGCTAGCCACCGTCCTGATGGCCACCATGGTGGTTACGATGAATCGGCTGGTCTGGCGGCGGCTCTACCGCTTGGCCGAGACGCGGTATAAACTCGAAGGCTGATCATTGATCCGGTCCTTCAATCGTGTTGATGGCCTCCCACCCTTTCCGTAAAAAACGCGGAAAGGATGGGGCACGGTGTTCAAGAACTTCTGGGCCGGATCAATAAGTTACTCGTCCCAAAGCGAGAAGATAGCGGAATAGGACGTCGAGTTTTTCCTTATGCAACGGCGATTTTGCCGGTTTCGCGAAAACGAACCTCGCGACCTTGGGCCGCTTGCGTCGCGCGGCGTGCCACAGGTCGTACTGCAGCTGCAAGTCGAGCCATACCTCCGGCTCTGTGCCCAGCGCATCGGCAAGGCGCAGCGCCATGGGTGCGGTAAACGACGTGCGCCCATTCAGGAGCCGCGACAGGGTAGACCGCGCGCCGCGAAGATGCTTTGCCGCTTCACCAACCTGCATCGTGCCGAGATATTCCCGGAGAAGTCCGCCAGGATGGGCAGGATTGTACATTCGTGTCATCTTTCCTCCTTATGCCTCTCTACCATCCCGAAGAGTCCCGCCGGGCTCCTTCTCCACCAGCGGCACCCAGAAGCGGAAGCAGGCGCCCTTTCCCGGAGCGCTCTCGACCTCGATGCCGCCGCCGTGAGCGGCCAGGATGGCGCGGCTGATGGCCAGGCCCATCCCCGTTCCTTTGCCTTTCCTGGAGCCCGTCTTGCCCCGGTAAAACTTATTGAAAATGAAGGGCAGATCTACGGCGTCAATGCCCGGGCCGTCGTCCTCCACGCGAAACTCCAGGCGGCCGTCCGCGCGCTGGCTGCCGAGCAGGATGCGGCCGCCCGCCGGCGTGTGCCGCGCCGCATTCTCCAGCAGGTGATGCAGCACCCGGCCCAGCAGGTGCGGATCGAACCAGGCGGAGTTGTCTTGCTCGCCTGGCTCGCCTTGATTGCTCGGCCCTTCGGCGGCGATCACCACACGATGCTCGGCGAGTGTCTTGCGCGATTCCTCGACGGCTTGCTCCAGCAGCGCGCGCGGATGCTGCGGCACGGGGCGGACCGCGACTACGTTGGCGTCGATCTCGGCCATTTCGACCGCCTCGCCGATCAGTTGGTCCAGCCGCGCGCTCTCCTCATCGACGATGGCGGCCAGCTCTCGCCGCACGGATTCATCCAGCCCTTCACCATCAACCAGTGTGCTGGCGGCGGCGCGAATGGCGGTCAGCGGCGTGCGCAGTTCGTGGGTCAGCGAGTCGATCAGCGCGGCGTGCAGCCGTTCTCCCTCGCGCGCCGCTTCCATGTGAGTGGAGGCCTCGACCGCTGTGCCGCGAGTGAGCGCGATAGCCACCTGTGCGCTGACCGCCGTGGCCACCTCATAGGAAAGCCGCGCCGGCCGCAGTCCCAGCGCACCCACCGGCCTAAGGCCCATCATCAGCGTTCTCACCGTGAAGGATCCCGGTATGACCAGCGTCGGATTCTGGCTCAGCGTCATTGCCCGCAGGCTGGCGTGGATGCTCATCGGCAGATCGTCGGTCGATGTGTAGAACTGGTCCTGATCGCGGACGTACAGCACCACCCCGTCCAGCGCGAAGATGCGCGCAATCAGCCGGGGCAGGTCGCGGATCAGGCCGGCTGCATCTCCTTGCAGCATCATTTCCTGCGAAAGTTCGTAGAGCCGCTCCACATCCTTGCGGCGCTCGTCGGCCTGGCGTGCCTGGCGGCGCGCCCGCTCGGCCACGCGCCCCACCACCACGCAACTGAGCAGGAAGGAGATCATGGCCACCCATTGTTGTAAGCCCACGATTTGCAGCGTATGAATCGGCAGTAGAAAATAGTAGTCGAAAGCAACCGCGCAGAGCAGGGCGACATACAGCGAGAGCCGGATTCCTGCCTGTGCCGAGACCCACACCACCAGCACCAGGAAGACCATCCCCGCTGTTGTCGAGTCGGCGCCCAGCCAAACCAGCAAAATCGTGGCCAGCGTCACAATCAACGTTCCTACAAACCAGTGAAGTATTCCTCGCGAGTTGGAGAGCCCGTCCATGACCTTCATGCCCAAAATCATACCCGGCCAGCCCGGATGATGTAATCTTTTCTGGAAAGAAGAAAATATGCCCGGCAGAATTCTGGTCATCGACGATGAGCCGCAGAT
>PMTP01000176.1:11775-16652 GCA_003167305.1 Acidobacteriaceae bacterium
TGATGATGCCCGGCATGAGTGGCGTCGAGGTCTGCCGCGCCATCCGCGTTCATTCAGCGGTGCCGATTCTGGTTCTCTCTGTTCGCGACCACGAGCGCTCCAAGGTCGAGGCGCTGGACGCCGGCGCCGACGATTACGTGACCAAGCCCTTCAGCATTCAGGAGCTGCTGGCCCGCGTCCGCGCCCATCTGCGCCGCACCCCGGAGCGGACAACCTCGGCGATTGAGGCCGGCGACTTCGTGGTGGACGCGGTCGCGCATTCGATCACCGTGCAAGGCAAAGCGATTCACCTGACGCCCAAAGAGTTTGACCTGCTGCTGCATCTGGCCGGCCACGCCGGCAAGGTGATGACCCATCGTGTGCTGCTGACCACGGTTTGGGGGGCGCAATCGGTCCACCAGCCGGAGTACCTGCGGGTTTTTGTCGGCCAGTTGCGCAAGAAGCTCGAAGCCGAAACCGGCAAGCAGTACATCCAGACCGAGCCGTGGGTGGGCTACCGCTTTGTGCCCGAAGGCTGGACCGGCAACGAAGAGTGACCTCCGTCAGCCCCGGAAACCCATAGTGCGATTGGTGTTATCATCCATCCATGCAACCGGACCAAAAAGATCGACGGCCGCTCGCCCGAATCAGCCGCGCCCTGATTGAAGTCGCGTTTATCATCTTCCTCTTTTATTCAAACCTCCTTATGGGAGAGTTCAATCGGACCAGCGGACACGGGAAAACTCTGGCCTTCGCCTTCAGCGATATTTTTACGGTCACGAATTTCTCCATCGCCATCATTGCCGCGATGATTGGGCATGCCGTTTTTCATTCCCTTCGAAAATGGCTATAGGAATGTGATCTGCAATCTCATATCCTTACGCTTTATTTAGGAAAGATTTTCGATACTCAAACGAGGCGAGAGCCAGAATCATTCTTGAGCAGGCGGCCTGGCAAACAAGGAACAGTGTTCCGGTTGGGTTCCAGGTTTCCCTAGACAGCCTGTCTGGAAGGTGCGCGGTGGTTGCACTGGTCGTATTAAGCGTGTTTTGTGCCCTTGGCGTTGCATTTATGATCTATGTGTTGATCGGCACTCAGCGCGCTTTGAACCGTCAAAGAAGAGCCAGTACGCAGGACCAAAAGTCATCTTCAAGACATTGGTGGAGATGAGACATTCGGGCTTGATGGCCTTAAAGGCAAGATTCCGCATAAGGCATAAACCCTGACTCCCGCTCGGTTTACGGCAGCGTCGGGGATCAACCTCCTGGGAAGTGACAGCCCCGGATGCAGTTCACCAGATGAAAAAGTGAGACATGCGATGCAAGATGTAGCGATGTTGCTGTTCACGGTAGTTTTCTTCGCCCTGGCGTTTCTCTACGTCAAGGGCTGCCAGAAGCTGAGGTAACCCATGCAAACCGACATCATCACCGTCATTGTCTTGGTTCTGTCCGTCCTGCTGTTTGGTTACCTGACCATCACCCTGCTTTTCCCGGAGAAGTTCTGAGATGACCGCCCACGGTTGGTTGCAGTTCGCACTCTTCTCTCTGATTCTGCTGGCAAGCGTTCGTCCGGTGGGCATATACCTGGCCCGCGTGCTGGAAGGTGAACGCACCTGGCTGGATCGGGTGCTTCGTCCCATCGAACGGCTCATCTACAAGCTGTGCGGCGTCAACGCCGGCCAGGAGATGAACTGGCGCGAGTACGCCTTTGCAGTGCTGGGCTTCTCCGCCGTCAGTATGCTTCTGACCTACGCTTTCGAGCGGCTGCAGAACTTCCTGCCGTGGAATCCGCAGCACCTGGCCGCGGTGGGGCCGGATCTGGCGTGGAACACAGCCGCCAGTTTCACCACCAACACCAACTGGCAGTCGTATACGCCCGAGAGCACGATGAGCTATCTGACCCAGATGGCCGGCCTGGCGACGCACAACTTCTGGTCGGCGGCGGTGGGCATCGTGGTGGCCGTGGCGCTGATCCGCGGCATCAAGCGCACGATTTCGGCAACCATCGGCAACTTCTGGGTGGATATGACGCGCACGCTGCTCTACGTGCTGCTACCGGCGTCTATCATCGGCGCACTGCTGATGGTTGTCCAAGGTGTTCCGCAGAACCTGTCGGCCTATACGACGGCCCACACACTGGAAGGCCAGATGCAGACCATCGGGCAGGGTCCGGTGGCCTCGCAGGAGGCGATCAAGATGCTGGGCACCAATGGCGGCGGATTCTTCAACGCCAACAGCGCCCACCCCTTCGAGAATCCCACGCCCTGGACCAACCTGTTGCAGATGCTCTCCATCTTCATCATCCCGGCGGGACTTACCTATACGCTGGGCCGCATGACCGGCTCTCCCGGCCACGGCTGGGCGGTGCTGGCGGCGATGTTCGTGCTCTTTGCCGTTGGATTCACGACGGTCTACTGGGCTGAGTCGCATCCGCATCTGCTGATTCATGGCGCGGCGCAGACTGGAAGCCTCACCGCTCCGGCCGGCAACATGGAGGGCAAAGAGGTACGCAACGGCATTGCCGCCAGCTCGCTCTTTGCCACCGTCACCACCGACGCCAGTTGCGGCGCGGTCAACAGCATGCATGACAGCTTCACTCCGCTGGGGGGCATGGTGGTGCTGATCAACATCATGATGGGTGAGGTGGTCTTCGGCGGCGTCGGCTCGGGACTCTACGGCATTCTCATCATGGTGGTGCTGGCGGTCTTCATCGCCGGCCTCATGGTGGGCCGCACACCAGAGTACCTGGGCAAGAAGATCGAGGCCTACGACGTGAAGATGTCCATGCTCTACGTGCTCATCTTCCCGCTGATCATCCTCTCGCTGACGGCCGCCTTCGTGATGGCGCCCAACATCGGCCTGAGCAGCCTGAACAACCAGGGACCGCACGGGCTAACGGAGATTCTCTACGCATTTACCTCCGGCGCGGGCAACAACGGCTCTGCCTTCGCGGGCCTCAACGCCAACACCTGGTGGTACAACGTGGCGCTGGGCTGGGATATGTTGTTCGGGAGGCTTTTCATGATGATTCCAGTGCTGGCATTGGCGGGCAACCTGGCCACGAAGAAATCCGTGCCGCCCTCGCCCGGGACCTTCCCGGTGAACGGCTCGCTCTTCACCGTGCTGCTGGTCGGCGTGATCGTCATTCTGAGCGCCCTCACCTTCTTCCCGGCGTTGAGCCTGGGACCGATTTTGGAACACCTGCAGCTTCATGCGGGGCAGCTTTTCTAGCCACTAGCTTCTAGCTCCTAGCTTTTAGCTATTGGTCGTCAGATATGAAATTCGGATTTTTCCAGCATCAGCAGCTAGAAGCTAGAGGCTAGCAGCTAGTGGCTGAATCAAGAAACGGACTGTCATGCTAGAAAAAAAGAGTCTCTGGAACACGGAAATTATGGCCCAGGCGCTTGTGGACGCATTCCGCAAGCTCGATCCCCGCGGCATGGCCAAGAACCCGGTAATGTTCGTTGTCGAGGTGGGCAGCGTGCTGACTACGGCGCTGCTGATCAACAACATCATTCACCACAGCGCCGGCTTCGGCTTCAACCTGCAGATCACCCTCTGGCTGTGGTTCACGGTGATCTTCGCCAACTTTGCCGAGGCGATGGCCGAAGGCCGCGGCAAAGCCCAGGCCGACACGCTGCGCAAGGCCAAGGGCGAGACGATTGCCAAACGCTACACTGCGGACAACAGACTGGAAGAGATTGCCAGTGGCCTGCTGCGCCTGGGCGACGTGATCTACGTCGAGGCCGGCAGCTACATTGCCGGCGACGGTGAAGTGATTGAGGGCGTCGCCTCGGTGGACGAGTCGGCCATCACCGGCGAGTCGGCCCCTGTCATCCGCGAGGCCGGCGGCGACCGCTCAGCTGTGACCGGCGGGACGAAGGTCCTATCGGACTGGATCAAGGTCCGCATCACAGCCAACCCCGGCGAGACCTTCCTCGACCGCATGATCGCGCTGGTTGAGGGCGCAACCCGCCAGAAGACGCCCAACGAGATCGCGCTGAGCATTCTGCTCTCCGGCCTCACCATCGTTTTTCTGTTGGCCGTGGTCACGTTGCAGCCCTTCGCCATGTACTCGAAAGCTCCGCAGACGGTCTTCGTGCTGGTCTCGTTGCTGGTCTGCCTCATCCCCACCACCATCGGCGGACTGCTCTCGGCCATCGGCATCGCTGGCATGGACCGCCTGGTTCAGTACAATGTGCTGGCGATGAGCGGACGCGCCGTGGAAGCCGCCGGCGACGTGAACACGCTACTGCTGGACAAGACCGGAACCATCACGCTTGGCAACCGCCAGGCCACAGAGTTCATCCCCGCGCCGGACGTGAGCCACGAGAGGCTAGCCGATGCGGCGCAGCTCTCCTCGCTCTCCGACGAAACTCCCGAGGGCCGCTCCATTGTTGTGCTGGCCAAGGAAAAGTACAACCTGCGCGGGCGCGACCTGGGCGCGATTCATGCCGAGTTCGTCCCCTTCACCGCGCAGACCCGCATGAGCGGCGTCAACCTGCCCGGCGCGCGCATCCGCAAGGGCTCGGTGGACGCCATCTCCCGCTTCCTTGAAGAGCAAGGCTCCTCGCTGCCCAAAAAGGTCGCCGAGCAGGTCGAAGAGGTTGCCCGCCAAGGCGGAACTCCGCTGGTGGTGGCGGAAAACTCGACGGCTCTGGGCGTGATTCACCTCAAAGACATCGTCAAGGGCGGCCTCAAGGAGCGGCTGGCGCGGCTGCGCGCGATGGGCATCCGCACCATCATGATCACCGGCGACAACCCGCTGACCGCCGCGGTGATCGCCCGCGAGGCCGGCGTGGACGACTTTTTGGCCGAGGCCAAGCCCAAGGACAAGATGGACTTGATCAAGCGCGAGCAGGCCAAGGGCAAGCTGGTTGCCATGACCGGCGACGGCAC
>PMTP01000023.1:0-4299 GCA_003167305.1 Acidobacteriaceae bacterium
GCTGACCGCGGCGCAGATTGCGCATTTGAACGAGCTGACGCGCGATCTTCCGGTGACCGGCAAGGTGATACGGAGCGGACCCGATGGCACGGTTAAGTTCTCGATCCCGACGAACAGCAACGACATTGTGCTCGTCAAGCTGAAACGCGGCAAGGGTGGCAATTGAAAGATCAGGCTAAGTTGTTGATAAATATGGTAGGCACGACTGGATTCGAACCAGCGACCTCTTCCGTGTCAAGGAAGCGCTCTAACCAACTGAGCTACGCGCCTGTAAAGCAACTTCAGTTAGTCTATCAGGGCCGGGGCGGCAGGAAAAGATGGGCGGCCATACACGCCATACTGTACTATCGTGTTGCATCTGAATTGCCATGAATGACATTGCCAGCGAACGATTCCACCGATACCGCACCGCTCCCAACCTGCTCACGCTGTTGCGCATCTGCCTGGCGCCGTTTCTGGTGGCTGCCATTCTGGAACGCCATTTTGCGGTGAGCTTTGGACTCTTCGTGGCCGCTGGGCTGACCGATGCGCTGGATGGCCTGCTGGCGCGCCTCTTGAAGCAGCGCAGCATGCTGGGCGAATACCTTGACCCGGTGGCCGACAAGCTGCTGCTGAGCACGCTGTTTCTGGTGCTCATGCACATGTCGCTGATTCCCGTAACGGTGACGGTGCTGGTCTTCGGCAGGGATGTGGGAATCCTGGTGGTGGCGGCCATTCTGTATGCGGTCACGGGCAGGCGGGAGTTCGGTCCCAGCCTACTGGGCAAGGCCAACACGCTGGCCCAGGTCGCCGCGGTGGCCGCCGTGCTGCTGCAAGCCATGTTACTGGATCATCACATCGCACTTCGCTGGGTGGCGATTTTTGAGCAATGGGCGTTTTGGGCCACCATGGTTCTGACCGTCGCCTCGGGGCTGCATTACGCCTGGGTCGCGGCCCGGCGCGTGGGCGCTCAGTCCGCAAACGGACACAGCGTTAAATAAACAGGCCACCCACGCCACTCCACACACGCGGCAAGGCGCGGGCAATCCCCGTCGTTGAGATGGGCCATGGATCGGCGCGCTTCAGGCGTCTTCCGTGCTGGGTTCCGATTCGGCGTTCTCTTCAATCTCCATGTCGCGAAACTCTTCGGAGTCAAAGACATCGCCACATTCCAGGCATTCGACAAACTCACTATCTTCGTGCCGGGAAACAATGCGTACCTTAGGGTGTTTGCAGATGGTTGCCATCGCTCGCAGGATCGGTGGAATAAAGTGCCCTTCCCGCAGATTGTATCGGCATTTCCCCGGAATTCATATCGGAATTTGGTGAATATTTTTATACCCCTGGTTTTTTGGCGCGGGCAAAAAAGATTTCCGCGGGGACTTGTAATTCCGACAGAAACGGTCGTATACTGAATGCGGACCGAAGAAGTCGGATATTCGATGCTCAAGCTGACCAAAAAAGCGGATTACGGCCTGATGGCGCTCAAGTTCCTGGCCGAGCACCCGGAGAGGTCCGCGCTCAGCGCCAAGGATGTGGCCGACGCCTACGGGATTCCGGCGCAATTGCTGGCCAAAATCCTGCAACAGTTGACCAGGTCCGGCCTGCTGCGCTCGCACGCCGGCATGAACGGCGGCTACGCGTTGGCACGGGAGGCGCGATCGATCTCCGCCTACGAGGTGATTCTGTCCATCGACGGGCCGTTTTTCATCACCTCCTGCACCAAAGGCAAGACGGGCTGCGAACTGACCACGAATTGCACCATCAAGGAGCCGCTGGCGCGGGTGAACGAGACCATCGCCGGCGTTTTGAAGAGCATCAGTATTCAGGATCTGGCGGAGCACGAACAACCGGCGGCGCGAGAACGGAATGCTAGAGAGCTGGTTGCATTGACGCTGTAACAAAGGCTTTCCCCCTCCGCACCGGGCCGAACAAGGCAGGGCGCGGAAGAGCAAACGATGAGGATGGAGATCAAGATGAGCACAGTAGCCAGCCAAGTAGAAGTGCCGACCGGCGTAAGCCTTCCGATTTATATGGATAACCACGCCACCACCCCGCTGGATCCGCGAGTTTTGGCCGCGATGATGCCCTACTTCACTGAGAAGTTCGGCAACGCGGCCAGCCGCAATCACTCCTTCGGCTGGGAGGCGGAGCAGGCCGTGGAAGCGGCGCGCGAGCAGATTGCGCGGCTGATCGGCGCAACGGCCAAGGAGATCATCTTCACCAGCGGCGCCACGGAATCAAACAACCTGGCCATCAAGGGCATCGCGGAGATGTATCGCGAGCGCGGCAACCACATCATCACCCAGGTGACCGAGCACAAGGCGATTCTGGACACCTGNNGACCTGGAGCGGGCCATCGACGAGAAGACCATCCTGGTTTCGATCATGGCGGCCAACAACGAAATCGGCGTGCTGCAGCCGATTGCCGAAATCGGAAAACTCTGTCACGAGCGCGGCGTGCTCTTCCATACGGACGCGGTGCAGGCGGTGGGCAAGGTTCCCATCGATGTGATCGCCGACAACATTGATGTGCTCTCGCTCAGCGGGCACAAGATTTACGGTCCCAAGGGCGTGGGCGCGCTCTACGTTCGCCGACGCAACCCGCGCGTTCAGATTGCGGCGCAGATTGACGGCGGCGGCCACGAGCGCGGCATGAGGTCCGGCACGCTGAATGTGCCGGGGATCGTGGGCCTGGGCAAGGCTTGCGAGATCGCGCAGCAAGAGATGGCCACAGAGGCCGCGTTCCTGACCGGTTTACGTGACCGGCTCAAGGAGAAGCTCGAAGCGAACCTCGACTACATTCACGTGAACGGCTCGATGGATCATCGGCTTCCCGGCAATTTGAATGTGAGCTTTGTCTACGTCGAAGGCGAGTCGCTGCTGATGGGCATCAACGACATTGCGGTTTCAAGCGGCTCGGCCTGCACTTCGGCTACGCTGGAACCGTCGTATGTGCTGAAGGCTTTGGGGCTGGGCGACGATGTGGCGCACAGTTCGATTCGCTTTGGTATGGGCCGCTTCAACACGCAGGCCGAAGTGGATTACGTGGCCGAGAAGGTCATCGACGTAGTGAAGCATCTTCGCAAGCTGTCGCCGCTCTACGAGATGGTGCTGGACGGCATCGACCTGAGCAAGATTCAGTGGGCGGCGCACTAAGAAGCAGCTTCTAGCCGCTAGCTTTTAGCCTTTAGCTTGTGCATTGAATCGGTCGGCATTCAGCCGCGAGCTTAGGGGTAGTAGCTAGGAGCTAGGAGCTAGAAGCTATAAGCTGAAACCGCGGCTTCCCCCGCAGAAGGAGCAACACATGGCATACAGCGAGAGAGTGATCGACCACTACAACAACCCGCGCAACGTGGGCCAACTGGATAAGGGATCGACGGAGGTCGGCACAGGTCTGGTGGGCGCGCCGGAGTGCGGCGACGTGATGCGCCTGCAGATTCGCGTGAACCCCGCGACGCAGGTCATCGAAGAGGCGAAGTTCAAGACCTTCGGCTGCGGCTCGGCGATTGCCAGTTCATCGCTGGCCACCGAGTGGATCAAGGGCCGGACCGTGGACGACGCGCTGGGCATCAAGAACACCGACATTGTGAAGGAGCTCTCATTGCCGCCGGTGAAGATTCACTGCTCGGTGCTCGCCGAGGATGCGATTCGCGCGGCCATCGGCGACTGGAAGAAGAAGAACAGCGCTCCGGCGGCGGTTGCGGTTGAGGCTGAGGCTGTTGCCGTGGCGCAGTAAGAAGAGGCAATTATGTCGAACATGGTAAGCATCGAGTCGAAGCCTGCTGATGGTGCGTTTGCCGCGCCGCCGCAACCTTTCGCGCCGCAGGTGCCCGCCACAGGCGGAGTTGGCCCCACCGCAGGTGGCTTGCAGGTGACCGAGAAGGCGATCAAGCGCGTCCGCATCGCCATGGCCAAGGAAGGCATTTCGCCAGAAGAGGGCGGGCTGCGCATTGGCGTGATGGGCGGCGGATGCTCGGGGCTTTCCTACTCGATCAAGTTCGACACCCAGCCCCGCGAGCGCGACAGAATTTATGAGTTTGACGGCGTGAGAGTCTTCGTAGACCCAAAATCGTTTTTGTATCTGCACGGNNTAGCGGAGCGGGCGGCAGGAACCTTCAATGGGGACCAGTTGGAAGTTTGCGGCAAATATCATTGAGGTATGATCGGAAATCAAAGAGGAAAGCGAGTAACCCGGATGACGGATCAATCCGCACCTTGGCCCTTCGCGGAACGAAGCGCATTGTTGGCAATCGCGGTGGGCGGACTGATTGCCGGAACAATTGACCTTCTGCAAGCCTGCATTCTCTTTGGATGGGA
>PMTP01000023.1:4314-6475 GCA_003167305.1 Acidobacteriaceae bacterium
ACTTACTACGCGGCGAGTAGGCGGCTGCTCTTTTTGAAGGAGTACCCGCTGGTTTGCGGCCTGTTCTTTGGCGCGGCGGTTCAAGAGTTCATGAATCTCGTCGTTCTTCCGCTCTCTGCGCTTCATGCAAGAGGGCCTTACGAACTGCATGACCTGATTCAAGGGCTGCTGGTCCACATGGTCGTGATCGGATTGCCGGTCGCCTATAGCGTGCGTCGCTTCGGAAAGTAAAACCGGCGCCGGTTCTTTCGTGCTCATGCTCGCTCAGAATGAGAGCGTTATTGGGCGTTCTTAGGGATTCAAAACCGATTCTGCAAGAAAGCAATTATGTTCAAAGTGATCGATTCCGCGGTACCCATAGCTTGTTGGTCGTGCTCCATTGGCCACAACGATTCCACGCTGTTTTGCCCGCATTGCAGCAAGATTCAACCCCCACCGGGCGGCGATTATTTTTCTGTTTTTGGTTTGGAGCCACGGCTCAACCTTGACTTGACAGCGCTGGAGCACGAGTTTCACCGCCTCAGCCGCAAACTGCATCCCGACCGCTTTGCACGCGCCGAAGAGAACGAAAAGCAGTGGAGCCTGGCCGACACCGCGCTGCTCAACGACGCCTATCGCACGCTGAAGGATCCGCTGCGCCGCACCGAATACCTGCTCAAGCTGTTAGGCGCGGAGATTGACGCCGGCCAGGAAAGCAAAGAAGAAAAAGTTGCGCGCGTTCCTGCCGATCTGCTGGAAGAGGTCTTCGAGTTGAATATGCAGCTCGAAGAGATGCGCGCGGCGAGCAAGGCGGGCGAGGAAGATCCCGAATTACAGGCAGGCCTGGAGCAGGCAAAGAGAAGATTCGACGGGCTGCTGGTTGAGGTGGACCAGGATCTGCGCACTCAGTGGCAGGCGTGGGACGAGGGTGACGCGGCGGCGCGCGCCTCTGCGCAGAGGAGAATGGTGGCCCTGCTCGACAGGCGGCGCTACCTCAGCAATCTGGTCCGCGACGTGACCGAAACCCTGGGAGCATGAAAGAAAACATGGCGGAAGGACACGTAGTCGGAATTGATCTGGGAACCACGAACTCCCTGGTCGCTTATATGGAGGGCGACGCGCCGGTGGTGATTCCCGGCGTGGACGGCTTGAATCTGGTGCCGTCGGTGGTGGCGCTAGATCCGATTCCGGTCCCCATTCCGGCCGGCGGCGGCTATCGGCCCACGGTCACCGTCGGCAACAGCGCGCGCAAAGTGCTCATCCAGACGCCGGAGCGGGTGATTTATTCAGTGAAGCGGCTGATGGGCCGGGACCTCAAAGAGATTCACGATGAGTTGAAGCTCTTTCCCTTTCACCTGGCGGGAGACGTGGAAGAAGGTGAGGTTCCGCGGATTCAGTTGGGCGAGCTGCGCTTCACGCCGCCGGAGATTTCCGCCTACATTTTGCGCCAGCTCAAGCGCAACGCCGAGCGATTCTTTGGCGCGCCGGTCACGCAGGCGGTCATCACCGTGCCCGCTTACTTCAACGACGCGCAGCGCCAGGCCACGAAAGACGCGGGGCGCATGGCAGGCCTGGAAGTGCTGCGGCTGGTCAACGAGCCGACCGCGGCCGCCCTGGCCTACGGACTCGACCGCGCCAAGGTGGGCACGATTGCGGTTTACGATCTGGGCGGCGGGACATTTGATATTTCCATCCTCAAGCTGCGCGACGGCATCTTCGAGGTGCAGTCCACCAACGGCGACACGCACCTGGGCGGCGACGACATCGACAACCTGCTGCTGGCCATTGCTCTCAACGAGATTCACGCCGAGCACGGCGTCGATCTGCGGCTGCATCCGGGCGCGGTGCAAGCGGTGCGCAAGGCCGCCATCGAAGCCAAGATTCTGCTTTCCGCCGAAGCGGCGGCGCACTTCGACATCGAGTTGCCCAATGGCGACCGTTACCAGCGCGAGATTCCCCGCGCGGTCTACGAACTGCTCATCGAGCCGGTGCTCAAGCGCACAACAGGGCCATGTAAGCAGGCGCTGGCCGACGCCGGCATCACGCCCGAACAGATCGACGAAGTGGTGCTCGTCGGCGGCTCCACGCGCATTCCCGCGGTGCGGCAGTTGGTCGACGATCTCTTTCATCTCACGGCGCGTGGCAAACGCCCGCACATTGAGTTGAACCCCGATGAGGTGGT
>PMTP01000129.1:0-47376 GCA_003167305.1 Acidobacteriaceae bacterium
GCATACCATGGCCAAAGCGAAAACCTCCGAATGGGATGACATCAAGCTCCCCATGCTGGAGGATTCTGCCTCCATCCAGGTAGCGATCTCCCAGATCGTAGCTGCGTTCCTCAGCTCCCGCATCGATGCGCGCCGCACCGGCCTGCTCCTCTACGCCCTCCAGATCGCCTCGCAGAATATCGATCGCGCTTCCTACCGTACGGATCCCGAAACTGTGCACTCCATGACCGTTACCGGCGAAGGCGATGAGCTGGCCCCGGAAGAGGAAGTCTGCGAAACCGGCGATTGCGCAAGCTGCAATCAGCGTGATACCTGCGAAGACTACGATCCCGAAGAAGAGGATGAGGATCTGACTGAAGAAGAAGAGGCCAAAATGTAGGTGGGTAGCCGGGCGCCCCAGATTCGGATTCTCGAATCTGGGAAACCTCCATCTATCATGTTCATTAGGAGTGCAGGTCATACGGAATGAGCAACAGGAACAACGGCAGCGAGAGTGCTTCCAGCGTGCCAGCCGGCAATTTCTCCGCATGGCTTCACGGCACGGAAGCTTCCTTGCGCTCGGGAAACGGCGGAGCCGATGTGCCGTGCGGCGCATGCAGAGGCTGTTGCCGCTCATCGATGTTCATTTACATCAAGCCGGAGGAAAGGCAAACCATCCGGCGCATTCCCCGCGCGCTGCTCTTTCCCGCCCCCGGCCTGCCAAAGGGGCACGTGCTGATGGGCTATGACGACAAGGGGCAATGCCCCATGCTGATCGACAACCAATGCTCCATCTATGAAGATCGCCCTCAGACCTGCCGCGATTATGATTGCCGGATTTTTTCCGCGACGGGTATTTCTGTTGACCAGCAGACTCAGCCAGAAATTGCGCAGCGTGTCCAAGAGTGGGTATTCAATTTTGAAAATGAAGGAAGCCGCGAGGATGAGAGGGTTCTGAAGGAGGCGACTAGCTTCCTTGAAAAAAACAGGGAACTGTTTCCGCCTGGGAGCGTACCCAACAATCCCGTTCAGTTGGCCGTGCTTGCGATCAGGATTTACCGGCTCTTCTCCGGCCTCACGTCACAAGCGCGCCAGGATGCATCCAGCCTCTCGGATGCCGCGATTGCCGATGCGATACTGACCGCGTTAAGTGAGCCGGGATAGAACGTTCTCATCCAGCACGGCTTGCAGCACGTTCTCCGGCCGGCCGAGATCGCGCCAGTAGCAATCATCCGCGCGATAGGGGACGATCTGTTCTCCCTCTCGAAGAGATACTCGCGGCGCGCCACAACCCCGAGGCCCGTTTGGATACCATGATGTCTACGTTCCAGGAACAGTGAAAATCTCCCAGCTCCTGGTTCTCTTCTTCATCGGAACTTCATCGAGTGCATGAATTTCCTGCTGGATTCTTCCGAAATGCCGATTTGTTCATATACTATCTCTACTAAGGATTCTGTTTCCCACGGAATTCGCGAAAGGATGGAGGTCGATATGCCCTGCAAAGTGAAAGCGTGTGGTGATTGGTCCAAGACAGTAACTGTTTCTTGGGACAACGGTGAATTCGAGTGGTATGAGCCCGGTAAAGTCCCCAATACCGGAACATACTATGCCCATCCGAAGCCTGGCACGGGCCAAAGCTCCGGACCTTCAGGTTGGCTGCAAGCAGTTGAAGCCAAACTCAGGAGCTATACAGAGGCTTTGAAGAAAGCCTTTGACGCATCGGGAACGGTTGAATGTGATAAGGCTGAAAAAGACAACCCGGGCTGCGTTTGCAGCGAGCCGCCGGAGCCGAAAAACAATGTCTTCCTGTGGAAAACAACAAAATCCTTGTCCGTTCCGCCGCCGAGCGCTCAAGGTCAGCTTGTCTTTGTTGTTACATTGGTTTTCAGTTGGGTTGACCCTCCGGGCATTTGCCGCGAAAGACCGCATATTGACATTGAGGGTTTTTGATTGGCACTTCCACCGCTCTGCGTATCCAGTCGCGATGAAGCTGCTGAGTGGATAGGCAATTGCCGGTCTCCCAGGTCCCGATTATGGGATCTGGGAGACCACGAACCCAGGCACACCCCATTCACCTCTCATTCGGGGACGCCCCATCCCGTCACGCAATAGAGTATTTCCGACTGCCCAAATCTTGTTCAGCTTGCAGTACGCTCTCCGGCCGGCCGAGATCGCGCCAGTAACATTCATCCGCGCGATAGGCGATGATCTTTTCTCCCTGCGCCGCGATACGCATATAAGCGTCAATGATGGAAAATGCGCCTTCCTCATTCAGCTTCACGAAGATTTGCGGAGAGAGAACGTGGATGCCGCAAAAGGCCAGCGCTTGCGCCTGTTCAGCAGGCCTCGCCATTTCAGGCTCCGCATCATCGCTCCCAGTTCGCCGCCCGCAGAGCAGGCCCGGCTCGTCGAAGAGCAGAAGCCGCGCGCTCTCCCGCTCCTGAACAGCCAGCGTGGCGATGGCGTTCTCTTCCGTATGAAAGCGCATCATGCGCCCCAGATCGATCGTGCTGATCACATCGACGTTGTGCAGGATGAACGGCTCAAGTGAACCGCTAAAAAAATGCGCGGCCTTCTTCAAGCCGCCGCCTGTGTCGAGCAGTTCCTCTTCGCGTGAGAGTTCAATGCGCATTCCGAAGTTATCGTTGGCCTTCAGGTACTCAACAATCATCTCGGCGTAATGATGTGCGTTGACAATCACCTCGCGCACGCCAAATGCGCGCAGGCGCGCGAGGGCAATCTCCAGCAGCGTGCGGCCGGCAACCGTGACCAGCGCCTTGGGGCGCTCGTCGGTGAGTGGCCGCAGGCGCGTGCCCAGGCCGGCGGCAAGAATCATTGCCTTCATCGGCCCATCTTCTCCTGTTCGATATGGCGGACCACAACGTCCACTCCGACGCCGCGCAAATGTTTCGCCAACTGCTCGGCCAGATAGACCGAGCGGTGCTGGCCGCCGGTGCAGCCAAATGAGACCATGAGGTTCTTGAAGCCGCGCCGCCTATATTCGTTCACGCTCGCATCCACCAGCGATAAGGCGCTGGCAAGATACTGATGCACGCTGGCCTCGCGATTCAGATAGTCGATCACCGCCGCGTCCTTGCCGGTCATTGATCGGAACTGTTCTTCACGCCCTGGATTCGGAAGACTGCGCGTATCGAAGACAAAGCCGCCGCCGTTGCCGGAGACATCGGCAGGCATTTCGCGGAGGAAGCTGAAACTGAAGATCCGCACCGTCAGAGTCTCCGCCGATGGTGCCAGACCTTGCAACTTCTCCGATGCCGCAATGCCGTCGAGAGCCTCCATCAGCGCGGGCAGCGCAATGGGCAGCTTGACGTGATCAGCGAGCCAGCGCAGGTTCTTCAGCGCGTACGGCACGCTCTGCAAAAAATGCGCCTTGCGCTCATAAAATCCGCGGAAGCCATAAGCCCCCAGCGCCTGCAGGATGCGCACGTACACATACGCGTAATAATGCTCCATGAAGGCTTCGCGGTCGACCTTGATGAATCCGCCAAGGCATTCGAGATAGTAGTCGAGCAGCTCCTGGCGCATCTGCGGCGGCAGATCGGCCTTGCCATCGAAGAGCAGAGAGGCGATGTCGTATTGCAGCGCGCCTTTGCGCCCGCCCTGGTAGTCGAGAAAGAACGGCTGCCCCGAGCGCAGCATTACATTGCGCGATTGAAAATCCCGATAGAGAAAATAATCGCGGTCCGCATTCAGCAGAAACTTCGTCAGGCGGCTGAAATCAATTTCCAGCGCTTGTTCATTGAAGGGCACGCCGGCCAGCCGCAGAAAATAATACTTGAAATAATTCAGATCCCAGGCGATGGACTGGCGATCAAAACTAGAGCGCGGGTAGCAGACTTTGTAATTCAAATCCCTGCATGCCTCGACCTGAAAACGCGGCAGCACGGCCACTACTTTGCGATACGCCTCCATCACATCGGGAGCAATAGCCTCGCCCGTGCGATTCGCGCTGAGAAACTCAAAGAGCGTCGTGTCGCCCAGGTCTTCTTCCAGGTAGGCACCCGCACTCAAATCCTCCGCATAAATCTCCGGTACCGGCAATCCGAGGCGGCGAAAATGCCGTGAGAACTCCAGGAAAGCGAGATTCTCCTCGCGCCCGGAATAGACAATGCCGATGGCGCTGAAACCTCCACCGGTGAGCCGCGCAATGGCCCGCCCCGAGCCGCCGAGTTGGCCCTGAAGCGGCCGCGCGCCTTCGGCCGGCAACCGGTAATGCTGCTCGAAAAGCCGTTTGAGAACGTCCATGAATCTCTTTCCGGGAATTGCTCAGGCTGCTTCACAACGATACTCAGCCAGGGGAGCCGCGCGCAAGGCCCATCCCCGCGCCGCAAATTCTGCCGCCATAAAGTGTGTGAATACAAACCGGGCCGGAGCGCGGCAACTCACGGGTCAGCGCTGATCTTCTACGGTGATGACAACCTTCCCGCGCGCATGGCCTTCTTCAAGATAACGAATCGCTTCAGCGATATGGCTTAACGGGTAATACCGATCGATGACGGGAATAATCTTTCCGGTCTCAAGAATATCTTTCAATAGCAGCAAATCCGTCTTTTTCACCTTCGCGATCATGCCACAGGTCTTCTTGTGCCCAATCAGAGAAAGCAATCTGTCCAACAGCATATCCAGAATTATGTGCGGGAGGCTTGCTCTGCCTCCTGACTTGACGCAAATTCCGCCCCGGCTCAGCGCGCGCCTGTAATCAAAAATCGAATGATAGGCGTTCGCAGCCATGATCAGATCGTAACGCAGACCGTTCCGCGTGAAATCTTCCCGCGTGTAATCGATGACATGGTCCGCGCTGAGGGATCGCGCTGTCTGCAAATTCCTTGTGCTGCAAACGGCGGTGACTTCAGCTCCGAATGATTTGGCTATCTGGATTGCAAACGTACCCACGCCGCCGGAGGCGCCATCAATCAGAACCTTGTGGCCGGGCTGAATCCGTCCCTTGTCGCGAAGGCCCTGAAAAGCGGTGAGCGCCGCCACCGGCACGGCTGCCGCCTGCTCAAACGACAGATTGGCCGGCTTCAAAACCAAATCATCTTCCTTGGCGCAAACGCGCTTAGCGAAGGCCCCCCGGCAACCTCCGAAGACCGCATCGCCCTGCTTGAACTGAGTTACATTCCTACCAACCGCTTCCACCACTCCGGCCACATCCACGCCCAGCCGCGTATCCTTAGGTTTGCGCAGCCCGATCATCAAGCGCATGAACCACGGCTCGCCGCGCATGAAGTGCCAGTCCAGCGGATTGGCCGAAGCCGCGCGAACATGGATCAGGATCTCATCGTCCGCGGGCGCGGGCGTCGCGATCTCCTTGAACTGCAGCACATCCGGAGATCCGTATTTTTCGTAGACAATCGCTTTCATTGATCGCTCCTCGATTCAGTTCTCTGCGCGCATCCACCATCAGGACGGCTCGCCGGTTCCGCCGGTTGTTTCCGCGGAGCCGCACCAGCGCGAACGCATACTCTGGCGAAGCTTCTCGCGCTCCTCGGGCGTCATCCTCCCCCAGCGCTCGGCCGATGGGCGCCGCCATTTGAAGCGATCGTGGCCGCGGCCGCCGTGGCCTCCGAAGAGAATCCGGCAGAGAACCAGCAGTCCGAGAGCCTGCCAGAAGGTAATCAGCGGCCATCCGAACAACACCGGCAGTAGCCAATTCCACAGATGCATCACCACTTCGCCGCCGATCCAGATGAACAGCGCGAGCGCCGCTGGCGCCGCAGCGAATATCCACTTGTTTCTTTTAACCCAGCCGTGTTCCATGTTGTTTCCTCATTTCCTCGTAAACTCGTCGTGAATGTTTTGCAAACGCTTGCGCAGATGAAGCACCGCGTAGCGCTTACGCGCCAGCAGCGTGTTGACGCCAACGCCTGTCTCCGCCGACAGCTCTTTGAAGCTGCGGCCCTCGAACTCATGAGCGACAAAGACTTCGCGTTGCTCGGCAGGCAGTTCGTCGAGCGCGGCATCCAGCTCATCCAGAAGCATATTGCGCAGGCAGAGCGCTTCCGGTCCTACATCGGAAGAGGTCAGCAGATCTTCGATCTCCAGCAGCTCGCCGTCTTCGTCCTCGAACGCGGCGTCGGAAAAACTTACAGGCTTCTTCTTGCGGAAGAGGTCTGTGATGCGATTGCGCGCTACGCGAAAAAGCCAGCCGGTCACGTATTCGATAGGCATCAGCAGGCGATTGGCTTCCACCAGTTCGTAGAAGACCTCCTGCAAAAGATCTTCGACGTCGGCTTCGTTGGGCACCCGCTTGCGGATGAAATTGCGCAGCCGGGATCGCTCTTCCGCAAGGACTTCGGAGATGTGCAGGTCTTGCTCGATCATCGAGGTGATTCTCAACGTCCCATCCACCCATTTCTGTAGACGAACAGCGGCCGTTTTTATTGTAGAGATTTGAATCCGCTAACGGGAGGGACGTTTCTGGCTCTTGAAATCTGTTTCCATTCGTCACCAGTCCGTACTATGATGAATCAACGCGGGGATCACGGCGGTTTGCCGGAAACGCAGACCAGCCCCCAGACAGTGATTCGCGCGAAGCGCGGTCCCGCCGGACGCGCAGTCCCGAGGAGGTCATCATGAGCGACAATCTACCGTTGGCGGCGCGCAAGCAGGGCCGTCGTGAATTCCTGAAGGCGGGCGGTGCGATCACCGCCGCATTGCTGGCGCCCTCGGCGCTGGCCGGCACACCCAAGGCGCTCTCCGCGCTTCCCGCATTGCCGTCGAACCCCAGGACGCCCGCGGCCATGCCTACCCGCAACCTGGGCAAGACCGGCTATCGCGTGGGCATCTTCTCGCTGGGCGGGCAGGCCGCGCTGGAGCACCCCAACAACTTCGACGTGGCCGTTCCCATTGTCGAGCGCGCGCTGGACCTGGGCGTGAACTACATCGACACCTCATCGATCTACGGCGGGCCGGAGCGCTGGAGCGAGCAATACATCGGCAAAGTGATGGCGCGCCGCCGCAACGAGGCCTTTCTGGCGACCAAGACCAAGGAGCGGACGCGCGACGATTCGATGCGCATGATCGAGAAATCGCTCGAACTGCTCCAGACCGACCACGTGGACCTCTGGCAGTTGCACGATCTCGGCACCATGACCGACGTGAACGCAATCTTCGCCAAGGGCGGCGCGATGGAGGCGCTCATCGAGATGCAGCAGCAGAAGGTGGTGCGCAACCTCGGCATCACCGGCCATTACCGGCCCGATGCGCTGATGGAATGCATCCGGCGCCATCCCTTCGATACGATTCTGATGGCGATGAACGCCGCCGACCCGCACCACTACAGCTTCAACCAGGAACTGTTGCCGCTGGCGGTCGAGCGGCAGATGGGCATCATCGGAATGAAGATTCCGGGCCGCAGTCGCCTGCTCTCCAGTTGGACGCCGCCGTCGATCGAGGAGCAGAAGCACTCCTGGGAAGGTATGACCATCCAGACCACAACGCCCGGGACGCTCACCATGCGCGAGGCGATGTACTACACCTTGTCGCGCCCGGTGAGCACGGTCATCATCGGCTGCGATTCAATTGCCCAACTGGATGAGAACGTGCAACTGGCGCGGGAGTTCACG
Organism: Acidobacteriaceae bacterium; assembly: GCA_003167305.1. Lineage (GTDB taxonomy): Bacteria > Acidobacteriota > Terriglobia > Terriglobales > Acidobacteriaceae > Telmatobacter. Next base: position 7,569 of record PMTP01000129.1, read on the forward strand.
CCGCTCAGCGACAATCAGACAGAGGCGCTGGTGAAGCGCGCCGAGCCGGTCAGCAAGCCCTCGCTCTTCTTCCGCTTCTACGAGCGGGCGTAAGCACCTGCGGTGCGGCAGACGCCGCTTGTGCGGCAGGAGTGATTGATGGGCGCCCAGGTCTGGATTTTCAGACCTGGGATTGCCCACTCTGCAAGGCTACCGGAGAAAAGTCACCCGGTTGGTCCACTCCCAGCTTCCGGCCTCATCCTGCACTGTGGCCAAAGCTGAAACCAGCTCGCCGGTCTCCGCCGGTGAAATGGCCTTCTCGTCCACGAAAATGACCCCGCCATGCAGGCATTCTTCCTCCGACCAGGCTTTGAGAATGGTAGGAATCGTCAGCCGGTCATAGGTGACGAGCGTCAATTCCTGGTCGGCGGCTTCGCGCAGGATATCGGATGCATCCTTGCCCACGAAGTTGCCGCCCTCCCACTCCGCCAGCGCGGAGACAATGAGCGCGCCATTGCGGCGGCGCAGGCCGGCGGCCACGCCTGGCGAAATCTCTTCATCGAGGAGCAGTTTGAGCATATCAGCGCTTCGCCGGCCTCTTGGGAACGAACTCGACGGTCTGAGGCAGCATCTGTTTCAGAGCCGCAAATTCCGTCTCACTGTTCTCGGTGATCGCTTCGTTGATCTCCTGGGGGTACGCCTCCGCGTAGTGGACCGCGGCCTGAATCTTCACCAGCGGCCATCCCAGGTGCTTGGCGACGGCGGGGGCGTCACCCTTGTAACTGCGCACCAGTTGCATGATCTCCCACACCGCCAGCGAACTAGCCTGGATGCAGGCTTGCCTTCCCGCCGGAGTATCGCGAAAGTCGATGAAGGCAAACTCGGTGCGGCGCAGGCCCTCCTCCACCAGCCGCGCGCTGGCGTCGCTGGGGGTCCATCCATGCCGGTTCGCCATGCGGCGGAGTCGCTTGGCGCTCTCTGTCGGCAGGCGCATACTCACAACCATTGAAGCAGCTTCTTTAGCCATCGTTCCCTCTGTGTGTCGCTTTTGTAAACATTGTAGCGCACTTTTCCCGTTACGTATTAAAAATTTCAGCTACCCCAACTGGCTCACCTTCACTTGCAACTTGTCGAAGTCCACGGTGCCCAGGCCGCGAGCGGCGGCCATCTCCAGGTAAGGCATCTGCGCGGGGTCGAGGTTCCAGTAGGCCTTGGCTGCATAGGCGTCGATGGCCACTGGATCGGTTCCGGCGATGATGGTCTTCTTTATCAAAACATCTTCGAGGTTGCCGCCGGTGGGGCCGTTGCGCAGCAGGATGCGGTAGCAGTCCAGCATCGTGAGCGTGGGCAGCATGAAGAATGCGAGATCGGCGAGGCTCTGATGAATCTGCTGGTGCAGGCGGTTGCGCTCGCCGCCGAGGATGCCGTACCAGTTCTTCATGCCCAGCGTTGCGCCGGTGAGGACGTGATGCTTGGCGATGGGCAGGTTGAAGATTTTATCGGCTTCGAGAAACGGCGTGAAGATGGGCCAGCTCTTCAGCACCACGCCGCCTACCTCCACTTCGCGGAAGAGCTCGGGATCGGGCAGGATGACCTCGGCGTGCTCGGCGAGCGCGGCGGCCTGAATGCCGGAGCGATGGAAGCAGCGGCGGGCTTCGTTGCAGCTTACATCAGTGACAATGACGCGCTTGGCCCCCGCCTGCCAGCACTGCCGAACCATCTCGGCGACCACATCGGGGTTGGTGTTGGCGGCCTGCTCCGGCGTGCGGTCCCAGGCGATGTTGGGCTTGAGGACTACCACGTCCTGGCGGCTGACAAAGCGACCAATGCCGCCCAGATTTTCGAGCGCCTGAGCCACCAGCGCGCGTGGTTCGCCGTTCTGGACCACAGTGAGATGCGGCCATTGCGAATCGTCGACGATGCGATGGTCGCGGCGCGCCTGCTCGGCTTGCGCCGGAAGCGGACGGAAGCTGTGCTTGCTGAGCCAGACGGCCGCGCCCGTTGCGCCTGCCGCCACACCGCCCACGCGCAGCAGTTGCAGCAGAGCCTCGCGGCGCGTGAGGCCTTGCGCGGCGCCTTGCATCTCTTCCGGCTTGCGATCGGTTTCCGCGGCCATGGTAATCCTCCCAGTTGAGGTTCAAGGTTTCCCACCCTAGGCGCAAAAACAAAAACGCGCCGAGGGTGGGGCACCCAGATTGTTCTAAACTTCCATCAATCTAAACTTCCAGCAGGTGAATGCGCTGGGGATCGTTGGTGCCCAGATTGTGAGTTTTGTCAGCGGCAGTTACAATGTAGCGAGGTGGACGGCCCGCGGCTTCCAGCGTCGGCACGCCCGCATCGGCGCGCTTGCGTTCGATCATTTGCCACGCGGTGTGATCAAGGGCGACGCGATCCTCGCCGACGATGAGCGCATTGGGTTGCCAGAGGCGCTCGGGATGGAAGCCCGGACCGCCGTCATAAACCGAGGACATCGCGTCGCCGATGGTGAAGCGAACCTTCTCGCGGATGGTGGGAATGCAATTCAGGTCGGCGACAGAGGGATTGCAGCCGTTGGCGTGCAGTTCATTGGGGCGCTCAACGACTCCGTACATATTCTTCATCGCGAAGGTAACGCCTGCCATGCTGTGGTCCTTCAGAATCGGCAGGCCGATCACCATCGCGCACTCGCGGGAGAGAATCTTGGTGAGTTTGACCTTGACCGTGCCCCATGTCATCGGCTGCTCCTCAAAGCCCGCCTGGTCGCTGGGGTAACTGCGGATGTGACTGCGATCGGTGTTGATGGCGAAGCCGCAAGCCTCCAGAAAGTGGGCGTTCTGGTCCCACACCAAAATGTTTCCGGGCTTGACGCCGATCTGTTGCAGCCGCTCCGCAATCGCCAGCGTCAGCGCCCGGTGCGTGCAGATTCCTTTGCCGCCCAGGCCGTTCACCTTGAGGCCAATCACCTTATCCGCGGAGACCAGGTTCGCGGGCACGATGCGCTTCCATGCTTCGATGGGCTTGTCGCGGCCGGTGTAAGCGGCGATGGCGCGGTCGAGCAGAGCCTGCACGCGCTTCTCGTCCAGTTGCCCGCTCGCATCATGCAGCGCGGCGTCGCGCGCTATCACGACTTTGGATTTGCCTGTCTGGGTGTGCTGGTCGAGCGTTGCGGCAACGCCCAGTTTGCTGTTTGAGCTGAGCAGCACGGCTCCCGCGGCTGCTGTCTTCAAAAAATCACGGCGGTTATTCATCGCATTCCTTTCCATCCCTCAGGGGCTAAAGCCCGCTTTGATTTTGCATCCTTTACGGCACGACTAAAGTCGTGCCCTGTTACAAAACAGGCCTACTATCGAGTTTTTCCGCAGCCTGTAAAGCCGTGCCCTTTCAAAACATCGATTTCATCAGAGCTTCCTAGATCTCCATCAGGTGAATGCGTTGCGGATCGTTGGTTCCGAGGTTGTGCTTAGCGTCGGCAGCAGTATTAAGAAATGTCGTCGGACGGCCCGTGGACTCAAGCGTCGGCAGGCCCATCTCGGCGCGCTTGCGTTCCACCATCTTCCACCCGGTGTAATCGATGGCCACCGGATCCTGGCCGACGATGAGCGCGTTGGGGTACCAGAGATGCTCGGGGCGGAAGACAGGACCTCCCTCATAAATGGAGGCCATGGCGTCGCCGATGGTGAAACGGAATTTGTCGCGCAGCGCGGGAATGCAATTCAGGTCAGCGATGGCCGGATCGCAGGCGTTGGCGTGAAGCTGATCGGGACGCTGGATGGCGCCATAAAAATTCTTCAGCGAGAAGGTGACGCCAGCCCGGTCGTGATCCTTGAGAACGGGAAGGTTGATGACGAAGTCGCACTCGCGGGTAAGTATCTTGGCCAGATTCACGCGTACCGAGCCGAAGGTGTAGGGCTGCTCCTCATGGCCAAAGCCCTCCATATCAGTGCCGATGACGCGGATGCGATTACGGTCGGTCGATATCGTGTAGCCGGCGCGCTCCAAATCGCCGCGGCGGCACTCCCACACCACGATCTCGCCAGGCTTGACGCCGGCCTGACGCAGCCGCTCGCAGATGGCCAGCGTCAGCGCCAGATGGGTTGCGATGGGCTTGCCGCCCATGCCGTTGACTTTGAGGCCAATGACCTTGCCCACAGGCACGATGTGCTTCCACGCCTCGACCGGCTTGTCGCGGCCCGTGTAGGCGGCGATGGCGCGGTCCAGCAGATCAGCCACGCGCTTCTCGTCCAGTTGTCCTTCCGCTGAGTGCAGCGCGGCATCGCGGGCAACCACGACTTTTGACTTGCGCGGGTCGAGCATCGCGGCCAGCCCCAACTTGCTCTGCGAGCCGAGCAGCACGGCTCCCGTGGCTGCGGTCTTCAAAAAATCACGGCGGCTCTTCATAGGTCAACTCTCGCTTTCCCGGCGCGATCAAGCATGGTTACAGTTTCGCTTCCACGCCATGCGCCAGCGCCAGCAGAGCCTGCGGAGCGTCGGGCGTCAGCTCATAGGCAACGATGCGCACCAGCGATGGGCCTTTGCGGAAGATCACGCTCTGCGCATAGGCTACGCCGGCATCGCCCAGTGGAACGGTCTTGGCGTCCTTGGTTTGCCCCTTCTCCATGATCTTGCTCGCGCCGGCCGCATCCTTCATCGTGTATACGTCCACCGTCGCCTCCAACTGGCCCTGGTACTTGTAGTCGGAGGTGGAGGTGGAGACTACGCCGGCCGAGAGGTACTGCTCGGCATCGCCGTCGATGTATTGCCACAAGTCCTTGGCAGCAAAGACACGGGTCTCGCTGGTTTTTTCCCAGCCGGCAAGTGCGCCCGATTTGGGGAACGGATCGACGATCTTCTTCTTGCATCCTGTGGTCGCGGTAATCACGACAAGAATAATCGCCGCAATGGCCAGCATCCATTTCATTGAGCATAATTTCACGGAAGAGTCTCCTTTATTTTCTGTTGAGCAGAATCTGGCTGCTTGGTGAGCGGCTTTCGCCGATGCTGGTGACGTAAACGGCGGGGTGCTCCTGCAACGGGCAGGCATATTCGCAAGCGCCGCAGCCTACGCAGCGGCTGGGATCGACGCGCGGCTGCTTCAGCGTTTTGGTGTTGCCCGCGGAGTCGATGACCTGCGCCTCCTCGACATAAATGGCTTTGGGCGAGACCGGGCACCACTCCTCGCAGACGATGCACTCGGTGGCCATCGCCCACGGCAGGCAGCGGCCGCGGTCGTAGAAGGCCGTGCCCAGGCGAATCGGTTGATTTTGCTGCTGCGCGCCTACGCCGACGACCCAGCCTTTTTCCCTGGGCGTGATCTGCCAGATCGCGCCGGTGGGGCAGACCTCCGAGCAGAGCACGCAACTGGGCTCGCAGTAGCCGATGCGCGGCACCAGCGTGGGCGACCACAATCCTTCAATCCCGGCCTGATCGAGCGTGGGATGCAGCGCGATGTTGGGGCAGGCCTTCATGCACTCGCCGCAGCGGATGCAGCGCGAAAGAAACTCAGGTTCGTCGAGCGAACCCGGCGGGCGCAGCAGCCGTTCGTGGCGGCTCTTGCCCAGGCCGGTGTTCGCGCGCATCAAGGGAACAATCGCCGCTCCGGCGGCAACGCCGGTGAGCGTGCGGCGCCGGCCCAGGTCAGGCGACGCGACTTCATGTTCGTTGCGGAAGAACTTGAATTGCAGGCCGTCGTGCGGGCAACTGCCCACGCAGTTCATGCACATCAGGCACTCGGCCTTGTGCCACGGCGCGCCGCCGATCGGATCGTCGCCGCCCTGGCAGTGGAGCAGGCAGCGATTGCATTTGTCGCAGGCGGCAGGGTCCTTGTGCAGCCCCAGCAGCGACCAGCGCGAAACCGCACCAAGCAGCGCGCCCAGCGGGCAGATCGCCCTGCACCACAGCCGCGTCACGCGCAGGCTGGCGGCCAGAATCGCTATAAACAGAATCCCCAGCACAAGCCCTTGCTCGTAGTGCGGCTGACGGAGATCGAGCACCAGAACTTGCAGAATTGAGTGCAGCGTTCCGCCGGTCGCTTTGATCGCCGCGATGTGGCTGTGTTCGAGCGGGGTGAAGATCGCGCGCGCGGCGGCGTTGATCGCCGGCAGAAATGACAGCCCGAACGACCGCACCAGCAGGCTGAAGGGATCAAGCCAGCCGATGGCCGCCGAGCCGAAGAGCGCGGTGATGAGCCCGGCGATCAGCACAACGTACTTGCCGGTTTGCCAGCGCTTGTAGCGGTTGGCCTCGATGCGTTGCTTGCCCCGCTTGGCCTCCGAGGGCATATTGCCGACAAAGTGTTGCAGTGTGCCCATCGGGCAGATCCAGCCGCAGAAGAAGCGGCCCAGAAAGAGCGTGGGAACAAGGATGACGAGGCACCAGATGAGGCCGCGATAAAGCGCATGGCCGGCCAGCGCGTTGACCAAAGCCACCAGCGGATCCCACTCGAAGAACAGCCGCACCGGCGGGCGCAGATGAATCTCAGTTCCGGCGCTGGGAAAAAGGCTCCACGAGGTGAAAAACAGCAACCCGAGAAAGAGCAGCAGGAAAACAATCTGCGAAATCCTGCGCAACATCGGCAATTTGGACCGGTTCAAGAATCGCCTCCACACGCGCGGACGCTAACCGTACATGATCGATGATTCGCGCTCAGGCTTGGGGCGGACAGTGATCTGCATCACCGATTGGCGGGTCCATGGCTGCAAAGACGAGAACCGAGGCATCCGGTCTGAAGGGTGAGTTCAGGGGTAGATGCGATGCAAGGTGCGGGCGAAGGGGATGGTTTCGCGGACGTGGTCGAGGCCGCAGATCCAGGCTACCGCGCGCTCGATGCCCATGCCGAAGCCCGAGTGGGGGACGCTGCCGTAGCGGCGCAGGTCGAGGTACCACTGGAAGGCTTCCTTGGGCAGGTTATGCTGCTCGATGCGGGAGTTTAATAACTCATAACTCGAAACGCGCTGCGAGCCGCCGATGATTTCGCCGTAGCCTTCGGGGGCGAGCACATCGACGCAGAGGGCGTAGCGCGAATCGGCGGGGTCGGGCTCCATGTAAAAGGCCTTCACGTTGGCGGGGTAGCGATGGACCATCACCGGGCGGTCGTATTGCGAGCTAAGCCAGGTTTCATCCGGGGATCCGAAGTCGTTGCCGTATTCGAAGGGAGCTTCTAGGTGGCCGTCCTTGTGGGCCTGGTTGAGCATCTCTGCGGCTTCGTCATAGCGCAGGCGGGGGAAGGGCGGGCAGATGGATTCGAGCTTCGTGGGGTCGCGGCCGATGATGGCTAACTCCGGGGCGCGATTCTTGAGAACGGATTGGACTATATGAGACAAGAAGTTTTCGGCTAACTCGAGCAGCCCGTCGAGATCCATGAAGGCGACCTCCGGCTCGATCATCCAGAACTCGGTGAGGTGACGGCGAGTTTTGGATTTCTCCGCGCGGAAGGTAGGGCCGAAGCTATAAACCTTGCCCAGCGCGAGCGCGGTGGATTCAATGTATAACTGCCCAGACTGAGTTAGAAAAGCCGGGTCGCCGAAGTAGTCCACCGGAAAGAGAGTTGATGTGCCCTCGCAGGCCGCCGGCGTCAGGATCGGCGGGTCGGTGCGAATGAAGCCGTTTGTATCGAAGTACTCTGCCGCCGCGCGCATGATTTCGGCCCTGATACGGAGAATCGCGGACTGGCGCGGCGAGCGCACCCAGAGGTGGCGATGGTCCATCAGGAAGTCGACGCCGTGCTCCTTGAGAGTGATGGGGTAGGGATCGGTTTCCGGCACGCGCTGGACGACCTGGAGGCCTTCGACATCGAGTTCGTAGCCGCCAGGCGCCCGCTTGTCGGCGCGGACCTTGCCGGTAACGATGACGCTGGACTCCTGCGTCAGGCCCTTGAGCGCCTCGAAAACTTCAGGCGGCACGCTCTTGATGTGGGCCACGCCCTGGATGGTTCCGGTGCCGTCGCGNNCCGTCGCGGAAGATGGGGAAGAGTAGCTTGCCGCTCTCGCGCAGGTTGTAGAGCCATCCGCGCAGGGTGACGGATTGGCCTTCGTGCTGGCCGATGGTGGCGATTGTGACCACCTGCGGTGCGGCAGATGCCGCTTGCGCGGCAGGAGTGATTGGATCTTCGGGCATGAGGTTCCTCGATGGCCGGTTTGGCCGAACACTCTAGGATAGCGCTTGCGGCACCTGCGGTGCGGCAGCCACCTGCGGTAGGGCAGACGCCGCTTGCACAGCACAAGCGAGCCGGTTTTGCCGGGGGCGGTGAATGATTCTGAATCCTCGTATCGTCTGAAACGTCTATGTTGATGAGCGAACATGCGCGGTAACGGAGTGCTGGAGACTTGCATCGCTGCGTAGCCGAAGACGAAAAGGAGGTTCGGATGAATCCCAAGGTTGATGAACATTTAAGTAAAGCCAAAAAGTGGCGGGAAGAATCGCAGGAATTGAGGAGGATCATTCTTGATTGTCAACTGACAGAAGAATTGAAATGGGGTCAGCCTTGTTACACGTTTCAGAATAAGAACATAGTATTAATCGGTAAATTCAAAGAATATTGTTCGCTTTTATTATTCAAAGGCGCCTTATTGAAGGACGCCCATGGGATTTTGAAAAAACCTGGGGAGCATACGCAAGCCGGGCGTTTGATCCGGCTCACAAGTGTTCGCGAAATCGTTGAGATGGAAGTCATCTTGAAGGCATATATTCATGAAGCCATTGAGGTGGAAAAATCCGGTTTGAAAGTGAAATTAAAAAAGCATTCGGAATACAAAATTCCCGAAGAGCTTCAAAATAAACTGGATGAAATCCCAGCCTTGAAAACCGCTTTTCAAGCATTGACGCCAGGACGGCAAAAAGCCTACATTTTCTATTTTTCCGCGCCCAAACTATCCAAAACCCGTGTCTCAAGGGTTGAAAAATTCGTGCAGCCGATTCTTGATGGAAAGGGATTGAATTAGAGTAGTTCTCCTGTAAACCTGGTATGCGTGGTTTCCCACCCTAGCCGCAACAACAAGAACGCGGCGAGGGTGGGGCACCCAGCTGAGTAAAGCAGCAAGTGGATTCCTTTTCTGGGCCGGTTCGGTCTTGGCAACGGCAAATGGTGTTGCGCCTGCCTTGGATTGCCGATCCGCTTTGTTTTTACCCGCCAACCTTGCTATGCTTGCTGGCAAATGGAAATTGCGGCGATTCAAACGCATGGCCTCACCCGGCGCTTCGGCGCGCTGACGGCCGTTGAGGATGTCACGCTGAGCGTGGCGCAGGGGCAGTTCTTCGGCTTTCTGGGACCGAACGGGGCGGGCAAGTCCACAACCATCAAGATGCTCACCGGGTTGCTGGAGCCGACGGCGGGAACGATTGAGATTCTGGGCCAGCCGTTTGGGGCCGGCGCGCTCGAGCTGAAGCGGCAGATCGGCGTGGTGCCGGAGGGGATGGCGCTGCTGGGCCGGCTGACCGCGCCCGAATACCTGCATTTTGTGGGCCGCATGTACGGGCTGGACCGCGAGACTACCAATCAACGAACGGAAGAGCTGCTGGAGTTCATGCAACTGGCAGGCGAGAGCCGCAAGCTGGTGACCGACTTCTCGCACGGAATGCAGAGAAAGCTGGCCATGGCCGCGGCGGTGATTCACGGGCCCAAGGTGCTCTTTCTCGACGAGCCTTTCGAGGGCGTGGACGCGATTGCGGCCGGGATGCTTAAGAATATGCTCCAGGGGATGCTCAACCGCGGCGCGACGATCTTTTTGACCACGCACGTGCTGGAGATTGTGGAGCGTCTTTGCAGCCACGTGGCCATCATCAGCAAAGGCCGGCTGGTGGCCAACGGCTCGCTGGCCGAACTGCACGCTGGAGTCGTTTCCACACTGCCGGACGCCGCCAGGGAGCAGCGGCTGACTCTCGAAGAGATCTTTCTCTCGATTGTGGGAGCGGGCGGGCTGGAGCCGGCGCAGGAGCTGTCATGGCTGGCTTGAATGGGGTTGGCCCAGGCCCAAGCCAAGGTCTGGGAGCGTTGAGCGGCGCGGCGCGGGCGCAGTATGCGGCCATGGCCGCCCTGCGCTGGCATATGTTCATCAACGGACTGCGCTTTAAACGGGGCGTGTTTGAGCTGGGCGCGCGCACCGTGTCGTTTGTCCTTTATGCCTTCATGGGCCTGGGGCTGGGCACGATGATGGGCGTGGGCGCCTATATCATGGCCTCCGAGGAGAAGTGGCAGTTTTTGCCGGCCGTCTTCTGGGTGGTGTGCATCCTCTGGCAGGTGGGTCCGGTGATGCTGGCCTCGTTTCAGGAACAGTTTGACCTGGGTATCTTGCTGCGCTTCCCGGTGCGCTTTCGGTCGTACTATCTGCTGTATGTGGTCTTTGGGCTGGCGGATGTCTCCTCCATTATCGGCGCGCTGTGCTGCCTGGGTATCTGGGTGGGCGTCACGATGGCGCGGCCGGAGCTCTTTGCGTGGACGGCGCTGGCGCTGGCGGCTTTTGCGGCCTTCAACATCCTGCTGGTGCGTGCCGTTTTTGCCTGGATCGACCGCTGGCTCTCGCAGCGCAAGACGCGGGAGATTGTGGGCGCGCTGTTCATGATCTTCCTATTGAGCCTGCAGCTGTTGAATCCTGCGCTGCGCCAGAAGCGCCATCAGCAGCCGTTAACTCCACAGGACCGTGTCGAGAACTTTCGCAGGATGAGGATCGAGTATGCGCCTTGGGTGAAGACCGCCTACGCCGTGCAACAGGGTCTGCCGCCGGGGCTGGCCGCACGCGCACTCCGGCAGGCCCGCTATCGGCAGCCTGTGGGGGCCTTGGCGTCGCTGGGCGTGCTGGGGCTGTGGGCGCTGGCCGCGGGGAGCGTGCTGGCCCGCCGTCTGAGGGCCGAGTATCGCGGCGAAAACCTGGGTTCGGCGCCTAAACGGGAAACGAGCCGGGCAAAGACTTCCTCAGTGCGAGCCAGTCTTGTTCGGCGCGAGGGCGGCTGGCGGCTGGGCGGTTCAAGCCCCATTGCCGCGCTGATGGAAAAGGAGGCGCGCAGTTTGATGCGCACCTTGCCGCTGCTCTGGGCGATAGGCGCGCCCCTGTTGATGGTGCTGGTGATGGCCAGCGTCTATCGCAGTAACGCTTCGGGGACTCCATTTTCGTACGCTCTGCCGTTTTACGTCGCCTTCGCGCTGATGGGTTTCACGCAGATGTTTTCCAACAGTCTGGGCGCCGAGGGAGCGGGTATTCAGTTGCTGTTTCTTTCTCCGACGCCCATCCGCACCGTCTTCCTGGCCAAGAATCTCTTTCATTTCCTGCTTTTCTGGCTGGATGCGCTGCTGGTCGGCATTCTGACCACTCTGCGCCTGGGATGGCCGCAGGGCGTGACCGTGGCGGCCACTGCGGCATGGGTTCTCTTTGCCCTGCCCTGCTGCCTGGCCATGGGCAACATCTTTTCGCTCAGTATGCCCTTTCGCATCCATCCGGGGCGGATGACGCGGCAGCGCGGATCGCAGGCCAACGCGCTCTCCAGCATGCTGCTGATGCTGGTGGTGATGGCCGTGGGCGCGGTGGTCTTGGGGCTGTGCTGGCTCTTTGACACTCCGTGGATGGCCGTGCCAGTCTTTCTGGCGCTGTCCGGGGCCGCGGTCTTCGTCTGGCTGCGCGGACTCGGCAACGTAGACAGGCTCGCCAACCAGCGCAGGGACTCGCTGCTGGCCACGCTGATGAAGACAGAGTGACAGGGGTCAGGGGTCAGCCAGGGTGCGAAGATAACTCGGACAAAACCCATCTCGAAAGCTGCTGCTCGCCCGATTCCTTCTACGACGATTTCAGCTTGCCGGAGACTGACCCCTGATCCCTGATCTCTGACCCCTGCTTCTTAGAACGGTATGTCGTCGTCGGAGATTTCGGCTTGCTGGGCATAATCGTCCGGCGCTGCGGCGGCTGCCGGGAGGCGCTGATCGAAGCTGGCCGACGAACTCGACGTGCTTGCCGGCCGGTTGTAGCCGCCCGCGCTCGCGCCGCCCGAGCCTTCCTCGCGGCCGGAGAGCAGCACCAGCTCATTGACAAGAATCTCGGTGCGATACTTCTTTACGCCGGTTTCCTTGTCGTCCCAGCTATTGGTCGAAATCTTGCCCTCGATGTACAGTTTGGAGCCCTTCTTCACGTAGTCGCGGACGATCTCGGCGGTGCGCTTGAAGGCCTTCAGGTTGTGCCATTCGGTGCGGTCCTGCCAGTTGCCCTGCGCATCCTGAAAGCGGTCGCTGGTCGCCAAGCCGAAGCTGGCGACCATGACGCCGCTGGGGGTGGAGCGAATCTCCGGGTCCTTGCCTACATTTCCCAAGAGTGTGACTTTGTTTACGCTTCTTGCCATGTTGATTCTCCAGTCAACGAAAAGCATAGCAGACGATCAGCGCCTGCGGGAATCGGCGCGGTTGCGCAGAGCCTTGGCCGCCCCAAGCGTCGTCAGCAGGCCGCCGAAGGGGATGCACATCAGCGCGACGATCAGGGCGAACCAGCCGGCGTTGGTGTGGGCGCCGGTGGGCGAGTAGCCGCCCAATAGGGTTTCGAGCAGCACCACGGCTAATAGCCCCGCTGCGAGCATCGACGCGCCCCATTGCAGGAGTTGGCGGGTGCCGTCGCTGGGCGGGTTCGGGTTTGCGGGCATGATTGATCCTATCAATTGGATGCTGGTTGCGGCGCTGGTTGGGGTTCCTGGTTTCCCACCCTTTCGCACAGAACGCGAAAGGATGGGGCACGGGCGCTGTCTTCTATTCCCTAGTCCCTGGTTTCCTATCCTTGCGCCAGGCGCAGCATCGCCCAAGTCACCACGCCGGTGATCGAGACGTAGAGCCAGAGCGGAAAGGTCCAGCGGGCAACTTTGCGGTGCTGCGGAATCCGCCCGGTAAGCGAAAAGAAAAAAGTGACGAGTATCAGCGGCAGCGCCACGATGGCCAGGATAATGTGGCTGGCCAGCAGCGGCAGGTAGAGCGAGCGCAGCGCCGCGTGCGCCGGGTAGCGAACATCGCCGTGCAGCGCGTGATGCAGAATGTAGCTGACCAGAAAAAGCGTGGAGAAGGCGAAGGCGGTGATCATCGCGGCGCGATGGGCCGGAATGCGGCGGGCGCGGATGAAGGTGTAGCCGATGAGCAGCGCGGTGGCGCTGAGGCTATTGAGCAGGGCATTGAGCGCGGGCAGAAAGGCGTACTGCGTGCTGGACGCGGCGGCGGGATGGACGTAGATCAGCCAGAAGAGAAAGGCTGTAGCCGCCGCGCTGACGGCGAGAATGGCCGCGATAGCGGAGCGGATGCCGGATTGGGGAGTAGAGGCAGTCATGGCTTTCTCATGAGGATAAGCAAGCGTTATTTGTGCTCGGACTCGAATTTTTGGTAAATCCTGTCCAGTTGGCCAGCCATTGAACTTAGCACCATGAGGTCAAACTTGACCTTGCCGATGCGATCGGTTTCCATATCAACCTGCGCCGGAGATGGGACCCAATCGTTGGGGTGGGAGATGAAGAGCGAATTTGCATTGCCACAATCGTTGAGACTATTCAGTACTGTCTTGAAAAATAGGTCCTGCTCAAGATAGATGTCCGAGAAGTTCTGGGCATCTTTGTATTGCATAAAGGCAAGGGCGCCGGTGTTCTGAGCATTCATCCATGCCATATTGTCAAAGCCTCCCAAATCGAGATCTAAATAAATGTGGCCCATTTTGGCGTGGGGATGTGCCCGCAACTCCTCCAGAACCTCCAGGTTGGCTTCCAGTTTCTTCTGGTCATCCTTGATCATCTGGCGTTGCTGGACTACTTCATGCGCGTTGTTGGCAATCTCGACGCGCAAGCTGTCCTCCGCTTCTTGGGCCAGATGATGATGATGCCGAGACTCCACCCAACCCTCCAGGCTCAGTGCAATGAATAAACCAATGGTGATGGTCAACAGATGGATAAAAAAATCCTTGATGCCGTGCAGCTTTCCGTGCGGTAAGTGAATGTCGAGCACAATCTCCTCCAAAAAAACAGAATACTCCAACTGCCGAGTTGCAATGCCATGAAGCCTTCGCCATCTTCCTCTATGATTTGGCGATGGCGCAGAGCATCAGCGCGGTGAAGAGCAGCGGCAAGTAGAGCACGCTGACCTTGAGCAGATCGCGGGCCAGCCTGCGGCTTTCGTCCTCGGTTTCGGCTCTCAGGATGCGGGCGAAGCGGATGGTGTAAGCCAGGTAAAGCAGGCCCAGCGCGCCGGCCAGCGCGGCATAGGTCAGCGTGGCCATGCCCAGCATCCAGGGCGCAAGGCTGACGGGGATCATCACGACCGCGAAGAAGAGCGCTTGGGCGACAGTTGAGAGGCCGTCGGGCTGGACGACTGGCAACATGCGAATCCCGGCGCGGGCGTAGTCGTCGCGGTAGAGCCAGGCAATCGACATGAAGTGAGGAAACTGCCAGACAAAGAGGATAGCGAACAGGGCCACTCCCGGCCACTCGATCTGCCCGCGGGCAGCTGTCCAGCCCAGCATGGGGCCCATCGCACCGGGAAATGCGCCGATGAAGGTAGCCAGCGCGGTCACGCGCTTGAGCGGTGTGTAAATAGCCACATACGTAAATGCCGTCAGCAGCGCCAGCGCCACGGTGAGCAGGTTGGTGGTGAGCGCCAGCCAAACCGCTCCGAACGCCAGCGCGGCCAGGCCGGCCAGCACGCCCTGCGCCAGAGAGAAGCGGCCGGCGGCCATCGGCCGGTCGGCGGTGCGCTTCATGCGCGCGTCAATCTTGCGCTCCAGAGCCTCATTCAGCGCGCCGGCTCCGGCCGAGACCAGGCCGATGCCGAGCAGCGTGTCGAGCAGGCCGCGCTGCATGCTGGTGATGCCCGACTGCATGGAGCCAAGATAAAAGCCGCCCCAGCCGGTAACCAGCACCAGGGCGACGACCTTGACCTTGAAGAGCTCGCGCAGGTCGTGGATGAGCGTGGCCGTCGACCCGGGGCTGGGCGCGTGAAGGTGCGCCGTACCCGAGACTTGCCGGGCGCTTTCAATGGCGGGCGCGGCGAGTTCTGGCTGAGTGGCATGAGTCATTTGGACGAGTCAAAACCTCAGTGGTTGTGCCGGGAGAAGACTGCTGCCGGGAGCCTGTGTAGATGATAACAAGCGTGGTTGTATTGGGTTGAAGCGGCGGCTATTCCGTCGTCCCCTCACTCTGCGCAGCCGGCAGGCGTACAGTTGCGCGCGCGCCTGGGCCGTCTTCGCGATTGAGAAGGCGGATTTCGCCGCCGTGGGCGCGGGCGATCTGCTGCGCCAGGGCCAAGCCAACACCGCTGCCGGCGGGCTTGGTTGTGTAGAAGGGGACGAAGAGATTTTCGGCGTTGGCGATGCCCAGGCCGCGGTCTTCAATCGAAACCAGCGCGGCGGCGCCAGCCACGCGCCAACTGACACGCGCCCACTGCGCGCCATTGGCCAGCGAGGCGTCCACGGCATTGGCAAGCAGGTTAATGAACATCTGCTCCAACTGATCCGGATCGGCGTTGAGCACAACCGGCGCTCCCGGTTCAAGCTGGACAACCAGGCGCTGTTCCAGATGCACCACGCGCTCCAGCAGGGCCGCGAGCGGAACCGGCCGGAGTTGCGGCGGAGGCAGCTGGGCGAGCTGGCGGTAAGACTGCACAAAGCGATGCAGCGCGTCGGCGCGGCTCTCGACCACGCCCAGGCCGCGGCGGAAGTCGCGCAGCGTTGCTTCGTCGCCGGGCAGGGAACCCACCCGCTCCAGCAAGCTGCCGGCAATGGATTTGATGGGCGCCAGCGAGTTCGAAAGCTCGTGGCCGAGAACCCGGATCAGCCGCTTCCAGGCCATTTGTTCTTCTTCCTGGAGCGGGAGGCTAACATCGGCCAACAGGAGCAGCGTGTGGGGCGCGCCGTCCTGGCGGAAGGCCGCTTTGCGCAGCAGCCAGCGGGTAGGCTTTGCGCCGAAGGAGTGAGTGGTCTGATCGGGCGCGGCCAGCAGCTCTTGCAGGCCGAGTTCGCGCGCGGTCTGGTTGTAGCAGCGGGCCAGGGGCCGGCCCAGCAACTGGGCGCCTGAATTGCTCGCCAGTTGCAGCCGGTCATGACGGTCAAAGGCAAAGAGCGGCGTGTGCATCACTTCGAGGATGCGCGCCAGCAAAGCCGTGGCCTCAAGCGAACGGACGCGCTGCTTTTGCAGCAGATCGGCGAGCGCGTTGATCTCGGCGGCCAGCTCGCCCAGCGCGTCTTGCGAGCCGGCCCCGCGCGCGCGGAAGGAGTAGTCGCCCTCGCGCAGCGAAGCGACGACGTTGGAGAGCGTCTGCAAGGGCCGGACCATGCCTTCGATCAGCGCCGCGGCCACCAGCAACAGATAAAGAAGCAGGCATGCGATGAGCAGAATCGCGGGGGCAAAAGAGAGTTGCCCCTGGTAGAGAAAGATGCCGGCAAAGATCAGCGCGGGCAGTGCCAGCAAAAGACAAAAACGCCATGCCCGGCGGACGGCCGAGTGGCGGCGGCGCACCTTCCTCTCAGAGCCCATATTTCTCGATGCGGCGATAGAGCGCGGCGCGGCTCAAGCCCAGCGCCTCGGCGGCCTTGGAGATGTTGCCGTCGCAGCGGCGCAGAACCTTGCGGATGAGTAGGGCTTCGACCTCGTCGATGCTCATGTTCTCAAACGAGGTAGCAGAGGAGCGCGCGGGGGCGATGGCCAGGTTGACCGGCTCGATCTGGTCGCCGCGGCAGAGCAGCACGGCGCGCTCGACCGTATGTTCCAGCTCGCGCACGTTGCCCGGCCACGCATACTGCATCATCTGCTGCATGGCGTCGGGAGAGAAGCCGACGGCCTGCTTGCGATAGCGCGCGCGGTTGCGGCTCAAGAAGTGCTGCGCCAGCAGTGGGATGTCCTCGCGCCGGTCGCGCAGGGCGGGCAGGTGGATTTCCACGGTGTTGATGCGGAAGAGCAGGTCTTCGCGGAAGTTGCCCGCCTTTGCCTCTTCATGCAAATCAGCGTTGGTGGCGGAAAGCAGGCGCACATCGACGCGTCGGGTCTGCGAGGAGCCGACGCGTTCCAGTTCGCCTGTCTCCAGAACGCGCAGCAGTTTGGCTTGCTGGCGCAGCGGAACGTTGGCGATCTCGTCGAGAAAAAGCGATCCGCCGTTAGCCAGCTCGAAGCGTCCGATGCGGTCGCTGCGGGCGTCGGTGAAGGCGCCCTTTACGTGGCCGAAGATCTCGCTCTCAAAGGTTCCCTCCGGCAGTCCGCCGGCATTAACCGCGACCAGCGCCATGCGCGACCGCTGCGAGGCGGCGTGCAGCAGTTTGGCGACGATCTCTTTGCCCGTGCCGTGCTCGCCGGTGATGAGCACGTTTGCGTCGGAGGGGCCGACCTGAGCGATCAATTCCAGCACCGGCTGCATGGCGGGCGCGCCGGCCACAAACTCCGGCATCCCTTCGGCGCGCAGCAGGCGGTTTTCCATCTCCAACTGGCGGGCGCGGCGCAGAGCCTGGTGCAGCTCGGCGTGGACGCGAATCAACGAGAGCAGCCGCTCGTTCTCCCACGGCTTCTGGATGAAGTCCCGCGCGCCGCGCTTGATGCTTTCGACGGCCAGATTGATGTTGCCCCAGGCGGTCATCACGATGACCGGCAGCCGCGCGTCGAACTCATGGATGCGAGCCAACAGGTCCAGGCCCTCCTGGCCGGAGGTGGTGTCGCGAGTGTAGTTGAGGTCGATCAGCAGCACATCATAGTCGCGCTCGCCGAGCGATTCCAGCAGGAGCTGGGGCGAGCGCACGCAGTCCACGGCGAAACCCTGCGGGGCCAGCAGCAGTTCGACGGCCTCCAGGATATGCGGCTGATCGTCGGCAACCAGAACGCGAATTGGCCCATGTTTACTGATGATTCTCTGCCTCCACTACGCCGGCTTTGGCGTCGGCAATCGAGATTCCGTAGTCTTCCAGCACCGAGCCGGTCGAGCGCCTCACTTCGATGCGCGCCTTTTCGTATGCGGTCTCGGCGGTCACCAGCGCCGACTCGGCCAGGGCCAGGTCATGCTCGGCCGCGAGCGTCTGCTGGTTCGATCCCGCGCCCAGCTTCTGTTCCTTTTGCATGATATCCAATGTGCGCTGCGCCAGGTCGCGCGCCTTGCGCGCAGCATCCACGCGGCTGGCTCCCTGTTCCAAAGCATAACGCGCGTTGCGCACCTCGATGTGTATGCGCTTCTTCAACTCTTCGAGATAGACCTGCGACTGCCGGTATTCCAGCTCCGTACGGTACTGGTCGGCCTTGGCGATGCGGTTGCGCAGCGGGATACTCAACTGAAAGCCTGCCTGGTATTCGGGCGAAGAATAGTTCAACGCATTTTCCAGCGCCCCGCCGTAGCCGCTGGAAACATTCGTGACCGAGCCGTTTTTAGGATTGGGCGTGCCGGCGAATCCCGTGCCCGCATAGAAGCCGTAGACGGAGAGCGTGGGCAACAGCGCGTTGCGCGCGGTCTTGCGGCTGAGCTCGCTGTTCTGCAAAACCAGGCTCGACTCCTGCAACTCGGCGCGATTCCTGAGCGCATCGGCAATCATATCCTGCACCGGCTCGGCAATGGGCTCGATCCGGCTGGCGATGTGGTCCACCGGAACCACCGGCATCTCCTGCAATATCGGGTCGTCGAGCGAGCGGGTGAGGGCGTTCTTCATATAGAGCTCTTGCAGTTCGAGATTGGTGCGGGAGACGGTCAGGTCCTGCTCACGGTTGGCCATTTCTCCCTCCGCCTTCAGCACTTCCATCTCTGGAATCGCCTGCAGCTCGAGTTGTTTGCGGCTGGTCTCCAGCGTCTGCCGGGCGAACTCCACCGAGCGAGCGCCAACCTGCTCCTCATCATAGGCGCTCACCAGGTCCCAGTACAGATCGCAAATCTGCGTTACGGTGGCGATCACCTGCGCCTTGAAGGCGATGTCGGAGACCTTCTGGTTGGTTTTGGCGATGCGCAGGTAACGCAGATTCGGCCCCAGGCCGAAGCCGGCCAGCAGTTGCTGCTGCACGCCGAGCTGGAGATAAGAATTCAGCACCGGATTCAGCGTGCTATTGGGGCTGTTGGTAGTCTGGCGCTGGTTGTCCCACGCCACCTGCAAACTGCCTCCGGTGGGAAAGGCCTGCGAATAGGAGACATTGCCCAGAATCGTGTTCTGATGGATGACAGGCACGCCATAGAGCGTCTGGTTGGGCAGTAGTTGCGTTGTGTGGTCCACATAGGTGGTCGCGTTGAGAAGCGGATCGAAGGTCGAGACCGAAGTGCCCGTGCCCAGAGTGGAGGTGACCAGTCCCGAAGCTCCCGCGCCCGCGCCGCCCGCGCCGCCCGAGGTGCCGCCCGCGCCAGCGCCCACGCCGCCCCCGGAGAGGCCAGCGCCCGCGCCGCCGGGCGTGCCCGAGACCACGCCGGTATTGACGCCGCGCACCGAGCCGCCCGCCTGCGTGCGTTGAACATCCATCTGCGCGATGGGAATGTTGTAGCGCGCGATCACCATATCGAGATTGTTTTCGAGCGCCAGATCGATGGCATTGCGCAGCGACAGATAGAGCTTGCCGTCGCGCACCAGCGAATCCAGGCGCGCGGAGTTGGCNNAGTCGTCTGCGCGGAAGGCGTTGAGGCTGCCGGCTCCGCAGCCAGCGCCCGGTTCGCCGGCAACAGAAGAAATGCAATCAAGCAGGCTGCGAATACAATCCCGCGGGCGTTGCAATCCTGTGAGCGTTTGGCCAAATTGATCTTCAGAATCATCACTTCGTGCACCCCTCCGTGGCCGCTGTATGCACTGCTTCATCGCGCGTGAGCCATCCGTCACGCAGCTCGATGATGCGCTTGCCGTAGCGCGCGTTCTCATCCGAATGCGTCACTTGCACAATCGTCGTACCGGCGCGGTTGAGTTCGCAAAAGAGATTCATGATCTCGCGCGCCTGCGTGGAGTGCAGATTGCCGGTTGGCTCATCGGCCAGCAGCAGCGCGGGAGCGTGAACCACGGCGCGCGCAATGCCCACCAGTTGCTGTTGCCCGCCGGAGAGCTGCGAAGGAAACAGATCCTTCTTGGCCACAATCTGAAAGCGGTCCAGAATGTCGGCCACCATCCCCTGCCTTTCTTTGGCGGGTAGATTCTTGTAAGAGAGCGGCAGGTCGATGTTCTCGGCGACGGTCAAGTCGTCCAGCAGGTGATAGCTCTGGAAGACCATGCCGATGCGCTCGCGGGCGAGATCGGCGCGTTGCTTGCGATTGAGCTTATGCGCCGGCGTTTCGCCGAACCAGTACTCGCCCTTCCAGCCGTCGTCGAGCAGCGCGAGAATGTTGAGCAGCGACGACTTCCCCGCGCCCGACGGGCCCATCACGGTGACAAACTCGCCTTCCTGAATGGTGATCCCGATGCGGCGCAGCACCCAGGTTTCCGTGGGTCCGGTCTGGTAACTGCGTTCTACGTTTTTCAGTTCGATCATGGTATTACTCCGATCTCAAAGCAAGATTAGGATCAATGGAAGCTGCGCGGCGCGCGGGCAGCCAGGCCGCAATCAGAGAAGCCGCGGCCAGCACAATAACGACCGCGGTAAAGGTGAGGGCATCGTGTGCTTGCACGCCGAAGATGTAGCTGCGCGTAACCGTGGCGGCAAACCAGGCGAGCGCACCGCCGATGGCGAGGCCGGCGCCCACAAGCAACAGCGCGCGGCGCAGAATAAGCGAGAGGATGTTGGCCTGCGGCGCGCCGAGCGCGATGCGCAAGCCGATCTCGCGGGTGCGCTGCGCCACGGCGAAGGAGAGCAGCCCATAGAGTCCGACGGAGGCGATCAGCAGCGCGAGGCCGGCGAAGCTCTCCAGCAAATGCGCGATCAAAGTCTGGCTGCCGAAGGAATCTTCTACAGCTTCGTGGATGGTCTTGACGTTGGTTGTAGTGGCGTCTGGAGCAACTTCGTGCAGCGCCTTGTCGAATTGCGCGCGCAACGAATCGGCGGGAACCGCGCCGCGAATGGCTACCTGGATGAACGCTGTTGCGATGCCGTAAAGCGGCGTGCCGGGCGCCATCTGGGCCAGGCAGAAGTAGACCTCGGGCTTGGTGGGGTCGATGACCGTACTCTGCCGGGTGTCGGCAATCACACCGATGATGCGCGCGTTTGCAAATGGCCCCTGCTTGCCCATGGAGTAAATCCGACCGATTGGATCTTTGTCCGGCGAGAACTGTTTGGCGAAGGCCTCATTGACCACAACGGCAATCGGCGCGCCCGCCGCGTCCTCCTCGGTAAAGAAGCGGCCGCGCAGAATAGGGATTCCGAGCGCATCGGTCAAGCCAGCGGAAGCAAGGCGGCCTTGCGCGCAGGCTCTCTTCGCTCCTAAATCTTCGTGATCGAGCCCTGAGCAAATACTCACAGCCATCTCGTTGCGCAGCGGCAGCACGGAGCTGAGCGCGGCCACCTGCACGCCGGGAATGGCGCGCAGACGCTCGATGAGCGGCAGATAGGATTCGCGGACAATGTTCTCTTTCTGGCCATGCGTACTCTGGTTTTCTTCGAACTGACGCGAACCGTTGTTGAGAATGACCCCGCCGGTGAGAACGTTTTGCTGCGTGAATCCCAACGGCACCTGGCGCAGGGCGTGAATGGTGCGCAAAAAGAGTCCTGCGCCCACGAGAAAGACAAGTGTAAGCGCGAACTGCGCGACAACAAGGACTTCGCGCGTCCGATTCTGACTGGCCGAGGCTGTGGCGGTTGCGCCATGCAGCGAGGCCTGCGCGTTGCGGCTGGCGGCGCGCAGTGCGGGGAAGATGCCGACAATGGCCGCTGTGGCTAGCGTGAAGGCGGCCAGCCATGAGACCACTCGCCAGTCGACGTGAATGGCGCTGGTGAGCGGCAGCTTGTGTGCGATCTGCGTCCAGAGCAGCTTGATGGCGCTTTGCCCCAGGAGCAGTCCCGCAACGGCGCCGATTCCGCTCAACAAAAGGCTCTCGACGAGCGATTGCTGCAACAAGCGCAGGCGGCTCGCGCCCAAAGCGGAGCGCACCGCAATTTCGCGCGTGCGCGCTACGGCTCGCGCCAGCATCAAGCTGGTCACGTTGAGGCAGGCCAGCGCCCATATTCCGAAGACAACCGCATAGAGCAACAGGAGCGGCTTGCGCGCCTCGTGGTTGAGCGAGTCCTGATAGCCTGTAACCTTCACGCGCGTGGGCAACTGGTTTTCGGCGGAGACTTCTTTGGCGACGACGGACTGAGCGCGGCTGAGCGCGTCGGCAAGTTGCACGGCGGTCATGCCGTCGGGGACGCGCGCGTAGACCTCGGCGCCAAGGGTTGCATCGCCATCCATGGCGGTGCGGGCGGCGGCGGGAATCTGCGCCGGTGTCCAAATCTGCATGGGATCGCCAAAGCGAAAGGAGAAGTTGGCCGGCATGACTCCCAGGATGGTGTAGGTCTGCCCGCGGACGGTCAGAGTCTTGCCGGCGATGGCCGGGTCGGCGTTGAAGAGCCTGTGCCAGACATCGTTGCCGAGAAGGACTACGGGCGCGGCGCCGGGGCGGTTGTCTTCGTCGCGGAAGAGGCGGCCAAGGATCGGCTGCACGTCGAAGGCGCGGAGGAGCCCGGCATCGGTATCGGCCCGCTGCACCTGAAGCCTGCCGCCAGGGCCAACGACGCTGGCCCACGAGCCGCCGAGCTGGGCACCGATCTGGAAGTTCGCGCCCATGGCGTCATGCAACTGCAGCATATTGGCGTAGGTCATGGCGTAGTAAGGCTGATTGGTATCGAGCTTGACGGTGACGATGCGATCTGGATGCGCATAGGGCAGCGGGCGCAGCAGTATCCCGTTCAGCAAGGTGAAGACGGCAATGTTCGCGCCCAGCCCGAGCGCCAGCACGGTCACGGCGGTGAAGGTGAATCCCGGCGACTTGCGCAACTGTCGCAGCGCGTAGCGCACATCTTGTAAGATTGATCGCATTGCTACTTCCCTTTCCTTTCAAATATGCAGAATCTGTTTACTCTCCACGCAGAGCCTGCATGGGTTCGACGGCGGAGGCTCGGCGGGCAGGCAGCCAACTGGCCAGTAAAGCCACACTCAGCAGGACGAGGGCGACGACGGAGACGGCGGCATAGTCAATGGAGGCTATGCCGTAGAGTGTGCTGTGCATGGCGCGGCCCACGAAAAAGGCGCCGATCAAGCCCAGGCCGAGACCGAGAAGCGCCAGGACAATGGCTTCTTTCAGGATCAGAATGATGACGTTGTTCCGGCTGGCCCCGAGTGCCATGCGCAGTCCAATTTCATGTTCGCGCTGGGCCACGGTAAAGGCCATGACGCCATAGATGCCTACTGCGGCAAGCAGCAGCGCCAGCACGGCAAAGCTGAAGTAGAGCACCATGGTGAAGCGGTCGCCGGAGAGGAGGTTGCTCTTAATCTCATCCATGGTCCTGGACTGAGCCAGCGCGATCTGCGGGTCGACAGCGTGCACCGCGGCCGCGATACTTTTGGTCATCAGTGCGGGGTCGCCTGCGGTGCGCACACCAATGGTGGCGCTGGGCCAGGGGATTTGCCAAAAGGGAATTGCGATCTCCGGATTGTCCTGGCGGAGGCCGCGGCTGCGCACATTGTGATAGACTCCCACGATCTGCCAGGAGATGGGCGCGCCCAGCTTGGTGACGCCGGGAATCAATTCTTCGACCATGAGCCGCTGTTGAAGAGGGTCCTTGTCCTTGAAGTACTTTTGCGCGAAGTTCTCGTTGACCATGGCCACGCGCACGCTGGCGGCGTTGTCCTGGTCAGTGAACGAACGGCCACGGATGACCTGAATGCCAAAGGTCTTGAAGTACCCGGGCGTGACCATCCCAAAACCCGCGGCGGGCCGCTGCGAGGGGTCGGCGAAATCGGGCTGGCCGGCGATGGTAAAGGGCATTCCAAATCCCATGCCGTAGAGCGGCAAGCCAGTGCCTGTTGACACATCGAGGACGCCTGGAACCGACTTGATGCTCTCGATCATTCGCTGGTAGTAGGCGGCGATCTGTGCGGGATCCTTGGGGCGCGCATCGGGAACGGGCAGGGAGAAGGTAAGCACATGATTGGTGTTCAACCCGAGATCGACACGGGTGAGGTTCCAGAAGCTGTGGATGGCGAGGCCCGCGCCGGTGAGCAGCGTAAGCGCCAGCGCGAACTCGCCGATGACCAATACCTTGCGCAGGCGATGACGGCCGGAGCCGGATGAAGAGCGTCCGCCCTCTTTGAGTGCTTCGCCGGGATCGACGCGTGTGGCGTACCACGCGGGAAGGCAGCCGAAGAGCAAGCCTGCCAGTGTGGAAGCGGCGAGCGAGAACAACAGGATCGGCAGATTCAGGCTGAGGTCAGCCTCGGATGGAAGCGTTCCGGGAGGCATGATGGCGATGAGGCCGTGCAAGCAGAGCGCGCCCACGCCAACTCCGAGAAGGCCGCCGATGAGCGCAAGGACGAGGCTCTCCGTCAGGAACTGGGCGAAGATGTTGGCGCGCGAAGCGCCGAGAGAAGTGCGCACGGCCACTTCCTTCTGGCGCGTGGTTCCCTTGGAGAGCAGCAGGTTGGCCACATTCACGCAGGCGATCAAGAGCACAAAGCCCACCGCGCCGAGCAGCATCCACAGGGTCTGGATTCGCTCTTTCGGCAGAAAGTCATTCTTCAGCGGCTCGACAAATGCGCCCCATCCCTTGTTACTTTTGGGAAAAGCCTGCGCGATGTTGGCGGTGACCGTATCCATGTCGGCCTGCGCCTGCTTGATGCTCACATTGGGCTTGAGGCGTCCCATGGCCAGAAGCCAATGGAAGTCGTGATTCAACTGCTCCGGTTTGAAGACCAGCGGCACAATCAGATTCTGATCGAGACGATCAGGTTGGCCCGGAGCCATGACGCCGACCACGGTATAGGGCGCTCCATCGATTTGGATTTGCTTGCCGATAATCTTTGGATCGGAGCCCAGGCGCTTCCATAGCTTGTTGACCAGGACCACGACGCGATCCCTGCCGGCCACTCCTTCCTCAGGGAGAAAGTCGCGCCCGTACAGAAATTTGACGCCCATCATCTTGTAGAAGCCGGGCGTGGTGAACTGCCCCTCGACATACTCCGGCTGATCCTTGGTGGCCAGATTGAAACTGCCGCCCGTCCATGCATTCAGATCCTGAAAGGATTTGCTCTGGTTCTTCCAGTCAACAAAGTCCTGCGCCGCAATGCCGTTGTGAAAGCCCTGAATCTTGGACCAGACCATGACGAGCTGGTCGGGCTGCGGATAGGGCATGGGCGCGAGCAGCGTGGCGTAAACCGCCGTGAAGATAGCGGTGTTGGCGCCGATGCCTAGAGCCAGAGTGAGCACTGCTGTCAGAGTGAAAACCGGCGACTTGCGTAACTGGCGCAGCGCGTAACGGAGGTTTTGCAAGATCGTTTGCATCGCTTGTTTCCTTTCCTACTCGGAGCGCAGTGCCTGCATGGGATCAATGGAAGCGGCGCGGCGCGCGGGGATGTAGCCGGCCAGAGCAGCGCAAAGCCCGAGCAGCAATGTGTCGCCGATCAGCACAAGCGGATCGTAGGCGCTCACTTCATAGAGTTCGCTGGCTAGCAGGCGGCCGGCTAGAATTGCCGCGGGAATGCCCAGCGCGAGGCCGATAAGAACCTGCCAGAGCGCGCCGCGCATCACCATGTTGACCACGCTCGCGCGGGTTGCGCCCAGCGCCATGCGGATGCCGATCTCGCCGGTGCGCCGGGCGACGAAGTAGGACATCACGCCGTAGAGGCCGACCGAAGCAAGCATCAACGCCAGAACGCCGAAGAATCCGGTGAGCCGTGCCATCAATTGGTACATTCCATAGTTGTCTTCCATCTGCATCTTCATCGTGCGGAAACCGGTGACGGTCAGGTTGGGATCGATGCCGGCCATGGTGCGGCGGACCAGTGTCTCGGCGTTCGGCTCCGGCCGTTTGAAGTTGATCACCATTGCTCCGGCAAACTCGGAGCGATTCTCCGCGGCGATGCTACCCGATTCCTTGTACCCGGTGAATTGCTGCGAGAAGGGACGTAGAAACAGCGGACCGGCGGGTTCGCGCGGGTTTGTCTTGTAATTTCGGAAGACCCCGACAATCTCAAAACTGCTCGAGTAGCGCGGATCTCCGAGGCCGAAGCGCTTGCCAATCGGATCCTGATTCGAGAAGAACTTCCTGGCGAAGGCCTCATTCACGATTGCAACCAAAGGAGAAGCGGTTGTATCCTGGCCGTTGAATCCGCGGCCGCGCACGATGGGGATGCCGATAGAGTCGAGAAGATTCGTGCTGGCGCGGTTCCACCCGGAGACGCAATTGTCCTTCCGCCCGGGCGTGGAATGTCCCTGCGGAACCACGCAGTCGCTCCAACTGGTGTAAACCGGTTGATAGAGGGCATACCCTGCGTTCTCCACACCGGGCAGCGTGGAAAAGCGATCCTCGATCTGGTGGTAGAGCGCAGGCAGCCGGTCGAGAGTGTAGCCGGCGCCGGACGGGTCCATTTCGAAGACATAGCGATTCGCCGTGGCGATTCCGAGGTCCTGCCGTTCGAGGTTGATCAGCGAACGGGTTACGAGCATGGCCACAGCCAGCAGCGCCAGTGAGAGAGCGGCCTGCAGCACGACCAGCGATTTCTGCGGCAGCAGGGAGCGGTCGCGCGCGGAGCCGTCGCCGCGGTTCGCGCCTCGCAGTACGTCGGCCGGCTGTGCGCGGGATGAGATCACCGCCGGCGCCAGGCCGAAAAGCAGGCCCGCCAGCAGCGACACAACGAAAGCGAAGCCCAGCACCGGCAGCGACGGGCTGGAGCTGATGGGCCAATCCTTTGCTCCTGAATATGCGAGGGCCAGGATCAGGCGCGCTCCGCCATAGGCGACAGTCAACCCAGCCAGGCCGCCTATGCAACTCAGCAGAATGCTCTCGGTGACAATCTGGCGCATGACGCGCCGCCGGCCGGCGCCCAGAGCCACGCGCACGGCAATTTCGCCGCGCCGGCCCGCGCCCCGCGCCAGCATCAGATTGGCGACGTTCGCGCAGGCAATCAGCAGAACAACCGAGGCCAGGATCATCAGAATCCTGAGCGCGTTGCCGGCATTCCGCTGCATACTTTGAATCCCTCCGCCGGCGGCTTCGAACACCACATGCTGCTTGGGAATCTCCGCCGAGTGTCCGTTTTCGGTATATTCCGGACGCGTAATCAGCCACTGGCGCAACACCGTCGAGAGCTTGCTCTGCAAAGCGCCAAGATTGGCGCCCGCGCGCAAGCGTCCCAGCGGATAAAGCCAGTTTGAGTCGGCGCGATGCAGAATCGCCGTCTCCTCGCCGCCGTGAATAAGTGGCTCGGTCGAAAGCGGCATCCAGAGAGCCGGGGGTGCTGCCGATAGACGGTCGCCGTAGAAGCCCGGCGGCGCGATGCCGGCGATCGTGAACGGTTTGGTTTGGATGGATATGGTGGCGCCGACAATCGACGGATCGCCGCCGAACTCGGTTTGCCATGCGCGATAGCTGAGCACCGCGACAGGCGCTGCGCTGCTTCGGTCGTCGCTTTCGCCGAAGACGCGCCCCGCAGTTGCGCCCAGGCCCAGCGTGGCGAAGTAGTTGCCGGAAACGAACTCGCCGCGCAAAGAGTTTGCCGGCTCCTCTCTACGGCGAACGCTGTA
Organism: Acidobacteriaceae bacterium; assembly: GCA_003167305.1. GTDB lineage: Bacteria > Acidobacteriota > Terriglobia > Terriglobales > Acidobacteriaceae > Telmatobacter. The sequence goes on from PMTP01000129.1 coordinate 35,099, forward strand.
GCTTCCCATACCCGCCTCCACGGCTGCGAGTTGTTCGAACTCCGGCGCTGCGTTTTTCAGGTAAAGATAGAGGTCGTAGGAAAAGATCGAGAAGTCGCCGTTGCTGTTCTGGAATCCGGTGTCCACGCAGCAGTTGTTCGTATCGCCGATGCGGTAGAGTTGCGCGGGATTGGCGACCGGCAGCGAGCGCAGCAGAATCCCGTGAATCAGCGTGAAGACGGCCGTGTTGGCGCCAATGCCCAGCGCCAGCGTGACGACCGCGGTCAGCGTGAATCCCGGCGACTTGCGCAACTGGCGCAGTGCGTAGCGTATGTCTTGAAGCATCGTATTCATCGTTCTTTCTCCTCTGAGAAATAGAGGCGCGTTATTCAGCGCGTAAAGCTTGCATGGGGTCGAGCCTGGAGGCTCGGGTTGCGGGGAGCCAGACTGCGAACAGGGCCACGGCGGTCAAAATCACCGGCACCGTGCAAAAGACGATCGGGTCCCATGACGTGACGCCGAAGAGGAAGCTGGCAATCAGGCGGGTGAGTCCGAAGGCCGCTAGGATGCCCAGAATTGCGCCCGCGATGGCCAGCCTCATGCCATGCCAGACGACGAGGTTTCGAATCGTGTTGCGGTCTGCGCCGAGAGCCATGCGGATGCCCATCTCCTGTGTGCGCTGCTGGACGGAGTAGGCCATGAGGCCGTAGATGCCGATGGCGGCCAGAAGCAGCGCAACAGCGCCGAAGATGGTGAGCAGAAGCATATTGAAGCTGTCGCGGGCCGTGGAGCTGACCACGATTTCGTCCATGAGCCGAACGTGCGCCACCGGAAAGCCGCCACTGGCCAGGCGCAACTGTTCGGTGACGGCGGCGATGACCTGATGCGGGTCGCCGTGGGTGCGCACAATCCAGTCGACGGGACCGATGCGGGCGTTGATCGCGGTCATTCCATCGGTCACCTGGGCCTCGGGAACGATCATCATGGGGCGCGGATCGCGATTGAGGCCGCTGTCGTGTATGTCTCCAATAACGCCGACGATCTGGCGCGCGGGCTCTTCAAACTGAGGACCCAGGCCTACGCCGAGGATCATTTGCTGTCCTACCGGATTCTCTTTGGGCCAGAACTGTTTCGCCATGGCCTGGTTGATGAGGACTACGCCGGGCGCGCCGGCAACATCTCTGTCGGTAAAGTCGCGGCCTCGCAGGATGGGAGTTTTGAAGACGCTGAAGTAGCCCGGCGAGGCATTCATCCAGCCGACGATACCGGTCTGCGTCTCCTTGCCGAGCGGCCGGCCAACAATAATGAAGGGCAGACTGAAAGTGCCACCGAGCGGCAGGCAGCAGGCGGAGGCAGAGGCTTCGACGCCGGGGATGGCATTGAGGCGCTCGCGGCCCTCGCGCGAGAGCTGGGCCACGCCAGCCGTCTTCTGATAGCGATCGCCGGTGAGCGACATCTGGAGCGTGAGCACGTTGTGGGTATCGACGCCGGAATTGACCGCGCGCAGGGCGATGAATGTGCGGATCAGCAGTGCGGAGCCGATGAGCAGCACCATGGCAAGCGAAACTTCGCTGATGACCAGCAGGGAGCGCGCCTTGCTCTGGCGGAATCCCGTTCCGGAACGGTTGCTAGTGTCTTTCAATGCAGAATTGAGATCGAGGCGCGAGGCGCTCATGGCGGGAAAGAGACCGAAGAGAATGCCGGTAAAGAGGGAAACTGCAATTGTGAAGCAAAGAACGCGCCAATCAATTCCCACAGCGGCGCCGTTTTCTCCAATGCGGGGAAGGCCGGCAGGACTGACGGCGAGCAGGGCGCGGACACCTTCGTAGCCGAGAAGGAGGCCAAGCACGCCGCCGCTGACTGAAAGCAGGACGCTTTCAGTGAGCAGTTGCCAGATGATGCGCGCGCGGCCTGCGCCAAGGGCGGAGCGGATGGCGAACTCGCGTTTGCGTCCCGTGGCGCGGGCGAGCAGCAGGTTGGCGACATTGGCGCAGGCGATGAGGAGCACCAGGCCCACCGCGCCGAGCAGGACGAGCAGCGAGGAGCGCACATTGCTGACGATGCTGTCGCGCAGAGGCTCGACGACGAATTTCTCTGAGCGGGCCGGCCAGTCTCGGTGGAACTGCTGAGAGGCAACTTCCATTTGCGCGTTGGCCTGGGCCAGCGTGACGCCGGGCTTGAGCATTCCCGCAACCGAAAAGTAGTCGCCCTGATTGGTGCTGTTGGGATCGAATTGGAAGGGCAGCCAGATCTCCGCCTCGGGATCGGATTGGAAGGACTTCGCCAGGACTCCGACGATCGTGTAAGGCTCGTTGCCGAGCGAGAGCGAGTTGCCGACGATCTTCGGATCGCCGCCGAAGTTGCGCTGCCACAAACCATAGCTCAGCACCACCACTTTGCCGCCGTTGGGCAGATCCTCCTGTGGAGTGAAGGTGCGTCCCAGCATGACGGGGGCGCCGAAGAGGCGGAAGTATCCCTCGGTCACATGGAGGCCGTGGACCTGCTCCGGGCGGTCGCCGGTGAGGTTGAAGCCGGGACCGGCGAAATCGTATGCGGCCACCTCTTTGAAGATGCTGGCCTGCTGCTGCCAGTTATGAAATTTGGGGATGGAACCGCCGGACCTACCGCCGCCGGAGTAGGTGGCGTAGAGCTGCACGATGTGATCCGCGTCGGGATACGAGAGCGGCTTGAGCAGAACTGCATTGACGACGGTGAAGATCGCGGTGTTGGCTCCGATGCCGAGGGCCAACGTTACAATCGCCGTGAGCGTGAATCCCGGCGACTTGCGCAACTGGCGCAGCGCGTAGCGAATGTCTTGATACAGCGGGTTCATCGTTCCTTCTCCTCGACTATTGAGAATCACTCGGCGCGCAAAGCCTGCATGGGTTCGATGGAAGCGGCGCGGCGCGCAGGGATGAAGCCTGCCACAAAGGCGGAAAGGCTAAGCACAAAGACTGCGCCGGTCATGGCGAGCGGGTCGAAGCTTCCGACCCCGTAGAGCATTCCGGCCATCAGACGGCCAGCAATGAGCGCGGCGGGAATACCAAGTCCGAGAGCGATAAGAACCTGCCAGAGCGCACCGCGCAACACCATTGACATGACGCTCTGCCGCGTTGCGCCCAACGCCATGCGGATGCCGATCTCCTGTGTGCGCTGGGTAACTGAATAGGAAATCAGGCCATAGATCCCGAGCGCGGCCAGCAGCAGCCCAAGGCCGGCGAACGAGGCTACCAGCATAACGAAAAAGCGGCGCGGCGAACCGGCGCGGTCTACCAACATCTGAATTGGTTTGAACTCGTTGGCGGGCTGTTTGGGATTGATCTGGCGCAGCACTGTCATGACTGCAGAGGCAAGCGAGGCGGGCGGCAGTTTGGTGCGGATGACGAGATTGGCTCCCATGGGGCCATATTGCGGGGCAGTCTGGGAGAGATACATCTGCCAGCCGGCATTGGTCTCCGCGCTGGTTTCATGAACGTCCTCAACGACACCGATGACCTGGGCATCGCCGCCGCTCACCAAGGCGATTTTTCCGATAGGGTTCTGGCCCGGCCATAAATTGCGGGCTACGGTCTCGTTGATGATGACTGCGCCCATGGTTTTGCTGGTGTCGTCCCATGTAAGATCGCGGCCTGCAACTAAGTGCATACCGATGGCATGCAGATAACCGGGAGTGACGACGTAGACAAAGGTATCCGAAAGTTCGCCCTGTCTTTTATAGTCCCATCCCTTGGGTGCGATGCCCCAACTACGGTTGGTACTCATGGGCAGGCTGTCGGTTATACCGGCAGTTTCGACGCCAGGAATCTGTTCGACGCGCTGAAGAATCTGCTGCAGGATGACGCCGCGATTAACCGGATTGCCGCCATCGTCATACGAGACGCTGATGGCAGCGGCATGGCTGGGCTCGAAGCCGAGATCGACATCGAGAACGTGAAGAAAGCTGCGCAGCAGCAATCCGGCTCCAACCAAAAGCACGCAGGCCAGCGCGATCTCTGAGACGACAAGAACAGAGCGAATGCGGTTATGGCTTCGGCTGTCGCCTGAGCCGAGGCCGCCGTCTTTGAGAGCAGCCTGAAGATTGCCACCAGCCACTTTCAGACCGGGAAGAAGGCCAAAGAGGACTGAAGAAATGACGGCGATAAGAAGTGTCCACGCGAGCGCGACTCCGTCGATGCGCAGGCTGCTTAAAAGGGGCAAAGCAATGGACCCCTGATGGGCAAGCCATGCGACGATGACATATGCCATTCCGAGGCCGAAGAGCGCGCCAGAGAGTGAGAGGACAAGACTCTCCGTGAGCAGTTGGCGCACGATTCTGCCGCGGCCTGCGCCGAGGGCGGTGCGCATGGCGAACTCCTTGGTGCGGGTAGCGGCGCGGGCGAGGAGCAGGTTGGAGAGATTCACGCAAACGATGAGCAGGATCATGCCGACGGCGCACCAGAGGACGATGAGCGATTGGCGCAGCTTGCCGCTGACGTAGTCCTTCAGGCCAAAGAGCTGGGCATCGTAGTCGCCGCCCCAGTCGGGATGCTTATTGTTGAAGAGAAGCTTGGGAAAAATGGAATCCGCTTCGGCCTGGGCCTGTCCCAGAGTAGCGCCTGGCTTGAGGCGGCCGACCAGAGCCATGGTGTTTCCCCAGTCCTCCATGTCGGATAAGATCGCAGGCCCGTATAGATCGACCTTTGCACCCGGAGAAAATACTGAGCCGAAGTCGAATCTGTCTGGCAGGACGCCAACGATGGTTGTCTGTGTTCCGTCGAGGTTGATGGTCTGGCCGACAATTGCAGGGTTGGCCCCGTACTGGCGCTTCCAGAAAGGATTACTGAGCATGGCCACTGGACGGCTATTCTTGAGATTTTCTTCGGCTGTGAAATTGCGTCCGAGAATCGGCTCCACGCCCAGCGTGGAAAAGAAATTGCCGGCCACTAACAACCCTGTAACCGGCTGCGGCTGACCATATCCCATCAGCTTCGCATTGTCGGGGCCGGAGAAGGCGAAGTAGCCTGTAACCTGCTGAAAGGATCGGTTCGCGCGCTGAAACTCCTGCATCGCGTCGGTTGAGTACGTCATGGTGGAGTCGCCGGCTTTGGGGTTCTTTTGATGGATGCGGACCAGTTGCTGCGGGTTGGGGAACGGCAGCGGGCGTAGCAGCAGCGTGTTCACGACGCTGAAGATGGCGATGTTCGCACCCAGCCCCAGCGCCAGCACAGTTACCGCTGTGAGCGTGAAGCCCGGCGACTTGCGCAATTGGCGCAGCGCATAGCGAATGTCTTGAAGCAGCGGGTTCATTCTCGTTTCTCCTCGACTGTTGAGAATCACTCGGAACGCAAGGCCTGCATGGGTTCAATGGAAGCGGCGCGGCGCGCGGGAACATAACAAGCCACCAGTGCGACGACACACAGCAAAATCGAGACGGATGCAAAGGTGATCCAGTCGGCGGTTCCTACGCCAAAGAGCAGGCCGCGCAACAAACGGGTGAAGGCCAGCGAGACAGCGATTCCGACGGTGAGGCCAATCAGAGTCAGCCGCAGCCCCTGGCGCAGTATCTGGCGAAAGAGGTCGCCGCGTGCAGCGCCCAGCGCCACGCGAATGCCGATCTCGTGAGTGCGCTGCCTGGTCGAGTAGGAAACCACCCCATAGATTCCAACGGCGGCCAGAACCAAGGCCAGCAGTCCAAAGGAACCGGCGAAGACTACGACGATGCGCTCAAAGACATTGCCGATCCGCATATTGTTCTTGAGGGTGGTGACGTTGAACAAGGGAAGGTCGGGGCTGAGGTCGTGGACTGCCTGGTCGATGGCGGAAGAGAAGGCCATCGGGTCGCCGTTGACACGCACATGGAGGGTCACCAGATCCTCATAGCGTTGCATGAGAGGCACCAGCACAAGGGGCGCAGCATCGTAAGTCAGACGGCGATATTTGCCGTTTGCGGCCACGCCGGCAACTGTGCGCCACTGGCCGGCAATCTGAACGCGCTTGCCGATTGCATCCTGGCCGGGCCAGTAGCGATTGACGAAGGCCTGATTAACCATGACCACGGGCTGCGTCGATTCATTGTCCGCATCGGTAAAGTCGCGCCCGGCAATCAGAGGAGTCCGCAGAGTTTGAAGATAGCCGGGCCCTACGATTCCCCGGTCCGCTTCAATGGATTCATGCGGACGGGGAATGTAGCCTTCCGGCATGACGCCATCGGAGTGAATGGTGAAACTGAGGGGCGAAAAGTCAGCTAGAGTAGCGGATTGAACGCCCGGCAGCGCCTTGACGCGCGCCAGAATCTGGCGGTCGAGTTCCAGCGCCTTGGCATCGGGGTATCCCAGCGGATCGAGATCGAATGAGGCCAGATAGACATGATTGGCATCGAAGCCAAGATCGGCATCCTGGGCTTTGCTGAGGCTGCGGACGAATAATCCCGCGCAGACCAGGAGGGTCAGCGAGAGAGCAACCTGCATGACCACGAGTCCGGAGGCAAGGCGAGATTTGTGCAGGCCGCCGGAGGTGTTGAGCGCTTCATCCTTGAGCACCGTCGCCGGAGACAGAGAGGAGGCTCGCAGCGCCGGAACCGCGCCGGCCAGAACGGATGTAAGTGCGGCAACGAGAATCGTAACCAGGGTGACCGTGCCATCGACGCTTCCATTGATATTGAGAGGAAGCGTGGTGCCAGGCAGGAAATAACCCAGTGTGCGGGCTGTCCAGAAGGTGATTGCCAGAGCGACACCGCCGCCGGCCATGGCGAGCAAGAGGTTTTCTACCATGAGCTGGCGGACCAGCCTCCAGCGGCTTGCGCCCATCGACAGGCGAATGGCGTATTCGCGGCGACGCGAGACCGAGCGCACCAGCAGCAGATTCGCCACGTTGGCGCAGGCCAGCAGCAACAGAACGGCCGCTAGAGCCAGCAGGATCGGCAAGGTTCCATAGAGGTAGACGTTGGCGCCGAATGGCGAGCGCCAAAGCGGATCAGTGCTGATCTGGTTGGCGCCCTGATGCGCAGCCGGGTAAGCGTCGGCAATGCGCTGCATCAGCAGATTGAGATCATTTTCCACTTGGAGGTGGTCTACGCCGGGTCGCACCACGCCCAGCACATTGAGCCAGGAGACGCCGCGGTCGCCGATGCGCGTTGAGCCCCAGACTTGGCGGTCCATGCCGAGAGGAATCCAAAGCTCGGTGCGGAGGCCGCTCTTGCAGCCCAGAAAGCCGCGCGGAGCAACGCCCACGATGGTGTACGTGTGAAGGTTGATCTGCATCGTCTTGCCGACGATGGCCGGGTCGCCGGAAAAACGGCTCTGCCACAAGTCGTAGCCCAGAACAACATCCGGTGAGCCGGCGCGTTCGTTTGCCTGCGAAGGAAGTAGGGTTCTTCCGAGAATGGGCTTGATGCCCAGCACCTCAAAGTAATTCGCGGAAGTGAGCGCGCCGTAGATGCGCTGCGGCCTTCCGTCGCCGGTGATGGCCACGTAGTCATCGTGATAGCCAAGCAAACCTGTCAGGGTCTTTGAGCCATCGCGCAGGTCCACATAATCCAGGTAAGAGAAGGGCGGGCTGGCATGCTCGCTCCTCTCTCCGCGCTGAAGCGTGATCATGTTTCCCGTGCTGCGAACACCGGGAATGGGATTGAAGAGAGTCGAATTGATCCAACTGAAGATCGTGCTATTGGCGGCGATGCCCAAGGCCAGAGTGCCCACTACCAGGGCAGCAAAGCCCGGCGACTTCCGCAACTGCCTCATTGCGTAGCGAATGTCGTAAAGCAGCGTGTTCATCGTTCAATCTCCTGACTACTCGGCGCGAAGCGCCTGCATCGGATCTAACCGCGAAGCGCGCCATGCCGGTATCATGCAGGCCAGGGTAGCCACCAGCAGCAGCGCTGCAGCCACAGCCGCAAACACCAGCGGGTCGAGAGGCTGCGTTTGATAGAGCATCGCGCGGATCAGTTGGACAACAGCAGAACTAGCGATCAAGCCAAAAGCCAGGCCTAGGAGCGCGGGACGCATCCCGTCGAACAGCACATTGCGCAATACCTGTTCGCGCTGTGCGCCGAGCGCTATGCGGATTCCGATTTCGCTGGTGCGCTGCGCCACGATGTAAGAGAGCACTCCAAACAGTCCCACCCCGGCCAGCAGCAAAGACAGCACCGCAAAGCCCAGCAGCAGCGTCGCGTTGAAGCTCGCATCCAGCGTGGATTTGCCTAGCAATTGCTCCATGGTCAGCACATCGGAGACGGGAAGGTTATGATCCAGCTCCGCGACCAGGCGCTGCACCGGCAGGGCGAGTTGCTCCACGTCGCCGCTCGAGCGAATCACCAGCGTTCCGTTGTTCTGAGCGCCCGAGAAGAGAGGAAAATACTGCATGGGGCCGGGAAGCTCCGATGCCTGGTAGCGCGTGTCTCCAACAACGCCCACAATCTCCATGTTGTGGCCCATGACCACCAGGTGCTTGCCGATTGGATCTTCACCCTGAAGGTACTGGTCAACGAATGATTTGCTGACAACTGCTTCATCTGCGCGCTCAAGCTGCTTTGATGGATCGAAGCTTCTTCCGCGCAGGATCGGAATGCCCATGGCCGCGAAATAGCCGGGATCGGCGAAGCGCGCAATGGCAAACTGTGCCTGCCCCCGCGGCAGCGGCGGATGCTCGCCAATCGCGAAGCTGGAATCGCCCCAATAGCCCTGGCCGGGAACCGCCTGGACAAAGCCCGCGGATTGCACGCCGGGCAGCGCGCGCACATGCTCCAGTAGCGACCGATACAGATTCACCTGCTGCGCGGGATCGTTGTAACGGCCGCCAAACAAGCCAATCCGCATGGTCAGCACGTTCTTCGTGATGCAGCCCATCTCGGAAGAACGCAGGCGCGCATAGCTTTTCAAAAGCAGACCCGCCGCAACCAGCAGCACAACCGTCAGGCCCACCTCGACCGCCAGCAGCGATTTGCGCAACCGCGTGTTGCTGAGGCCGGCGCTCGATCCTCGTCCCGAATCCTGCAACGCACTCAGCAGGCGCCTTGAATCCGTACTCAGCGAAGAAATCATGCCGGCAAAAAGCGCGCAAAGTGCAATTAGTCCGACGGCAAACGCAGCCACCATTCCATCGATATGAATCGCCTCAACGCGGCTCATATCCGTGCGCAGGTGCACCAGCCACTGCAAAGTCCCGTAGGCCAGCAACAAGCCAGCTCCGCCGCCCACCGCCGCCAGCACAAAGCTCTCCATCAGCCGCTCGCGCAACAGGCGCCAGAAGCCCCCGCCGAGCGCAACGCGAATTGCCAATTCCTTGCGCCGTGCGGCTGCGCGAGCCACCAGCAGGTTTGCCACGTTCAGGCAGGCAATCAGTAAGACGCAAAAGGTGGCGGCCAGCAACACGTAGAGCGGCTTCCGCACGTCGCCCACCATGTGCTCCAGCAGAGGGCGAGTCGCTGCCGAGCTGGAGATGAATGCATCCTCCGGATGCTGATCGTGCAGGCGGCGCGAAATCACCGAAAGATCCGCCTTGCCCTGTTCCTCTGAGAACCTCGGCCGCAAACGCCCCACGACCTGGAAGACGTGATTGTCCAGGGCCGCCGTCCAGCTCACCGGCTTGTCGTAATACACCGGAGCCCACAACTGAGTTGCCGCGTCCGGAAAAGCAAATCCGGATGGCAGGATTCCAATGACGGTATAAGAATGGCCGTTGAGATAAATGCTATTGTTCAGAATGCCCGGATCGCCGCCGAAGCGCCGCTGCCACAGGCTCCAGCTGAGCAGAACTGTGGCGGCGGCGGACTGCTGGTCGTCCGCCGCGGTAAAGTCGCGTCCCAGTGCCGGCCGCACTCCCAGAGTTGACAGCAGATTCCACGTGCAGTCGCTTCCGCGCAGCTTTTCAGGAAGCTGGTCGCCTGCTCCGGCCAGATTGAATTCCTCCTCGCCGAGCAGCGCCAGGTCTGTAAAGCTCCGGTTCTGTTTCCGCCACTCCGAGTAGACTCCCCCGGCAACTGTGTTAAATGCGAATTCGCCGTCGTTGCTGTGTTCATACAGCTCGACCAGCTTGTTGGGATCTTTGAACGGCAGCGGCTTCATCAGCACGCTGCGCACCACCGTGAACAAGGCGACATTGGCTCCTATGCCCAGCGCCATGACAAGGATCGCAAGACCGGCAAAGCCGGGCGTTCTGCACAATTGTCGAATTGCATAACGCAGTTCCCGCAGCAGCATGGCTATGCCTCCACTTCCTCTTCCAGCTTCTTCAATTCGGTTTCGGAGACGACCTTGCCGTCGAAGAGATGCACCTCGCGCTGGGCGTGGCGGGCGAAGCGCGGATCGTGCGTCACCATGCAGATGGTCGCGCCTTCGCGGTGCAGGTCGGCCAGCAGATGCATCACTGCTTCGCCGTTCTTCGAGTCAAGATTGCCGGTGGGCTCGTCGGCCAGCAGGATCGACGGCGAACCGGCCAATGCGCGCGCCACGGCGACGCGCTGCTGCTGGCCGCCGCTCAGTTGCGCGGGATAATGCCTCATGCGGTGCGCCATGTTGACGCGCTCCAGCGCTTCCTTCACGCGCCGCTTGCGCTCGGGTGAAGGCATCCCGGCGCGATAGGTCAGCGGCAGCTCGACATTCTCTTCGACGGTAAGGTCGCCGATGAGATTGAAGCTCTGGAAGATGAAGCCGATCTCCTGGTTGCGGATGCGCGAGCGGTCGCCGAAGCTGAGATTCTCGACGGGATTGCCGTTGAGCAGGTACTTGCCGCCCGTGGGTGTGTCGAGCAGTCCCAGAATCGAGAGCAGCGTGGATTTGCCGCAGCCCGAAGGACCGGACATGGCCACGTACTCGCCGCGCGAGATGGTGAGGTGTATTCCGGAGAGCGCGTGCGTCTCCACTTCGTCGGTGTAGAAGATCTTGGTCAGGTCTTCAATTTCAATCAGCGTGCCATTCGATGCCATTCTGTCCCCCTCGTGAGTTGTGAGTTGTCAGTTGTCAGTCGTCGCCGTCGATCCCTATTCCCTATTCCCTAGTCCCTGGTCCCTGTTACTCAAGGCTGATGCGATCCACGTTGTCCCAGCGCGACATATCGGAGAGAATCACGGTGTCGCCCTCCTTCAATCCTTCGATCACCTGAATGCTGTTGACCGATGCGCGGCCCACCTTGACCGGAACGCGCGTTGCGCCCTTGCCGTCGGCGTCGATCTTGAAGAGGCTCAGCGTCGAGTTCTCGTTGCCCAGCGCCGGCCGGCCCACGTAGAGCACATCGGTCATGCGCTCCAGATCGATGGTTCCATCCACGCTCAGTGCGGGACGCGCGCCTGGCGGCAAAGGTCCGTCCAGTGCTACGTCAACGGTGACCGTTCCGTTCAATACAGAAGGATCGATTCTGATAACATGACCGGGAATGATGCCGTTGTGGGTGTCAATGGAGGCGGGTTGGCCGATCTGGATGTCGCGCGCCTGGGTCTCGGCGATCTGAAGAGCGGCCTTGAGTTTGTCAAGCTGAATCACCTGAGCCACCGAGGTTCCCGCGGTGACGTGCTGTCCCACCTGCAACGGAGCAGGAAGCTGTGCGAGAACGCCGGAGATTCCGGCCCTGACCTGAAGCGCCGTCGACTGCTTCTGATAGAGGTCGAGCTGGGCCTTGGCCTGGTCGATCTTAGTTTGTTGGGAAGCGAGCTGGACCTCAATCGCCTTCTGGTTGACATCGAGCTGCTCCTGGCTGAGCTTGTGCTGAGCGGTCAATTGGTCGGCTGTATTCTTTGAATTGCTATAGGCAATGCCGGCAATCACGCCAAGGTCATAGAGAGCCTTGTCGGTCTGCGCCTGCAGCTGGTCCTGGGTATAGGCGGCATTGATCTGCGCGGCGGCGGTTTTCTTGTCCATCAGTGTGCTTTCGAGCGTAGCCTTAAGGCTCTTATAGTCGGCCTGTGCGCCCCTCAGCGCTAACTGCGCGCTGAGAAGCTGCTGCTCGAGTTGAGGGTCTGCCAAGTCCATCAGAACGGTATCCGGTGTGACCTTGGCGCCGGGCAAGACGCGTATACGAACGATGGTGGCATCCGTCTGCGCGGGAATCAGCTCGATCGAGTCCTCGCGCGGGACTAGGCTGCCGGTAGACCCGCGCACCTGGCGGATCATCGGTCCGCGCTTGACCGTGTCCGGCCAGATGGTCGAGCGATCCACAGTGGGCGCAGCCGGTTTGAGCCGCATAACAACGACAACTCCCACCGCCAGGATAACCAGCGCGGCGGCGATATACGCCGCAAGGCGGCGCTTCCTCTTGAGCAACAAATCTGGGCGAGCGATATCCATACGCCAGAGATAGAGCAATTACCGTGCCAGACGGAGATTGTTTTA
>PMTP01000129.1:47385-47971 GCA_003167305.1 Acidobacteriaceae bacterium
GCTACAGACTTGAGCTATCCGGCTCCGGGCTGGCGACGGCGGAAGCCTGTTCCTGACGTTCCCGAAAAAGGACGCCGTTCAGCTCCGCGCCCAGCAGCGTGCTGAAAGAGGTGATGTAGAGCCAGATCAGCGTGGCGATGCCGGTGCCAAAGGACCCGTAGAACATCGAGTAGTCTGCGATGCGCGTGACGTACCAGCCGAAGGCCAGCGTGGCCGGGAACCAGAGCAGCGTGGCGGCCAGCGCGCCCGGCCCCACCCAGGCCCAGTGCTCCTTGCGGCGGGTGCCAAAGTGATAGAGGGCGCCCAGGACACTGACGCTTGTGACGAGGGCGATGGCCCATCGCGCCATGCGCCACGAGAAGAGCACCAAGTGACGCAACTGATGGTCGGCGTTCTCAATCATCCACGCCTCGAACTGNNGGTAGGCGCGGCGAAAGCCATCCATCAGCGAGAGCATCAAGCCCAGAGCGGCAAAGACCGAGAGGACGGCGGCGGAGGCGATTAACTGCGTGGAGTAGAAGCGGCGGGTTTCCATCGCGGACTGCAACAGGGACATCGAATCAGCGGGCAGGAACTGCTCGAAGGA
>PMTP01000126.1 GCA_003167305.1 Acidobacteriaceae bacterium
CAATTGCTGAACCCCGGAAACATGCCGTAGAGTGGCTTTCCTCAAGAAAAAGCCACATTCAACAGAACCAGTAAGGACATATGTATTGGAGAACCGCTCTAGGATATGCTCTCTTCCATGAACCTTACTCTGGCGCACATCGGCGCGCGCACGGGCTCGAAGGATGAGTTCGACGCCCTTACCGCGGTTTACCTGGAGCGCTGCTCGGGCTTTGCGCGCTGCAAGGCGGAGGCCTTCCGCACCGAGGAGGCGCTGCTGGATTGGCTGAAACGGCTGGAGGGGCGCACGCCCGCCGTGGCCGTGCTGCTGGACAGCCGCGGGCGGCAGATGACCTCGGAGGCCTTTGCCGCGTGGCTGGGCGCGCGGCGCGACGAGGGGACGCAGCAGATTGTGTTTGCCATCGGGCCGGCCAGCGGCTGGTCGGACGCGGCGCGGGTGCGGGCGCAACTGCTGCTCTCGCTGGGGCCGATGACGCTGGCCCACTCCCTGGCGCGGCTGGTGATGGCCGAGCAGATCTACCGCGCCTACGCGATTCTGACGGGGCATCCGTACCATGTGGGACACTGAACGCCAGTTCTCAGTTGTCAGGGCGCCGGTACAATGAATTGTATAGATCGGCAGTTGCTTCCCAGGTCTTTCCTGAACGCCGGTTGCTTTTTGCTGAGAACTGAAAACTGAGAACTGAGAACTGTGATGACCGATTCGCGACGCGGACTGATTCTGATCAACACCGGACCCGGCAAAGGCAAGACGACCGCTGCCATGGGGACGGCTCTGCGCGCCGTGGGCAACGGGATGCGGGTGCTGATGTTCCAGTTTCTCAAAGGCTCCTGGCACTACGGCGAACTGGACGCGGTCGAGGCCTTCGGCGACAAGTTCGTGCTCAAGCAAATGGGCCGGGGCTTTGTGAAGGTGGGTGGCGCTGAGACCGATCCGGAGGACATTCGCCTGGTGGAGGCGGCCTGGGCGGAGGCGCGCGCGGCGATCGACTCCGGCGAGTGGGATATGGTGGTGCTGGACGAGATCAACTACGCCATCAGCTACGGAATGCTGGACGCGGCGGTAGTGGCCGAAGCGCTGCGCTCGCGGCCGGAGATGGTGCATGTGATTCTGACCGGGCGCAACGCTCATCCGCTGCTGGTGGAGCTGGCCGATACAGTGACCGAGATGCGCGAGGTAAAGCACGCTTACCAGAAGGGCATTTTGGCCCAGCGCGGCATCGAGTTTTGACAATGGTCAGTTCTCAGTTCTCAGTTCTCAGCCGAGAGCCGTGATCGCAATGCAAATCTCTTTGAACAGGCACTTTTAAACTGAAAACTGAGAACTGAGAACTGAGAACTGAGAACTAGAAAGAGGTTGAATGTCCTGGTTCAAGCGTGAGGAGTACGGTTCCGGCCTGAGGGGCGCGGCGGAGTCGCGTGTGCGCACCGAGGGACTGTGGATCAAGTGCGTGGGATGCCGGGCGCCGCTCTGGAAGGCGGAGCTTGCCGCCAACCTGAATGTCTGCCCCAAATGCCAGCACCACTTCAAGATCGGCGCGCGGCAGCGGATCGATCTGCTGCTCGATCCGGGCTATGAGCTGGTAGACGGCGGGCTGCGCTCGACCGACCCGTTGAACTTTACTGACGTGAAACCCTATAAGCAGCGGCTGCGCACGGCGCGGGAGAAGACCGGGCTGGACGACGCGATTCTCAACGCGATTGGGCGGCTGGGGCCGCATGCGGTGGTGCTCAGCGCGATGGAGTACAGCTTTATCGGCGGCTCGATGGGCGCCGTTGTGGGTGAGACCATTGCTCGCGCCGTGGACCGCGCGCGGGTGGGCCGCACGCCGCTGATCATTGTTGCGGCTTCGGGCGGGGCGCGCATGATGGAGGGCGTGGCGAGCCTGATGCAGATGGCCAAAATCTCATCGGCGTTGGCGCAACTGGACGATGCGCGTGTGCCGTACATCTGCGTGCTGACCGACCCCACCACCGGCGGCGTGACGGCCAGCTTTGCCATGCTCGGCGATCTGAATATCGCCGAGCCAGGCGCTCTGATCGGTTTTGCCGGCCCGCGTGTCATCGAGCAGACCATCCGCCAGAAGCTGCCCGAGGGCTTTCAGCGCTCCGAGTTTCTGCTGGAAAAGGGCTTTCTCGACGCGATCGTTCATCGCCGGGATTTGAAGGCCTACCTGGTTCGCGCGCTGAATTTCATGCAGGTTTCAGCGGTGGCGTAATGGGCTGCGTTTCCTCAACCGCTGTATTCTGAGAGTCTATGCGTACCGCTTTTATTGGGATGGGCGCGAACCTGGCCAGTTGGGCGGGCGCGCCGGAGGCAACTCTGGCGGCGGCGGCCTTGCGCCTGGAATCGCTGGGACGGGTAACCTGCAGGTCGTCGCTTTACTCAACCGCGCCGGTGGGCTTTGCCGAGCAGCCCCGGTTTGTGAATGCGGTGGTCGAGCTGGAGACGGAGCTTGAGCCGCGTACGCTGCTGAAGGGGTTACTGGCCATCGAGCAGGAGTTTGGCCGCGACCGTGCGGCGGGCTTTGCGAACGGGCCGCGCACGCTGGACCTGGACATTCTGCTCTTAGGCGACCATGTAATCCACGAACCGGGGCTGGAGATTCCTCACCCTCGGCTGGCGGAGCGCGCCTTTGTTCTGATTCCGTTGAACGAGATTGCGCCGCAAGCCGTCGTTCCCGGAATCGCAAAGACAGTAGGGCAGCTTCTCACCAGATTGATCGAAGCCGCAAAAGCCGAATCCGATGCGGTGGTTCGGCTCAAAAGTGAGGCCTGGGCACATTATGAAGACAGAAACTGAAAGAATTATGCAGCGTTTGAAGCCCGATCGTCCGATGACAGTCATCAGCATTCGCATCCCGGAAGACGTGATAGAAGATTTGAAAGAGATTGCTCCGTCGCTCGGCTTCAGCGGCTATCAACCCCTGATCCGCGCCTACATCGGCCAGGGACTGCGCAAAGACCTGGCGCGGCTGGAGAGTTCGCAGTTTCAGGCGCTCACGGAGAGCCTGCGCAAACATGGAATCGACGATCATGTCATCTCCGCCGCCATCGCCGATGCACAACGAAAGACGGCGTAACGCGCTGTATTGTGTCTTTTGTTTCTATCTGCAATACTTTCTGCCATGAACCGGAAAGCTGTTTTGCGCGTTGTATTTCTTGTTGCCGTGTCGGCTCTTGTTCTGCCCATCGCCGTCCAAGCTGACGACGAGGCCGCTTCCATCGCCGCTGGAGGGCTGGTGCCTCGCCGCGAAATCCGCATTGTGATGGCCAAGGAAGTCTTGCGCATCAGCTTGAAAAAGATCGTGGTTGATTATGACTTCCGCAACGATACCGATCAGGACGTGACGACCGAAGTGGCGTTTCCCGTGCCGCCTTACGACCACAGCGAGAACTCTTATATCGTTTCTATGGCTTCATTTTCCGATTTTATGCTTTCGATAGACGGAAAACCTGCTCCGTTCAAAGCCGAAGCAAAGGCAACTCTTAAAGGAAAGGAAGTTACTGAAATTCTTGAGGCTGACAAAATCGATATTGCAAGCTTTGGACATCTTCAAGAGCACGAAGGCTTGGATACGCGCAATAAGATTCCCGATTTTACACGCCTTCCGGAGAAAGAGCAGAAGCGGCTTATAGCAATGGGATTCTTCGACATCGATAAAAACAATGCCGAGGCAAACTGGACTGTTCATCTGCAATACCACTGGAAACAGAGCTTCCCTGCTCACTCCACAGTTCACATTCGGCATGAATATACTCCTGTGGCTGGCAGTGCAGGTATGATAATGGACGAAAAGAGCATACTCGATGCAGGAAAAATTCCGGTGAATGAAACAAAACCCAGACCTCTGAATCCAAATGATCCTTCTGATATAACAACGTATTGTCTCGGTCTCCCACTTGCGAAGAGTCTGGCAGCTAATATCCATCAGTCGGTCCTCAATGGACTCGACATCTCTCATGGTGACTATACCATCCTATTAAATTATGTGGATTTCATTCTCACTACTGCAAATTCGTGGCGAAAGCCCATCGAGGATTTCACCCTCATTATCGAGCGGCCAAAGCCGGAGTCTGGCGGGCACGTACTCGTCAGCTTTTGTTCACCGATGAATGGCAAAGTGGAAAAGCTCGACGCCGATTACTTCCAGGTTCATCTGACCAACTTTGTGCCCGCTGCGGAGTTGCATATTGGTTTCTTTGAAGTGCCCGTAATCAAGCCTGATCTGGCTGCGGCGAAGAAGAGCGCACCTGGTTCGTTTGCGGTGAAGAAGAGCGCGCTTGGTTCGTTTCGTTGGATGCGTCTTCTTATCGCGGCCCTGGTAGGTGTTGGCTTTCTGTTTTCACTCGCGACGTTCTTCCTCCGCTATCGCAAGAAAAATCAGGCAACAACGAGCCAGATGTAGGAACATAAAGAGCTTTTCCTGACGAATTCTGCTTTTGACATCTTCCGCCTTTCTGGCAGACCGCCCGGTAGAATCAACTTATGGGTCTTGAATTAGATATTTTGGCGACAAGCGCGGGCGGCGGACGGCGGGGGAGGATGCATCTGCCGCACCGGAGCGTCGAAACGCCGGTCTTCATGCCGGTGGGCACGGCCGGGACTGTCAAAGCCGTCTCGCAGGAGATGCTCGAAGCCCTCGGCGCGGAGATCATTCTCGCCAACACCTATCACCTCTATCTGCGCCCCGGCCACGAGGCGATCAGGCGCATGGGCGGGCTGCACCGCTTCATGAGTTGGCCGCGGGCGTTGCTGACGGATTCGGGCGGCTTTCAGGTGTTCAGTTTGAGTGCACTGCGCAAGGTCAGCGACGAGGGCGTGAGCTTCCGCTCGCACCTGGACGGCAGCAGCCATTTCTTTTCTCCGGAACATTCCATCGATATTCAAATCGCGCTGGGCGCCGACATCTGCATGGCCTTCGACGAGTGCACCGAGTATCCCGCCGAGCGCGGCCGGGCGGAAGAGAGCCTGCGGCTGACGATGGCCTGGGCGCGCCGGTCGCTCGACCACTTCAAGGCGCACCGCGATGAGGTGGTGTGGCGCGAGGAACTGGGCGGCCGCACACAGAGCTTGTTTGGCATTGTGCAGGGGGGAATGTACACAGACCTGCGCCGCGAGAGCGCGGAGCGGCTGGTAGAGATGGACTTCGACGGCTACGCGATTGGCGGGCTGAGCGTGGGCGAACCGCGCGAGCTGACGATGGAGATGATTGCCGAGGTGCTCTCCGTTCTGCCCGCCAATAAGCCGCGCTATGTGATGGGCGTCGGCTATCCGGATGAGATCGAGGCCTATGCGCGCATGGGAGTGGACATGATGGACTGCGTGTTGCCTACACGCGCGGCGCGCCACGGGCTGCTTTTCACCAGCGCGGGGCGGCTGAACATCAAGGGCGCGCGCTATGCCGAAGATCAAGGCCCGCCCGATCCGGCTTGCAACTGCCCCGTCTGCCGGCGCTACTCGCGGGCCTACCTGCGCCACCTGATGCAATCCGGCGAGGCGCTCTCGGGCACGCTGAACACCATCCACAATCTGGCGTATTACCTGGGGATCATGGAGCGGGTGCGGAGAGGCCTCGCCGCGGATGGCGGAGTTGACGGCATGAGCCTGTCAGCGAGTTAGCAAGCCTGCATCTCAGCGGATTGCCGTGCGGCTTGTAAAGCTAACGCCAGCGTCACCGCCGCGCTGATCCACAGGATGACTCCGGTTCCGAGAGCCGCGATGCCTTGCAATTCTTCAACGGGCACGAATACGACGCTGGCCACGGCCCAGGCCAGCATGATGGCTCCCGCCCGGTAATGCGCCGGATAGTGGAAGATTCGCCCCAGGGGAAACATATGCAGGCCCACGATGGCGGTAATCGCGGACGGAATGTAGACGGTTCTGTTCAATCTCGTCAGCGTATAGGCCAAGACGGCGACGGCAATCCACTGGATCGCATTGATCCACGCAAAAGCGCGGCCCACGGCCGGATCGTTGGGCACACGCGGCCAGCGCTTCGCCAGCCGGAAGAGATACAGGGCGGCCAGAAGCAGCATCGTCAAACCCAGTGCGAGGCCGGAAAAAGTGGCCACATTGATGATTTGCAGGGCGTAAAGCGAAAGAAAAAGCCACAGCGCTCCGAAGCCAGCGCAGAAGATCATGCCGGTGGCCCTTCCACGAAGTTGATTTGCGGTTTGAATCTTTTGCATGGCGTTTCTCCTTGATCTGAACAGCTTCGTTTTAAGAAGCGTTGACGGTTATGCGCCGATGGCTCCGCCGAGCAGTTGCTTGAGCGCATGCACGTACTCGGTCAGCGCCGCGCGACCGGCTTCGGTCATGCGGTAGAGGGTCTGCGGCTTGCGCTGGACAAATTTCTTTTCGACCGAGACGTAGCCGGCTTCTTCGAGTTTCAGCAGTTGCGCGCCCAGGTTGCCGTCGGTCGAGCCGGTCTTCGCGCGCAGCCAGGTAAACTCCGCCTCTTCCACGCCAACCAGCAGCGAGAGCAGGGCCAGGCGCAGCTTCCCGTGGATCACAGGATTCAGCTCCGGCAGCTCAGGCATGACTGGCCCCCTGACTTGTTCTGCGCGCCTCGCAGATGAATCCGTATACGCCGAAGGCGATATGACAGAAGAGGTTACCCACCAGAAACGCGATCATACTCTGGCGGACGGTTCCAAAGCATGAGACAACCGCGACCGCCCACCAAATCAACGCGCAACCAAACTGCAGCTTCCACTTAAGAATGATGCTGGAGGCGGCGGTGCTTATTCCCAGCATGGTTGCAACGATGGCCGTGAGGATACTCGGGTCGACCATCTTGCCGCTGAGCCCTATAGCCGGGAAGAGGATGAACATCGAGATGGCCATGGCTTTCCAGATGGAGCCGATCGAGCGGCCCATGGTGGTACGCGGCTGGCCGCCGCGCCGGCGCGCATTGATCACGCGGGTCAGCGCATATGTGGCGACCATGGTGATTGGCCAGGCCCAGGGGCTATGACCCAACGCGAACCAGGCGAAGGCAACGTAGAAGGCTATGCCCCATACAACAAAAATCGATCCCCAGCTTTCGGTAGTGCGCCGGCCTTCGGCGATCATGACTTCGATCAGGTTCAACCTGTCTTTCAATTCCAGTTCTTCAGTGTTTGCCGTCATAGCGATTCTCCTTTGAATTTCTGTGTGTTCAGGCATGGGTCGCCCCCTGATTGCGTCTATGGGATTCACAGAACATTGCGTAGATGCCGAAGACGATCTGGCAGAAGAAGATCGCTGCCAGGAACGCAATCCCTGTCTGGCCTTCGGAAGCAAAGCATGCAGCCGCGGCCACTGTCCACCAGACCACAGCGCAGGCAAACTGCATCTTCCATTTGAGAATCATGCTGGAGGTGGCATTGGCCATGCCCAGCATCGCCCCGATGATCGCGACAAAAATGTTCAGGTTAAACCTGCCGCTGATGGCGAGACACATCAGGACAATAAACATGGAGATGCCCATAGCGGTCCAGATCGAGCTCATGGCGCGGCCCAGCTTGGTCTCGGGGTGGCTGCGCTTTTGGCTGGATGCAAATACACCTGTCAGCGCGCTGGCAGCTATCATCGTCACCGGCCAGGCCAGCGTGGGATAAGGTCCCCAGGCCCCCCAGGCCATGGCGACGTAGTAGGCCACACCCCAGAGGACGAAGGTCCAGCCCCAGCTTTCGGTGGTGCGCCGGCCCTCGGCGATCATGGATTCGATCAGGCTCAGCCTGTCTTTCAGTTCTTGCTCTTCAGCGTTTGCGGTCATTTCAATTCTCCTCGAAGGCTCCTGATAACCACCAGAGCAATCCTCTATAAGGAGTACTCTATAACATAGAGTTTAGAATGTCAAGAGGTTTTTTGCCTTTTTTGGGATTTATTTTTGGAACTACGCTGGGAAGGATCGGATCGGCAGGTTCGTTTTCGGAACCTGCATGCTATTTGCCCAGTTGCTTGACGAAGAA
>PMTP01000033.1 GCA_003167305.1 Acidobacteriaceae bacterium
CCGTATTCTCTCGTTTTTTGTCATGCTCATAGCGCGCAGATACTGGAAGATCGTCTTGGCCATCCACGAGAGCCTCTGCTGAGCGCTTTGGGGCGGGAAAGTGAAGGCCGGAAAAGATTTGTA
The DNA here is from genome assembly GCA_003167305.1 of Acidobacteriaceae bacterium. GTDB lineage: Bacteria > Acidobacteriota > Terriglobia > Terriglobales > Acidobacteriaceae > Telmatobacter. Next base: position 124 of record PMTP01000033.1, read on the forward strand.
TCTCCCGGCAATTGTTCATTGTCCGCTGAAAGTGACAAGATATCGTCCGATTCAGCCTTGCGGCAATGAAGCGTTTCTAAAAAATTCCCACAGGCCACTACGAGATTAAGTAAAACTAATCTAGAAAGATGGTTCTCTTGCGTCAATCTCTCCCAGCAGCTTTCTGCTCCCGCGCTTCCCATTTTCTGGAGAAGCGCCGACAATGAAGGCCACTCGGCCCACCCAGGTTTGCAGGAGGAAAATGGGAACCGTTCGTTCCCATTGCTGGTGGCGGATTATTCACAGATGAACTTTACCCAAATGCATGAGCGGCTCCGCCTGGAACTGCTGCGCAGGATACAGCGGGGGACCGTCAGCGTCTCCCTGCTGGCGCGCCAGACCGGCTTTGGGCAATCGCATCTGTCGAATTTCCTGCACAGCCGGCGGCAGCTCTCGCTGGAGGCGCTGGACCGGATTCTGGCGGCGCAGCACATGGCGGCCGGCGATCTGCTGCCCACGAACTTCTCCAGCGAGGGGTTGCCGGCCGGCGAAGGCGGCGGCGCGGTTCCGGTCGTCTCCCATGCGGCGGCGCTCTTTGAGCCCTTCATACGGGCCTCAGCCGCGCAGACCATGCTCCACCTGCCCGCCGGTCTGCTGCAGTCGATCCGCACGCGCGTCTCGACCCCGCGCCGCGCCTGGCAGCGATTTGTGGCCGTCCGCATCTCCGCCGCCGACGCCATGCCGATGGAGCCGCTGATTCTGCCCGAGGCGCTCACGCTGATCGACCGCCACTACAACGCGCTGATTCCCTACAGGCCCAACCGGCCCAACCTTTACGCCGTACGCCACGGCTCGCACCTGAGGTTGCGCTATGTGGACTTTGTCGCCCACCGGCTGGTGCTGCGCCCGCACAACATCGCCTACCCAGTGGACCTGCTCGAAGTGGAGCAAGGCGAGCCGCCCAGCGAGTTGATCGTTGGACGCATCGCGTTGATTGTGAATGAGACGTGAGACAGCCTCACACCCCGTGCTCCGACTCGGGATTGTCAAAGCGCGTGAAGCGGGCGATGAAGTTCAGGTGAACCGTGCCCGTCGGTCCGTTGCGCTGCTTTTCGATGATGATCTCCGACTTGGCTTTGTCGGCCTCGCTCATCTCTTCGTCGTGCTTGTAGTAAGCCTCGCGGTGGATGAAGGCGACCACGTCGGCGTCCTGCTCGATGGAGCCGGACTCGCGCAGATCGCTGAGCATGGGGCGATGGTCGTCTTTGCGCTGCACGCCGGCGCGGGAGAGCTGCGAGAGCGCCACCACCGGCACGTTCAGCTCCTTGGCCAGCGCCTTCAGGCCGCGGGAGATCGCCGAGACCTCCTGCGTGCGGTTTTCGTAACCCTTTTTGTTGTTGGAAGGCAGCGTGGCCGACATCAACTGCAAATAGTCCACCACCACCAGGTCGAGTCCGCCGGCGTTCTGCTTGAGCCGCCGCGCCTTGGCGCGCATCTCGGCCAGCGAGATGCCGGCCGTGTCGTCGATGAAGAGGCGCGAATCGACCAGTTGGCCCAGCGCATTGGTCAGCTTGTCGTGGTCCTCGCGGCCCAAAAAGCCCTTTTGCAGCTTCTGCTGGTCCACCCAGGCCTGAGAAGCCAGCATGCGGCGCAGCAGCGATTCCTTGCTCATCTCCAGGCTGAAGACGGCCACGATGGCCTCGTGATTGACGGCCGCGTTTTGCGCGATGTTGATGGCCAGCGCGGTCTTGCCCATCGAGGGTCGCGCGGCGATGATGATCAGTTCGCCCTTTTGCAGGCCGCTGGTCATCACGTCAAATTGCGTGAAGTCAGTGGCCAGGCCGGTGACCTCGCGGCTCTGCTTGTACAAATTGTCGATGTTGCCGAAGGAGCCCTCGACGATCTTTTCCAGGCTCTGCAAGCCGCCGGTGAGGCCTTTTTCGCTGACCTCCATCAGTTGCGTTTCGGCGGCGTTCAGGACTTCCAGAGCCGTCTCGCCCTGGTCCGCGGCGCGCGCGATGGCCGCCGAGCAGATCAGCATCAGCTTGCGAAGCAGGCTCTTGTCCTTGACGATGCGGATGTACTCTTCGATCACCGGGCGGCGCGGCAAACCCTCGGTGAGTGAAGCCAGATAGGCCACGCCGCCGATGGCGTCGCGCTCCTTGTAGCGGTCCAGCTCGGCGGCCAGCGTCACAATGTCCACCGCCCGCTGCGCGTCCATCAGCTCGGTCATGCGCAGGAAGATGCGGCGGTGCGAGTCCAGCGAGAAGTCGTCCTCGTTGAGCTTTTCCTTGGCCTCGGCGTGAGCGGCGTTGTCCAGCAGGATCGCGCCGAGGATGGTTTTTTCGGCATCGACGTTGGCCGGCAATCCGCTATCGAATGCCAGGTTGGGAAGAGTGGCCATATCCAATGAGTCTAGGCCGAGAGCGGCCTGTGCAGAAGGCGGACG
>PMTP01000011.1 GCA_003167305.1 Acidobacteriaceae bacterium
GCGCGTTGAATGTTGTATGCGCAAGAGCGTGGTGCCGTTCGGCAATGTGCCGTCTGGCGATGACGTAGCGTGTGGCAGCTCCGGGCCAGGGCATTCTCCCCTTTTGAATGCTGGGCCAGTCTTAAATTTGACTTTCGGTTCTCCCTTACGCATATCAATATGCAGGCTTGCGCCCCTGAATGGGTGCGCGCGCCTCTCTGTCCGGTTCCGTTTGCAGGCCGCATTGGCGGCTCCGGAACCCCTAGGAAATGACTTAATTTTGACGACACAGTTTACGCAGTTCTCTCTTTCGCCCGCCTTGATGGCGCGGCTTGACGCCAACAAATTTGAAATCCCCACCCCGGTGCAGATCGGCTGCATTCCTCCCGCTCTGGAAGGCCGCGACGTGCTGGCCACCGCGCAGACCGGAACTGGCAAGACGCTCGGCTACCTCATTCCGATTGTAGAACTCCTCCAGAAGGCGATAGCTCGGGGACCCGCGGCGCATGCGCTCATCCTGCTGCCCACTCGCGAGCTGGCCATGCAGGTGGAGCAGGCCTTCCTCACTATTCGCACCAGCTCCGAACAGACCGTGGCCCTGGTGGTCGGCGGGCTCGCCGAGCGCTCACAACTCGATGCCATTCGCCGTGGCGCACGCCTCATCGTCGCCACGCCCGGNNGACCGGATGCTCGATATGGGCTTCCAGCCGGCCATTGCGCGCATCGCGGCCACGCTTCCCGCCGTGCGGCAGACCTTGTGCTACTCGGCCACGCTCGAAGGTTCTGTCAAGGAAGTGGCGCGCAAGTACCTGAACAACCCGGTGCGCGTCGAGATTGGCTCGGTGCTCAAGCCTGCCGAAAACGTCGAGCTGCGAACCTTTGAGGTCGAGCCGGACAAGAAGCAGGAACTGCTCGAACACCTGCTGGGAGCGGAGACGGGCAGCTTCCTGGTCTTCGTGCGCACCAAGCACGGCGCGGATCGCGTGGCGCGCAGGCTGGTGCGCAGCGGCCATTCGGCGACGCAGATTCACGGCGACCGCTCACAGGCCCAGCGCAACCAGGCTCTGCGCAGCTTTTCCGAGGGCCGCCATCGCGTGCTGGTGGCGACGGACGTGGCCGCGCGCGGCATCGATGTGGCCAACGTGGCGCACGTGATCAACTTCGACATGCCCAAGATGGCCGAGGATTTTGTCCATCGCGTAGGCCGCACGGGCCGCGCTTCGGCGCATGGCGTAGCTTCCACCTTTGCCGGACCGGCGGAACGCGGCGACCTGCGCAAAATTGAGCGCACGCTGTCGATTTCGATGAAGCGCTTCCGGGTGCGGTCGGCCGCCGATGCAAAAGCGGCTTGAAGGTTGAGCCGTGCCGGGAGCAGCTTATGCTGCTCCCGGCTTTTTCTTTTTGTGTCGCATTGGATAGGAGAGCGTAGCTTATGCGCGCGAGCCTGCCTTGGAGGGTAGCAGGCAGCGTCTGCATGAATTAACTCGTAACTGATGGGGAGAATCGAGTGTCTAATGCTGTGATAGTTTGGAGTGGGTTCATCTACGATCAGCATTGAGCCGCAAAACGCCCTTCCGGCAAAGTGAGTTCGATGCGTGGATAAAGCCTGCTCCGGGCTGCACAGTGAGGTGGCACCATGACACGGCTTGCACGATCTTTCGTTCTGATCTTTGTTCTGGCTGGCTTTCTTGAAGCAACAAGCGCGCAACAGCCCAACGGATGCTCAATTTCCGAGCCTTCTCTGACCATCCACCGCGCCAACATCTTCAGCGACCAGCAGGAGCAGTGGCTGGGCGAGGCCCAGGCCGAGGGGGTTGAGCCGCACTATTTGCTGCTGCCCGCGGAGAAGAGCGAGTTCCTGACGAAGCTGGGAGAAAAGCTGCTCGCCCAACTGCCCCCAACGTCGATTCACTATTCCTTCCGCATCTTCGAGTCAGGCGCGGTGAGTTCGTTTTCGCTGGCCGGCGGCCACGTCTATGTCAGCCGCAAGCTGATCCTGGATGCGCGCAATGAAGACGAGCTGGCGGGGGTGCTGGCGCACGAAATAGGCAGCATTTATATCCACCATTCGGCCACAGTGTATACGAGGGCGATGGACAAGCTGCTGGAGGTCAAATCGCTCGGCGGCCAGGCCGATGTCCGTGACAAGTTCCAGAGGATGCTGAACGTACCCAGGGATATTCTTCAGTACAAATGGAATCCCTGGCTGAGCATCGATGACCTGGAGAGCGACGAACTACAGGCCGACCGGGTGGGTTTTTACGCCATGGTGAAGGCTGGGTTCGCGCCCCAAGCCTTTGATTCGATCCTCGACCGCGCCAGCCTCAACGAAGGCTACAAGGGCAATCTCATTACCGATGCTCTTGACCTGACCACGAATACGTCCATGCGGGTGCGCATGGCGGAGAAGATGAACAAGTCGCTTCCCTCGTCGTGCAGCAATACCCAACCCCAGGAGCGGTCGGAGTTCAAGGCATTCCAGGATTTCCTGATCCGCCAGAGAATCAACCCGCTGGTGGCTCCCACCGCTGGACTCAAGACCATTAAGCTGGACCCGCCCATGAGTCCGGCGCTCGAGAATGTGCGCCTGAGCCCCGATGCCAAGTTCCTGCTGGCGCAGGATGAGTTGAAGATTCACGTGCTTAGCCGCGCTCCGCTCAAGCTGCTCTTTTCCATCGACGCTCCCGAAGCCCAGATGGCGCAGTTCACGCCCGACTCGGCCGATGTTGTGTTCTATTACGCAGGCCTGCGCTTCGAAGACTGGAATGTTGCGACCGGGCAGCGGGTGCGAGTTCACGATTTTGCCGACTACGCCGGCTGCCTGCAAGACAGCCTCTCGCCGGACGGATATTCCTTTGCCTGCTTCAGCCGCAGCTTCGACCGCCGGTTGAGGCTCAGCGGACGCGGAAGCTATGGCTGGCTAAAGCTCAGTGATCTGCGCACCGGCAAGATGCTGTATGAGAACACGGACTTTTATCTTTCCAACTTCAGCGCCCAGGCCCCAAGCGCGGCCTGGCGCGCCATCTCGGAGCCGCGCCAGGCATCTGTTGCCTGGAGCCAGGATGGAAGCTACTTTCTAGCCTCTTCAGGAACAGCATCAGTGGCCTTCGACCTTAAGGCCGGCAAGGCGGTTGGCCTGGGAGTTGCTTTGTCGCACCTCTATGAGAGCCGCATGGCTTTCGTCGACTCCGACAAGCTGGCCTTCGAATGCGATTGGGGGTTCAAGGAGGGCGGCCCGCGCGACACCTTCAAGATGTGCTACACCACATTTCCACAAGGGAATCCGCTCAGCACCTTTAACATGGGCCGGACTTGGATGGCCAGGGTCACTCGCGGACCGCGGCTGCTTACCGGCCCAACCAGCGACGCGGC
>PMTP01000107.1:0-523 GCA_003167305.1 Acidobacteriaceae bacterium
GGTTCCGGGCGTCGTAGACCGGGACCGCGTTGGGGTCCACGGCCGACTCGGTCAGCACGGCCTGAGGCGTCGAGGCGTCGCGGAAGCTGCCCGCTCCGGCAAAGACATAAGCGAAGGCGTTGCGCGTCGTCTCCACCTGAATCCGCTTGCGCTTGCCGGGCGGGATCGAAATGTCCACGTAGCGCGCGGCCACATTGGAATCGGTCGCCACGCCCTCGACCGGCCCCTTCTGGCCCCAGAACTCGCCGCAGATCACCCGCGCCCGGCTCCCGTCATCCTCGGTCACCTCCGGTATCGCGCTCGCAGGAATGTCCTGGTAGCGTGGATCGGTCATCTTCAGCGCGGCGGGCAGGTTGGCCCAAAGCTGAAAGCCGTGCATGCGGCCAGCGGCGTCGCCCTTGGGCATCTCCTGGTGCAGGATTCCGCTGCCTGCGGTCATCCATTGCACGTCTCCGGCGGTCATGCGGCCCTTGTTGCCCAGGCTGTCGCCATGCGCCACTTCGCCGGCCAGCACGTAGGTGAT
>PMTP01000107.1:531-12366 GCA_003167305.1 Acidobacteriaceae bacterium
CCCTCGACGGTGGGTTTGGTTTCAAGAATCTGCTTCACGGGGCGAAGCGACATGGGGAACCTCCTCTGCCTTACAGATATTGGATGCGCGAAGGAGATATTCGTTGCAACAGGGATCGGGCCGGCCGTTTACTTGGCTCAAAAGCGGAGCCTAAAAGCGGAATAGATAGGATGCTTTCACGAAGATCTGCTTGCCATCGTTCAGAAAGTTCGTCGACCGAGGGGGGACATTATTATCGGGATCGCAGGCTCCGCCGGGCAAGCGATTACAGAGCGACGGGGCCAGGTTTTGCAGATCGTTGTTATAGCCGACATAGACCGCCGTGCCTGGATGCGGAAGCCAGGTAAAGAGCGCCTCGGTGCCAATCTGCTTGGTCCGTGGCAGCGAGGTCTCCGCGGGATTGGCCAGCGTCGAGTCATACTCAACGATGACGCGAGCGGAAATCGCCCGCGTGAATTGATAATTGACCTTGGTGCGGAAGGTCTGGCTCTCGTAGACCAGCGCGCCGTCCGCGACGGAATGATCGCGATCCAGCAGATAGATGTTATCGGCGGTCAGTTGCCGGATGGGCTGCAAGGTAACATAGACCTGCGCTGTCTTCTGATTCATCAACGAAGGCGGTTGTCCTGCAACGGGGTTATAGTTCACATTTCCGCTGCGGAGGGCCTGAATATTGAAGTTCAGCTGCGCCCACGGCGCGCCGCGGAAGACTATCCCGCCGTAATTCTCCGTGAAGTTAGTATATTTCGTGAGCACGGAATAGCTAGGCGGCCCGACCGTGTCGGAGCTTTGGCCGATGATGGGAGCAAAGACGAAATTGCGGGGCAGAATGAAAAAAGGATCGAAGTTCGAGTAATGATAAACGCGGTCGCCTTGATGGTTGAAGGCTATGTTCTGGTTCGTTTCCAGCCCAAAGGTCAGGATTTTTCTGTGCTTCGGATACCACAGATAGTTTGAGTAAGTATGGCCGCTGCGAATGTTCGTGGACTGGATGAAACCCAGTTGGGTTTGAAAGCCGGTGCTGAAATCCAAATAGGATGAATTGAGGTTGAACGAGTGTGCGGAGCGCTGCACGGCCATGTTCCAGGTCGGTCCGGCGGAATAGGTGGGAGGATTGCCGCTGTCGACGGTGCCCATGGTCGAGCTTTCCACCCATTGCCCCATGGCCGTCCACTTATCGTTGAAGCGCACGATAGAGTCGATTCCGCCAATGCGGTTCCATCCCTGGCCGAACTCGTAATCGGTATACAGCGCGGAAATGCTCGACCCTTTGCCGAAATCCTGGGAGACACGTCCCACGGCAATGGTTGCGCGTTTCTTGTAGAGCGGGTCACCGGCGCTGACGGTCTCGCCGGGCTCCCGGTCGTCGATTGCCAGCAGGCCGATATTGGTGTGGCCTAACTTGCCGGTCAGGCGCGCCCCATACTCCGGATGCACGATGTTGCGGGTGTAGAGCAGGATAATTGGCGAGGGCGTGGTAAAGTAGTTAGCATTTTCCAGAAAAAACGGGCGTAACTCAGGGAAGTACACCGGATAGCGCTGGTTGACGGTGAACTGCGGCTGGTCGGACTCGATGTCGCTGAAGTCCGGGTTGACGGTGGCATCGAAGACGATCTTGTCTTTGAGAACGGCCTTGAACTCGCCACCCGCCGTGGCTTCCAGGTGGCGCGAACTGAAATAGGGATCGAGGGGGTCCAGGGTCTCAAGCGTGCGCTCGTTCTGCCCGAGCACATAGGGATTGATTTGGATGTTATGCGAGCCGGTCACTCCCTCAATGCCTTTCAGGGTTTCTTCCTGGGTGAGAACGCCGGAGATGTTGGCTGCGACGCGCGGCCAGAAGTCTGTCTCGCTATTGCGCGGGAAGTTGCGCGAGAAGACTACGCCCCAGTCCGAGCCGCCGGGGCGAAAGCGCAGGCTGCGAAAGGGGATGGCCATCATCGCCATCCATCCGTCGCGCGTCACTTGCCCCTCCGAATCCCATACCTGATCGTAGCTGTAATCCTGGTTCTGGTTTTCGGTCCATGCCGCGTCGGCTTGCACGCCGACCGGATTCACCGTGAAGAGCACGCCCTTGCGGTGGTCTTGAAAGGGATCGAAGAGCACCGAGACGTTGTCATCGCTCAGGATATTTTCGCGCCGCGCCAGATGTCCGCGAATCAGGTCCGCGTGATGGTCGTAACAAATAAACACAAGATAGAATGTGCTCTTTGTATGCCCCAGCCAGACTTCTGTCTCTTCGGTAGCAGACTGCCCGTCGTGCGGAGAATTCTGGATAAAACCAGTAATCTTCAGCAGCTTGTCTTTCAGCTCCGGCCGGGGATTCATGCCCGCAAAGTCCGAGAGCTTCAATCCTTCGCTGAGCAGCGGCACGCGATATTCGCGGGCGGGTTGCGCCTTGGGTATCTGCGCCGGGGTTACAGCCGGCTTGTTGCTCTGCGCGGCTGAAGACGCACAGGCAATCATCCCCAGACACACCGCTACTGCCAATGCCGTGAGCTTCATACGTTCAAGATACGCAACGCTCTTGTCTACGGTTCCTATAGAGCACTTGACTTTCATTCAGGATAGGCACTCAGTATCGTTTGACTCCTGCCGGGCCGCGCCGGTAGCAACAGAAATCCCGGAGCGTTTCTGCTCTTCAGCCTCACTTCACTATAAACGGTTCAGCAAGCGCTTTTGTTCAAATTGTGAAATGGAGCAGCGGGCGCATTATGGGCTGGGCATGTCCAGTTATATATAGATTTCGCGCCGGTGGGCGATGCGGGTTCCTTCCACTTTCCCTATAGTGCAATTGATCTTCTATACCTTGCTCAGCAGCGCCTCTATATTTCTTCTGCCTCTCAAGACACGCAGAATCAATACATCTTCATCATGACGGAGGATGTAGGACGCCCGCCCGCTCATCGCGATAAAACTGCGATGAACGGGGCACAGCTTTCCAAGTCTCATGGTGATTCTTCGGGGCTGATGAGCGGGGCACCTGCCGGTTATCGGGATCCCAGAGGGCCTTGAATTCCCGGAAGGCGCGCATCAGATCCGGGCCGAACATTTCTATTACCCGCCGAGTGTCGGGTCCTGGCTTTTAAACCAGGCGAGTGCGTGCTCAAAATGCTGGAGATCGAAATCTGGCCAATATTCATCCCGGACATAGAAATCCGCATAAATCGATTGCACTGGAAGAAAACCGCTTAATCGGCGTCTTCCTCCCCAGCGTACGATCAAATCCAGACGCGAAACCTCACTTGAACGCAGGCCGCCGTTTTTAAGACCGGCCAGATCCCATTCCCAGCCATAGTTGACCAGTAGATTCACCTTCATTCCGACACCCTGGCGATGCCGGAATTCGTTTAACGCCTTGGGGAATTGCTTCGAGGTTTCATCGCCGACGACAAGCAGAGCCGCTCCACGGCGTGCAATCTCAAAAGCGAATGCAACACTGGCCTCACTGAATGCCTTTTTCTGAATGGAAGGCCGCCTGGTGTTGTCCTGAGTAAAGCAATAGATGGAAGTTTCCTTGATCCCGCATTCTTTACATTTCTCGAACAGCAGCAACCCCGGGTTGATACCTTGAGCATATCCGGCTTCTTTTGGCAGGCCATGATCCACAGCCCAGCGTCGATTCCCATCGGGAATGAAACCGATGTGACGCGGGATATTATTTTTCGCCATTGCACAAGTTCCTTAACCGAGCTTTACGTTCCGCCGATCTATTAATCATTGCGACCATATGTAACAATATCAATAATTTAGTGCATTTGGCAAGTTGTTCTCCAAGACACCGGATTGCCAATGCGCCTCCCAAGCTTCCGGCCTTATCCTCTATACAGACCCCGTGATCGACTTTTCCCAAACCGTGAAGCAGCAGGCCGACATCGTCAAGGTGATCGAGGGCTACATCCGGCTGCGCAAGGCGGGGGCGCAGAACTACACCGGGCTCTGCCCCTTCCACAAGGAGAAGTCGCCGTCGTTCTCTGTCCATGCGGTGCGGCAGTTCTACCACTGCTTCGGCTGCCAGGCTTCGGGCGACGTTTTTTCTTTTGTCGCGAAGATTGAGAACGTGGGCTTCCCCGAAGCGGTGCGCATCGTTGCGGGCAAGTGCGGGATTCCGCTGCCCAAGAGGGAGTTTTCCTCGCCGGAAGAGGCTGCCGGAGCACGCCAGCGGGCCAAGCTGCTGGAGCTGCACGAGACTGCAACCGCATGGTTCGAGGAGCAGATGCGCGGGCCGGAAGGGGCTGTGGCGCGCGAGTACCTGGCCGGGCGCGGACTGACGCCGGAAGGGATTAGAGCCTTCCGCATCGGCTACGCGCCCGACAGTTTCAATGCGCTGAGGGACCGGCTGAGCGGCATGGCCGACAACGAGACCCTCCGCGCTTCGGGGCTTTTCAGCTCCAAGGAGCAAGGCAACGGGAGCCTGGGACCGATCTACGACCGCTTCCGCAAGCGGGTGACCTTCCCCATCTGCAATGAGAGCGGCCGCGTGATCGCCTTTACGGCGCGAACGCTGGAGACCGGCGAGAAGGCAGGCGCAAAGTACATCAACTCGCCGGAGACGCCGCTCTATTCAAAGAGCCTGGTCCTCTTCAATCTGAACAAGGCGAGGACGGCGATTCGCCAGATGGAGTTTGCGCTGCTGGTGGAGGGGCAAATGGACTGCATCTCGGTCTATCTGCGCGGGATACAGAACGTGATCGCCACCAGCGGAACGGCCTTCACCGAGCAGCAGGTGGCGATTCTCAAGCGGCATACGTCGCAGGTGGTGGTCAACTTCGATCCCGACGCCGCCGGCTCGAATGCCGCCGAGAAGTCCATCGCCCTGCTCACCGAGGAGGGTTTCAACATCAAGATCGTCACCCTCGACGGCGGCCTTGACCCGGACCGCTACATCCGCGAGCGGGGCGTGGAGGCCTACACGGCGGCGTTGCGCGGCGCGCGGCGGCAGGCCGACTACCTAATCGAGCGCGCGCGGCTGGCCTTCCCCGGCGCGAGCTCCGAGCAGAAGGTGAAGGCGATGAACTTTCTGCTGCCGCACATTCGCCGCATGCCGGAGAAGTTGGCCCGCGACCAGTTCGCGCACGACGCCGCGCAGAAGCTGGGCATCGACTCGGCCGTGCTGCGCGAGGAGCTGCGCCAGGCCGCGCTGCGCCGGCGCGACCACATCGAGACGCGGGCCACGGCGCTGACCGAGGTCGAGCGGGTGCTGCTGCGGGCGCTGGCCATCGACGATCCGGAGAACGAGCGAGCGCGTGGGCTGGCCGCACGGGCGCTGGCAGAGCAGCCCGCGTGGTTTGAGCATCTGAGCGTCTTCGCGGCGTTGCAGGCGCTCAGCCTCCGCCAGGCTCGCGACCCGATGGAAGTGGTTGACGACGAGGCGCAGCGGGCTTTGCTTGCCGAGACGCTGCTGGCCGAGACCCGTCCGCCCGAGGAGAGCGAGGTGCAGAGCGCCATCCAGGAGATTCACGAGCGGGCTATCGTGCGTCGCCAGCGCGAGCTGCGCGAGCTGATCGCCGAGGCTGAGCGCCGCGGCGACTTTGCCGAGCTGGCCGTGCTGACCCAGCAAAAGCTCGATCTGGACCGCGCGCTGCGCCAGTTGCACAATCAGAGGCCGCCGGAGCGGTAGTTAGCCCCGCCAATTTATTTTTCGGCCGGACCGGAGAGAAAGCTATTGTTCTTCGCGGCATCCGGCCCCAGCGTCTGGCTTTCGGCTTTCCCCCTCAAGTGCCCTTCGCTGGCCGCCTTCTGGCGCGCTGCCAGCCAATCCGAGATGCGGTAAATCTTATTGAGGTTTTTGAAAGAGCCGTCGAGATTGTGATTTTCTTTTTCGTCGAGTTCGGCGGTGATTTCCGTGATGCGCGGAGTGAAGCTCCCCTCGACAGTCGTCGGCTTGCGCCATGCGGTGGTCATCTTCGCGCTTCCGTTGGAATCCGCCAGATAGACGTGGCCCGGCGCGGCCTCAAAGGCCACCTCGAAGTAGAACTCGCTGGAGACAAAGTAGAGACTGCCCTGGAAAATCTTGGTCTCGTAGGAGATGCCGATCACGTGCCTTCCCGGCAGCAATTGCACAATATTGGAGTTGCCGGTGGGATTCTTCAGAAAATTCACCCACTGGCCCTGATCGTCGACCCGGATGCCGTCGATGGAGTTGATTTTGGTGTCTTTGGCAATGACCAGAATCGCGGTGCTCTCTCGGGGCAAAACCGGGCCATCGTAGGTGACCACGAGCGGAAAGGTCATCATTCCGCCCCAAATCTTGTAAGGCTTCTTATCGTCGTTGGAGTTCTCTTTGGCGAAGGCGGCGTTCATCATGAGCGCCGCGCAGAAGATCGAAATCACAAATCTACGCATGGCAGCCTCCGGAAATTCCGCAACAAATTTGCGGCAAAACAAATAATTTCACCATCATACTACCGTCGTACCGGTAATTCTTGATGGCGCTCATTTTTCTTTCTGAATTGCCGTTTGAAGTGCAATAGAGGCCGCAGGCGGGCTGCGCCGAGTGAAATACCTGCTTCCGTGGGTTCGCTGGCGCGTCTAACCTAAAGAGGCGAGAGAAAGAAGCGGGTTGCTCGTTCGATTTTTCTTTTTTTAACATAGGCAGATGTGGTAATCTGATTGTCTCTGTGAGGATGAGCGCCCCTCTGCCCCAACCATGAGCTCCGGCTCGCGGGCGAACCAGGCGAAACCTGATGCGCTGTGATCCTCTTCCGAGCAACTACCCTGAAACCGCATTTTTTGCGGAAGAACGCGGAATTGTGTCCGCGGGCGCCGGCTTTTTGGATTTCCATATGGAAGTCTTTTTTTCAGTGCGCTCAGAACAGTCCACGCACCGTTGCGTAAATCGACTGCGCAAGACGGTGCTGCATCTGCTTTGTTAAGGAGAGTAGGCATATTTTGGCGATTGACGACAAGTTAGAACACGATCACGAACCCGATCACGAGCATGATCACGACATTGACACCCTGATTGAAGTGGGCAAGGAAAAGGGCTATCTGACCTACGGCGACGTGAACGATATGCTGCCCGATGAGATGGGTTCTTCGCCCGAGGATCTGGACGACCTGATCACCACCATCGGCACCCAGGGCATCGACCTGCTGGACGGCCCCAAGTTCCACGGCGACAAGGAGTTTGAGCTGGAAGAAGGCGAGGACGTCGAGCTCGACCTGACGCCGGGAACGCTGGAGAAGACCAACGACCCGGTGCGCATGTACCTGCGCGAGATGGGCACGGTGCCGCTGCTAACGCGCGAGGGCGAAGTCGAGATTGCCAAGCGCATCGAGCGCGGGCAGATGCGCGTGCTCAAGGCCATCTCGCGTTCGCCCATCGTAATTCGCGAGATTGCCGCGCTGGGCGAGGACCTGAAGCGCGGCGTGCGCAACGTTAAAGAGGTGGTGATCTTCGACGATGAGGAACTCACCGAGGAGGTGGTGCTGGCCCGCGTCAAGGCGACCGTGGCCCGCACCGACGCGCTGGTCAAGCACCAGAAGAGAATTGTGGTGCTCGAAGAGAAGCAGGCCGCATCGGCCGCCAAGGTCAAGGCCTCCGCCGCGCGCCACACCCGCTGGCTGATCGCGCGCGAAAAGGTGCTGGTCTCGCGGATTGTGCGCGAACTCAAGTACACCGCTCCGGAACGCAAGCGCCTGCTGGACAAGGTCAACAAGACCGTCGATACCATGCGCACGCTGGAGCGACAGATCCGCTCGCTGGAGCAGAAGCACGAGGCCAGCAAGAGTGAAGAGCTGAAGAAGGAGTACCGCCGCCAGCAGAAGAACTGCAAGGCGGATCTGGAAAAGATCGAGGGCGAGGCCGGCGTGGTGATCGCCGAGCTCAAGCGCACGCAGCGCGAGATGATCCAGGGCGACATGGACGCCGAGCAGGCCAAACGCGAGCTGATCGAGGCCAACCTGCGCCTGGTTGTGTCGATTGCGAAAAAATACACCAACCGCGGCCTGCANNACCTACGCCACCTGGTGGATTCGCCAGGCCATTACGCGCGCCATCGCCGACCAGGCCCGGACGATTCGCATCCCGGTGCATATGATCGAGACCATCAACAAGCTGATCCGCACCAGCCGCCAGCTTGTCCAGGAGCTGGGCCGCGAGCCTTCGAGCGAAGAGATCGCCAAGCGCATGGACATTCCCGTGGCCAAGGTGCGCAAGGTGCTCAAGATCGCGCAGGAGCCGATCTCGCTGGAAACTCCCATCGGCGAAGAGGAAGACTCGCACCTCGGCGACTTCATCGAGGACCGGCAGGCGGTTTCGCCCTCCGAGGCGGTCATCAGCGTGAACCTCAAGGAGTACACCTCGCAGGTTCTGCGCACGCTCACGCCGCGCGAGGAGCGCGTCATCAAGATGCGCTTCGGCCTGGAAGACGGCTCCGAGCACACCCTGGAAGAGGTCGGCCAGAGCTTCCAGGTGACCAGAGAGCGCATCCGCCAGATCGAAGCCAAGGCCCTGCGCAAGCTCCGCCACCCGTCGCGCAGCCGCAAGCTGAAGGCGTTTGTCGAAGGCGTCAAGGAGATGTAGTTCGGCAACAAGTCAGCCGCAAAGAGTCGCAGCCTTGGAAGGGGCTGCAGCTTTTTGCGTTTCAGATTACCGCTCCCCGAAGTGGCTGGGGGGTTCCCGCATTGAGCCGCTTTCCTCTTTGAAAATTGTCAATGCGGGCTTGCTTAACGCGGCCGCGCGTTCTTCACGTATTTGTCAAACCAGCGGACCATCTCGTAAATCAGCTGCTCGTTCGACTCCATTGCGGAATACCAATGCGGCTCATGCGGCAGAATCACCAGGCGCGCCGTGCCCCCATTGCCTCGAATGGCTTCGTAGAGCTTTTGCGATTGCAGCGGCGTAGTGCCGGGATTCGCGTCCTCCGCGCCATGCACAATCAGCAGCGGCGTCTTCAATTTGTCTGCGGAGAAAAATGGGGAGACTTTCAGATACACATCCGGCGCTTCCCAAACCGAGCGCCGCTCACTCTGGAAACCGAAAGGCGTGAGCGTCTTGTTGTAGGAGCCGCTGGTAGCGGCGCCGGCACGGAACAAGTTGGAATGGGCCACAAGGTTCACGGTCATTAAAGCGCCGTGGCTGTGTCCCGTCACTCCGATGCGGTCGGGGTCGGCTACCCCAAGCCGCACCGCCTCATCCACCGCGGCCTTGGCGTCGGCCACAAGCTGTTCCAGATAAGTGTCGTAGGCTTTCTTCGGATCGCCGATGATGGGGAACGAAGCGTTGTCTATGATTGCGTATCCCGCAAGCAGCAGCAGTCTGTATTCATAGAGCTGCGTGAAGGTTTCCTGCGAGCCTGTAACCTGGCCGGCCTTCGAAGGATCAGCATAGTCCAGCGGATATGCGTAAAGAATGGTAGGGACGCGTGTGCCTTCCTGATAGCCGGGCGGCGTATACAGCGTAAACGACAGGTCAAGCCCGTCGGCGCGCTTGTAATTGACCAACCGCTTCTTGATTGCCCGCACTTCCGGTGTCCGATCCGGCATGTGGGTAATTGCCATACTCGTTGAAGCAAAGGCCGCCTCTCCGGCGGGCGCAGCCAGGGAACTTCCCAGCGTTCGTGCAAACGCATTGGGCGGATCGGTCGGCGATTGATGCCAGGTGAGAAATGTCCGCGTGTCCGTTCCGGTGAAGGAAAGAAACTGCTCATACGACATCTTGTCGCTGCGAAACAGACGTTCGGATTTGAGCGTCTTGAGATCGAGCCGATCGAGGAAAGGCCGATCCCCGTCCGGCGAAGAGCCGGCTCCCGCAAGGTAGATCGAATCACCGTCCTGGCGAACCACACGGACCCCGTTCGCAAGATAGTGTCTCACCGGATTGCCGGGATTCGCATAATGCTCGTCCGTAGACAGATCCCAAAGCAGGCGTGGCTTTTGCTGCTGATCGTCCACGTCGAGTATGAAGGTCTTTTTCCAGTGCCGGTTCTCATCGTACTGGTTTAGAAAAGCGACGCTCGGATGGTCGCTCCAAAGAAACCCTATGTAACGCTGCTCAGTCCGCCCGATTTCCAAAGCGGGTGCGGTGAAGGGCGCCTTTTGCAGCATGATCTTGTCGCGCGCCGGAACATTCACATTCCAGTCGCCGCCATCCAGCGCTTCCGCCCAGACCAGCGTGGCCGGATCGGTGGCGCGCCATGAAAATTCGCGCGGACCCACAGGAACGCCATGAATGGGAACGCGATCCGCCAGTGGAAGCGACGCGATGGTATGAACAGCAACGTGCGCAGGGTCCGACACGTCCCAAACCTCGACCTCCTGCGGGAATCGATCGTACGTGGTGACATACGAGTAGGGCTTGTGGATCGCGGTGACAAGGATGTGCTGCCCATCCGGCGCAGGATCTACCGTTTCGTAATTCGCCGGCTTTCCCACCGGAGTTATCGCTCCGGTCGCCGCATCCACCAACGCTAGCTGTGAGGCCGCGTAGTAATCGAAGAGGTCCTCGTCATGCTTGTTGTTCAGCGTATCCCGGTTTTCATACGTGCTGCTT
The DNA here is from genome assembly GCA_003167305.1 of Acidobacteriaceae bacterium. GTDB lineage: Bacteria > Acidobacteriota > Terriglobia > Terriglobales > Acidobacteriaceae > Telmatobacter. The sequence goes on from PMTP01000107.1 coordinate 11,024, forward strand.
TGTCCTTTTTCGCCTCCCGTCTCCTGGATGCTCGGTCCAATTGGCACAATGGGCTCGGGAGGCGGCGCACCCATCCCCTCGGGCACCAGCTTCACCAGCAGCGTCTTCTGGTCAGGCATCCATTGCATCTCGTCGTTGAACATCGGGTTGATACGCGCCCCGGGCACGCGATGGACTTCGCCCGTCTTGCCGTCGCCGATCCAAAGCTCGACGGCCTCGGGAGCGAGATTCACAAACGCAAACCGCTTCCCGTCAGCAGACCAAGTTGGCTCGCCCGGGCACGCGCCCTCTGCAAGCGCGATATGCGTTTGTGTCCCATCGGCGATGTGCACCAGGTCGAAGCCCTTACCACACTCTGTAATGCCGTAACCGCCCGGGGTGTCGTGCTTGCTGTGATTCTTTGGCTCGACCCGCACCCCCGCAAGGCGCAGAAAAGGCGTCGCCACCCGGGCAATCGACGGGTAGATCTGCACATACACCAGCAGAATCGAGTCCTGTGTCGGACTCACAGCAGGATAGGGCGGGAATGGCGCGTGCATCACATCTAAGATGTACTTCGGAGGCTGGTCATATCCGGAGGCATCCTTGATCGGAGTCGCCGCTGCGGAGGTTCCGCTCAACGGAGATGAGTTTGACTGCGCTGCCATGGGCACGGACATCACGCAGGCAGCGAGCGCTCCGGCCAAAAGAAACTTCAAGGCGTTCTGGACTGGCATAAGTTCCCTCCACTTCAATTCATCAGGAAAAACCGATAAAACGAGACGGCCCTCCGCGGCTTTGGGTAACCACTCAAATCATGAAGGCGAGGTTCTCCTGCTGACTGCCATGATACCGTGACCCACTGACTCATCCTGGATTTCCATCATGGATTCACTTTTATGATCCAGTATACCCGCGGCTGGCGAAAGAACCGGAATCGGGGCGCCCATGGTCCGGAGTGTTCAGTTCCATGACATCCTTTACACATCGTCTCTGGACATCCTTTACACTTCCGCGCGGGTGCCCCAGGTCCCGCTTTTGGGACCTGGGAAACCATGAGCCTTAGCCGCCCGCCTGGATTAACTGCCAACCGTCTTCCACTCGCCCCCCGGCATGATGCGCTTCATGAACTCGTCGAACAACGGTACGGTAAAGGCGGTGTCGCNNNNCTGTTGCGGAACACAAACCTGCGCCGCTGGCCGTCAGCGGTTACGATGAATTGAGGATTCTATGACCGATAAGCCCTATCGCCCGCAGCAGGACATCGTGACCTTGATGCAGCTCTTCAACCAGCAGGTTAAGGAATCTCCTGAGCTGCCTGACCCGGAGACGCGTTTGCTGCGCGCGCGGCTGGTCTTTGAAGA
>PMTP01000022.1 GCA_003167305.1 Acidobacteriaceae bacterium
TTGCAGACCATGCTCAACACCTATCCCGACTCCGAGTACCGGATGCGCGCCAAGCTGGCCGTGGGCGACACCTGGTTCAAGGAGGGCGGCACCGCGGCCCTTACCCAGGCCGAAGCCGAGTACAAGGACTTCATTACCTTCTTTCCCGATGCTCCGGAGGCCGCCGAGGCGCAGATGAAGGTGGGCGACATCTACTACGAGCAGATGGAGAAGCCGGACCGCGACTATACGAACGCCCAGAACGCCGAGCGGGAGTACCGCACGATGATCAATATGTTCCCCGACTCGTCGCTGGTGCCCCGCGCCAAGCAGAAGCTGCGCGACGTGCAGGAGGTTCTGGCCGAGCGGGAAACCGAGATCGGCCTTTATTACGGGAGCCGGGAGAATTTCACCGCTTCCGTTGCGCGCCTGAAGACTGTCGTGGATACTTACCCGTTGTACTCCAAGAGCGACCTGGCCTTGCTGGGCATCGGTGATGCGTATGCCGGCCAGGCCCACGCCATACAGATCGCGCCGAATCTTCCCGGAGCGATCAAGGAACGATTGCGAGCGGTTTACCAGGACCGGGCCGCCGAAGCTTACACCAAAGTCGTCACCCGCTATCCCATGGCTCCCCATGTGGAAGATGCCCGCGACCGGCTGGTGGCAATGAACCGCCCCGTTCCCGAGCCTACCGAGGCCGCGGTTGCCGAGAGCGAAGCCGAGGAGCAAAGCCGCCAGCCCCTGCGCTTTACCACCAAGACCTTCGACGTCATCAAGCATGGACCCTCGGTGGTGGAGGCGGTGCATGTGGGAGAGCCCAGCCTGGACGACCCCAAGCGCACCCTCGCGTCGGACGTAACCAAGCTGAACCTGGCGATCTTCACCGCCGCCATCAACGCGGGCAAGCCTGCAGCCTTGCCCGCCGGGGCGGCAACGCCCACCGGCGTCAATGAACCTCCCCGCAGCGACCAACCCTCCCAGGCGCCCTTGGAGCTTGAGAAGCCCGAGAGCGGCACCAGCGTGGGCGTTCAGGTGGTCAGCGCGCCCACGGCCGACCCCAACGCCGTCGTCAAGGCAGTAGGCCCCGTTAACACCACACTGCCCGCCGCGGAAAAGCCCGCCGAGGCTCCCGATCAGGTCAACGATGTCAAGCCCGGCTCGAACCCGGCTGCCAACGCCGCCGACGCCAAGAAGAAGAAGGCTGACCTCAGCGACGAATCCTCCAGCAAGAAGAAAAAGAAGAAGGGCATCGCCAAGCTGAACCCGTTCTAAAATAAGCCGGAGTCCGGCCAAGGCCGCACCCTCACCCGGTGCGGCCTTTTTCTGTGTGCTTCCCTCTCCATTGGCAAGCGCAAGAAGCTGTGTAGTGCAGTCAAGGCGATCAAAGGCGGAAGATCGAGCATATCTCCGGGTTTGACGCTCCCACTTGGGCCTCCTATAATCCATCTAGTTCCTGCTGATGTCTCCATCCGCGTTTTTTGCTGTTTCTGCCGCATCCGCCCCAGAAACATGAAGCAAGGCCACGAGGATTCTCAGAAGGACAGGATCGTTTCCGCGTCCCGGCGCGGTGAGACCCGCAGGAATTCCGAAGGAGTTTTCCATTCACATGAATCGATCTCTTGTACTTGCCGCCACACTGGCCTCGGGCATTGTCCTGAGCGCTGCCGCCCAAACGCTGCCCGCACCCGCCGCCGCCGCTCCTGCCGGTCCCGCCAAGATTGCCGTAATTGCCTTCCAGGTGGCTGTGGCGCAGACCAATGAAGGTCAGCGTAACTTCGCTGACCTGCAGAAGAAGTACGCGCCCAGGGAAGCCCAGCTCAAGGCCCTCGGCGAAGAGATCGATACCCTGACCAAGCAGTTGCAGAAGCAGAGCGATACGCTCAGTGAGAGCGAAAAAGCCCGCCAGGCCAAGGTCATCGACGACAAGACCAAGCAGGCGAAGCGCGAGCTCGAAGACGCGCAGAACGATATGCAGCAAGAAGGGGGAGAGGTATACAACGCCTTGGCCTCGAAGGTCGGAGCTGTGATGGCCTCATACGCTGAACAGCAGGGATACACGCTGGTGCTGGACTATGCCCAGCAGCAGAGTCCCGTTCTCTATGCGCAACCCGCTGCGGACATCACCAAGCAGGTCATTGAGGCCTACAACGTGAAGTCGGGCGTGCCCGCTCCTCCGCCCCAGCCGGCAGAGACAGCCGCTCCAGCGGCGCCCAAGCCCGCGGCCAGGCCTCCCGCTGCCCGCAAATAGTCTGAAGACCAATGGATTGGACATTGGCAAAGGCCCCGCGTTGCGGGGCTTTTGGTTTTCAGGAGCCTTCTCCGAGAGAGCGAAGACCGCGGCCGGCGGCGCAGGGTTCACGGACGCATGATTTGACGCTCCCACCTGGCGTTCCTATAATCTAACTGCATCTTGCTGACGTCTGCGTTCGCTTCTTTCTCCTGATTCCGCGCCGTCCGGCGCAGAGTCCGCTGGGGGATGGAGAGGTTACTCCGCAGTCAGGCCTTGATTCGCGCGGGAAGATTCCGCAGCCCCACAGAAATTCCAAAGGAGTTTTTGATTCACATGAAGAGATCGCTTGCACTCATCGCAACATTGGCCTCAGGCTTGGCTCTGAGCGCTGCCGCCCAAACATTGCCCGCTCCTGCCGCCGCCGCGCCTGCCGGTCCCGCGAAGATTGCCGTCATTGCGTTCCAGGCGGCCGTGGCGCAAACCAATGAAGGCCAGCGCAACTTCGCCGATCTGCAGAAGAAGTTCAGTCCCAAGCGCGAACAATTGAGGGCGCTTGCCGAAGAGATCGATACCGAGACCAAGCAGTTGCAGGCGCAGGGCGACAAGCTGAGCGAGGCCGTGCTCGCCAGTCGCACCAAGGCCATCGAAGACAAGAAGAAGCAGTTGCAACGCGACTCCGAGGACGCCCAGAATGACTTCCAGCAGGAGATGCAGGAGATTTTCAATACCTTGGCCTCGAAGGTCGGTGATGTTCTGACCAGCTACGAGCAGCAGCAGGGATACACGCTAGTGCTGGACTATGCCCAGCAACAGAGTCCAGTTCTCTATGCGCAGCCATCTACAGACATCACCAAGGCCATCATCGACGCCTACAACGTGAAGTCGGGCGTGCCCGCTCCTCCGGCCCAGCCAGCGGCGGCGCCTAGGCCGACAGCGCCCAGGCCGGCAGCCAAGCCTCCCGTCGCGCACTAAAGACGGGTAAAGTCCGATCAGACAAAAGCTGGCATAGGCCTCGCGATGCGGGGCCTTTGCCGAACCGCGACGTTGTTGAAGAGCGGCGGAAGGGCGACTCGCCGAGTACACATTGCAATACAAGTTCCGCTCACTCGTATTGTGGAAAAAACTGTGGATTTCTTTTGCGAATTGAGTGAAGAAATCCAGAATTCTCCTCTTGCCAAGATCGGTTCTCTTCTGATAGAGAAAGCAACTCCTTATTTATCAATCACTCCGAATAGAGCACCTTGCTCGCCAGAAGAGCCTTCAGACGCAGGGACCCACAGGTCGGCTTGCCGGGATTATCCACAAATTGGAGTGAATGGAGTGTGAATCGGGTCACATATTCCATGGTTACTTCTGCGAATCTTCACCTATCCGCAGCACCGCCAGGAAGGCTTCCTGGGGGATGTCCACCTTGCCGATGCGCTTCATGCGCTTCTTGCCTTCCTTCTGTTTTTCCAATAGTTTGCGTTTGCGGCTGATGTCGCCGCCATAGCACTTGGCGATCACGTTTTTGCGCAGAGGGCTGACGGTTTCGCGGGAGATGACCTTGGCGCCGATGGCGGCCTGGATGGCCACCTCGAATTGCTGGCGGGGAATCAGTTCGCGCATCTTGGAGACCAGCGCCCTGCCGCGCTCATAGGCGTAGTCTTTGTGCACGATCACCGAGAGCGCATCGACCGGTTCGCCGCTGACCAGAATGTCCAGCTTGACCATCGGCGACTCCCACTCGCCGGCCAGTTGATAGTCCAGCGAGGCGTAACCGCGGGAGATGGACTTGAGGCGGTCGTAGAAGTCGAGAACAATCTCGTTCAGCGGCAGCTCGTAGGTGAGCAGTACGCGGCTGGAGGTGACGTATTCGAAGTTCAATTGCTTGCCGCGTTTTTCTTCCACAAGCTTGAAGATGCCGCCCACATATTCTTCATTGGTGAGAATCTTGGCGGTGATGACCGGCTCGCGGATGCTGTCGATGTTGGTGGGATCGGGCCAGCGCGAGGGATTGTCCACTTCGAGTTCGCTGCCGTCAGTGAGTGTGATGTGGTAACGCACGCCGGGGGCGGTGGTGATCAGGTCCAGTTGGTACTCGCGCTCCAGCCGCTCCTGGATGATCTCCATGTGCAGCAGGCCGAGAAAGCCGCAGCGGAAGCCGAAGCCCAGCGCGACCGAGCTCTCCGGCTCAAAAAAGAAAGACGAGTCGTTGAGGCGCAGTTTTTCCAATGCGTCGCGCAGCAGCGTGTGCTCGTGCGAGTCCACGGTGTAGAGGCCGGCGAAGACCATCGGCTTGATGTCTTCAAAGCCGGGCAACTGGGCGGCGGCGGGACGAGTGTCGTCGGTGACGGTGTC
>PMTP01000053.1:0-259 GCA_003167305.1 Acidobacteriaceae bacterium
CCTGATCCCTGTTCACTGACCACTTTAAAAAAAACGGCGGCAAGAGGATCGCCTCCTGCCGCCACCGGTCTTTGCTGCAACCGCATTTGCTCTCTGCTTGAAACTTGCTCTGCGAATCCCTTTTACTGCTCGGCTCCGGCTCCCGGAGCCGTACCCGGTGCTGCGGGCGCTTGTGGTTCGGCTACCGGCGGAGCCGGCGGATGCGCCTGGTGGTGCTGGCCGTCCGGTCCCTGGCCGCCCTGCTTCCAGCCGCCCGGTC
>PMTP01000053.1:349-781 GCA_003167305.1 Acidobacteriaceae bacterium
AGGCTGGCGCGCAGGTCGATCAGCTTAGCCCGGTGATCCAGCAGAATGCCGTCAAACGACTTCCGCTGCTCATCGGTCAGCTTCAACCGCTCCACTACCTTCGGGTTGTTCCACCAGCGCCCATGAGCGCCCTGGGCTCCGAAGGCCCGCTCCATGGGAGGCCGATGCTCACCGAATCCTGCTCTTGGTCCCATTCCCGACCCAGGCCCCATACCGCCGCCCGGCCCCTGCGCCAGCGCCGTTCCTGCCAGCAAAACTCCTGCGATCGCCAATCCCATCGCTCCAAATGCCCTCATCGTCTTCTCCTTTTCCTCAATTTCGCCGTGATTGTGTTCCTGTTTCCCTATTTCTCTCTTACTGGGTCTCGTCCCCGGCCATCATCTGAGCCAGCGGCTCCATAGCGCTCGGAACTCCTCGCGATACATCGCTGTC
>PMTP01000053.1:899-6361 GCA_003167305.1 Acidobacteriaceae bacterium
ACCCGCCGCGCTCACCGCATCAGTCTTATCCTTGAAGCTCATCGTTTTCCCCCCAGTTCCGCGCGCACTCTTGCCAATGCCCGCGAAAGGTGCGCCTTCACCGTGCCCTCATTCAGCCCGGTGGCCCGCGCAATCTCGCTCAACTCCAGCTCTTCCACATAGCGCAGGAGGAACACCGTCCTCTGCCGCTCGCTCAGCCCCTCGACTGCCTTGCCCACCTGCGCAACCCGCTCCCGCGCCAGCAAGTGCTGTTCCACGGACCGTTCCCCGCTGGGCAGCCAATCGCTGGCGTCGTCCAGCTCCACAGCGTTCGTCTGCGTCTTCCGCCAGAACTGTAATCGCCGGTTCCGCCAGTGATCCTTCTGCAGGTTGATGGCGATGCGCATCAGCCACGTCAGCGCGCTCGACTCGCCGCGAAAGCTCCCCCAGTTCCGATGCGCCTTCAGGAAACACTCCTGTGTCAGCGTCTCCGCCAGGTCAACGTCGCGCGTCGACGAAAGCAGAAACCGGAAGATCTTTGGACGGTGCTTCGTGACGACAGCCGAAAACTCCTCGGCGGCAATCTCCTGTGCCGTAGCCATGGTCATCGCTTCCAATGCTGTGCCGGCTGCCATCACTCAGGTAGACGCCCGCACCGGCTTGAAGTTTACAGCCTGGGTGGCATTTCTCATCTATATAAATAGCAAGCGAGGCGGCGGGCGCCGCCCTGCTTGCCGTCTAATTACGGCGCGGTTTACCTGGGCGCGCTCGTTCCAGCTCCCGGCGGTTCGGGATCCGGAGCCACCGGCACTTCCTTTCCATGCTCTGGATCATACTGGTACTTGACCATCCATTCCTTGAACTTCGCGGCCGGCTCCTCGATCAGCGCGCCATCTTTGCGCCTAACAAAGGCGATGCCATCCTTCATCTCCACCTTCAGAGTGCAGGTTCCGGCCCCCGCCGGGAGCAGCATTTCCAACTCAGTGCCCGGCTTCTTCCACCGTGCCCGGAAGGTTTCATTCCCCGCCGAGTTCATCATCCGGTTATTGCAGTTATACCGGAAGTCGAAGCCCAGCGGCTCGCCATTCTCAAAGAGATTTGCCCGGCCCTCCCCGTCCACATCATTCAGAGAACGTATACCGGCAGGGCCAGCATAGTGCGAATAGGAACTGTGATGAAAGATGTTTACCCGCAACGAATAATCAGCAGGATTGTGGCTGGCCAGCGCCGCCGTTGAAAGCAGCGCGCAAAACGCAACCATGGTCAAACTTAAGAACAAGACTCGACGCATAAAAACACTCCCTCCGAAAAGAATCCAACCCGGAATCCGAACCAGAATACACCACGAAAACCGCGTTTGGCACTACTACATTGTAAAGAGTTTCCCAGCAGGCAAAGCGTTCGCATCTTCCGTGCATTTTACCGACGATCGAGGCCGCAACGTCGCATGTCCTTCCGCCGGAGGGCGGCATGGAGGGTCAATCGGCTCCGAAGTGCGGGATATTGCAATACTACAGATTTCAATAGGTCAATCCCTTTCGCCGTAGGTCGTCTGCTGTTTATTGTATTTTCTTGAGCGCCATCGCTGAATCCGGTTGACCTTTTCCAGAACAAAACGTCCCTATCTTGCGTATTCTCAATCAATTGCCCTTTTGTTCCAAGTCTTCAACAGATTCTTCACTCATGGCAACCGACGTGCTAAAGAGTTGATAGAGCAGTAGGATGTAAGGTGTTCCGCGCGCATGGAGACAAGTCTCATCAACCGTTTGCAGTTGACACTGCTGGCCTTGGTCACGCTCGGCCTCTTGGCGCTTGCGGGCTTGAATTTCTGGCAGGAGCGGCACTCCCAACTGCCCGACGACGGCGTTTGGTGGCGCGAGGCGGCCAACGGCAGCGGCTTGGTGGCCGACAAGGTCTTGCCCGACACTCCAGGCGAACGCGCCGGCATCAAAGCCAATGATCTGCTTACCGGCGTGAGTGTACTGCCTGTCGCTGGGCTGCATAGCAGCATCAAGCCGCAGGTTCCTCTCACAACGGTCAAGGAACTGCCGGACGAAGCCGTCCAGCAACCCAGTGAAGAGCCGCTTGCTCTGCCTGCGGTCGAGGTCAAATACACCCCCGTCATGCGCGTGAAGGATCTGGAGCACGCCCTCTATCGCACCGGAAGCTACGGCAACATCAAGTACCAGATCACCCGCGGCGGCATTCCCCTGGACACTCCGGTCGAGGTGATCCCCGAACAGGCCGACAGGAGCCTCGCGCTAGGTATGCGCCTCATCGGGCTGATCTATCTGGCCATCGGCATCTACGTTCTGCTGCGCCGCTGGACGGCGCCGCGCGCCACCCACTTTTACCTTTTCTGCCTGGTCTCCTTCGCCCTCTATGCGCTTAAGTACACCGGCGTCTTTGATCTCCTCGACTGGATCGTCTTCTGGTCCAACGTTCTGGCTGAATCCCTGCAACCGGCGCTGTTTCTGCACTTTGCCCTCAGCTTCCCCGAGGAGCGCCTGAAGAAATTCAGCCGCCGCATTCTGCTTCCGCTGGTCTACGCTCCTGGCGCCGTGCTGCTGGGCCTGTGGCTCTATGCTTACAATTTCTGGCAACCCACGGGTCTGCTCACGCACCGCCTCGACCAGGTCGCCACCGCCTACGAAGCCATCTTCTATGTTCTGGCCGCCTGCCTCTTCGTGCTCAGTTACCGCCGGGCAGCCACCCCCTTGCAGCGCCAGCAATTAAAGTGGCTCTATCGCGGCGCGTGGCTGGCGGTGGGGCCGTTCACCCTCTACGCGATCTTCTTCCTCTTCGACCAGCCCCTGCCGAGGCTCTTCACCGACCTGGCCGGCTTCTCCATCGTCTTTCTGCCGCTGACCTTCAGTTGGGCGATCATTCGCTACCGGCTGATGGACACCGACCTGATCTTCAAGCGCGGCGTGGCGTACACGCTGGCCACCGGCCTCATCCTGGGAGGCTACTTCGGCATCATCGCGGGCGCCGCCGGCATCGCCCACTATCGCCTGCCCGAGTCGGTTCGAGACTGGGGCGAGGGCATCGCGATCGTCCTGGTGGCAGCCTTTTTTGAACCGCTCAAGCGCCGGATTCAAAGCTGGGTGGACCGCGTCTTCGACCACCAACGCTACGACTATCGCAAGGCGTTGATTGAGTTCGGCAGCGGACTCAGCTCGGAGACCGATCTCCAGGCTCTGCTGGAATCAATCGTTGAGCAGTTGCCTCACACCCTGCTGGTGGCCCGCGTAGCAGTCTTCCTGGCTCAGGACGCGGAGAATTCCAGCCCACTGCGGCTGGCCGCCTCCCATGGGCTGACCGCCGAAGCCCTGGCCGCGCAAAACCGGACTGGCTGGGGCGCGCTGGATTTGGGCTTCCTGGACTTCGATCACGCCCAGGACCACAGCCATATCTTCCTCGAAAACGCTCAAGCTGCCCTGCATCTGCCCCGGGACCAGCAGCGTACCGCCGCCCTGCTAGACCTGAACTACTATCTGCCCTGCCGCGTCGCCGTGGGCCAGATTCAAGCCGGCGAAGCCAGTCCAAATCGACCCGACACCACGCGCACCATCGCCGTCATAGGCTTGGGGCGCACCATCGGCGGCGACTTCCTCTCCAGCGAAGATGTGGAGTTGCTGGAATCCCTGGCCAGCTATATCGGCATCGCCCTCCAGAACGCCAGCCTCTACGCCCGCCTGGAAACCAAGATCGGCGAATTCGAGCGACTCAAAGAGTTCAACGAAAACATCGTCGAATCCATCAACGTCGGCATTCTGGCCGTCGATCTAAACGACTGCATCGAGAGCTGGAATGCGCAGATGGAGGCCATGTACGCCCTCAGCCGCGCCGAGGCCCTCGGCCAGGCGATTTCCGCCGTCTTCCCGGTGGAGTTTGTCGAGGCTGTGGACAGCTTCCGCAACGAATCCGGCGTCCATCACCTCTATAAGTTCCGCCTCACCACTCGCGCCGGCGAACAGCGCACCGCCAACATCGCCATTGCTCCCCTGCTCTCGCGCGATTTCGTCTCCGTCGGCCGCATTATCCTGGTCGATGACATCACCGAGCGCGTCTCTCTGGAAACCCAACTGGCGCAGGCCGACAAACTCAGTTCCATTGGTCTGCTGGCCGCCGGCGTGGCCCATGAGATCAACACCCCGCTGGCCGTCATCTCCTCGTACGCGCAAATGCTCTCCAAGCAGCTCAAGGGCGACACCCGCCTCGGCCCGGTCCTCGACAAGATCACCCAGCAGAGCTTCCGTGCCGCGGAGATCGCCAATGGCCTGCTGAATTTTTCCCGCACCTCGACCACCGAGTTCCGCGATACGGACCTGAATCAGGTCATCCGCGACACACTCTCTCTACTCGACCACCAGTTCAAGACCGCGCAGATCATCGTCGATCTCCAGCTCACCGAGCAACTGCCCCCCATCTTCGGCAACCCCGGCAAGCTGCAGCAGGTTTTTCTCAATCTACTGTTGAACGCCAAGGAAGCCATGCCCAGCGGCGGCCATCTGCGCGTGGCCACACAAGTCGCGATGCCCGAAGGCCACGACCACTACGTCGCTGCGCTGGTTGCCGACTCCGGCAGTGGCATCGAACCGGAGAACCTCAAGCGCATATACGATCCTTTTTTCACCACCAAGACCACCGCCAAACCCGGCGACCGCCGCGGCACCGGCCTGGGACTTTCCGTCTCCTACGGCATCATCCAGGAGCACGCCGGCAAAATTCATGTCGAAAGCGCCCTTGGCGCCGGCACAACCTTTCAACTCGAGTTTCCCTTGCTGAGGAATTCCGTTCATGCCTGAGGTCGAACTGCCCTTGAATCCGTCCGCAACCAGCGTCTCCGGCGACTTAGCTCTCGCCAGTGGCCTGGCCAGTATTCTGGTCATCGACGACGAAGCCGCCATTCGCGAGTCGCTCGAAGTGCTGCTCACCCTGGAGGGCTATGCGGTCACCATGGCCGCCGACGGCGAAGAGGGGTTGAGGATTCTCGATCAGGAGAGCTTCGACCTGCTGCTGCTGGATCTGGCCCTGCCCGGTCAGAGTGGCCTCGAACTGCTCCCGCTGATCAAGGAGCGCCACCCCGAAATGCCGGTCATCATGATTACCGCTTACGGCACCGTGGACAATGTCGTAGACGCGGTCCGCGCCGGCGCGGAAAACTTCGTCCAGAAGCCCTGGGACAACGAAAAGCTGCTGGCCGACATTCGCTCCGCCGTCGCCCGCCATCGCGCCGAAGAGGAGAACCTTCAGCTCAAGCGCACTCTCAAGCAGCGCTACAACTTCTCCAACATTGTCGGCAAGAGCGAGATCATGCTCAAGGTCTTCGACCTGGTCGCCCAGGTCGCGCCCAGCCGCTCCACGATTCTGATTCAGGGCGAAAGCGGCACCGGCAAGGAACTCATCGCGAAAGCGATCCACGCCAACTCGCCGCGCAAGGACAAACCCTTCGTTCCCATCAACACCGGCGCCATGCC
>PMTP01000089.1 GCA_003167305.1 Acidobacteriaceae bacterium
ATTTTTGGGCGGCTTCGGCGCTGGACTCGATCTACTACACTTCGGGCAGTTCAATCGTGTACAACAAGACCAATCACGGCCGCCATGTGGGCGCGGAAATCGATAGCTACTCCTGGTATGAACTCAATAAGCACTTCAACCTGGGCGGCGGCGTTGGCTACTTCGGTGGTGGCCAGTTCCTGTCGAATGTGACAACCAGCCATTCGTACACGTACTACTACTTTGCGCTGAACTTGAAAGATAACGGAAAGAAATAGCGAACTGGGCAATCAAATTCAAAAGCGCCGGTGGCGAAGAGGCTAACGCGCAGGTCTGCAAAACCTGTACTCACGGGTTCAAATCCCGTCCGGCGCTCCAATTTTTATGAATCTGCTCAGGCTTCAGTAGCATCTTGAATATAGTCAGATGTTGATTGCCATCGCTTAGAGATTTTGTTACTATGAGCCTACACATGATTCGCGCCTCCCTAAGCCGCTCTTGTTGTTGCCTGTCGATGATCTTCGACGGGTGTATGCTCTAGTCTCTGATTCCCCATTCGCAATTCATCAGAAGACGCACCCCTCGCTGAAAAGCCGGTGTGCGAACCCGCAGCATCGGCCTTCAGCGATTCACTCACTGAAAGAGGTCATGCATGCCGGTTGCCGAAGTCCTATCTCCTCCATCGCCGCCAGTGAACGCATCCGCTTCGCAGCGCCTGAGCCATCTGCGCCTGCTGGAAGCCGAGAGCATTCACATTCTGCGCGAGGTGGCTTCTGAATTCGAGCGGCCCGTCATGCTCTACTCGATCGGCAAGGATTCGTCCGTCATGTTGCGGCTGGCGCAGAAGGCATTCTATCCCGCGCCGATTCCTTTTCCTCTGTTGCATGTGGACACCGGCTTCAAATTCGCGGAGATGCTCACCTTCCGTGATGCGATGGCTCGCTCGGTGGGCGCGGAGCTGTTGGTCTGGCGCAACGAAACCGCGATTGCAGCGGGAACAAATCCTATCGCGCTCGACACCAAGCGCTGCTGCGGATTGCTGAAAACGCAGGCGCTGCTCGATGCGCTGCGCCACTACAACTTCGACGCGGCCTTTGGCGGCGCGCGCCGCGATGAAGAAAAATCCCGCGCCAAGGAGCGCATCTATTCCTTCCGCGACTCGGCCGGTCAATGGGATCCGAAAAATCAGCGCCCCGAGTTGTGGAACCTTTACAACGCGCGCGTTCATCCCGGCGAAAGCATTCGCGTCTTTCCGCTCTCCAACTGGACGGAGATGGACGTTTGGCAATACATCCACGAAGAAAAAATTCCGGTGGTCGATCTATATTTCGCCAAGGAGCGGCCGATGTACGTGCGCGGCGATGCGCTGCTTCCCATTGAACAAGCTTTTGTTGCGCGGCTCGGCGAGCAGCCGCAGATGGTCAAGTCGCGGTTGCGTTCGCTGGGATGCAGTCCTTGCACCGGAGCGATTCGCTCAGACGCCGACACACTGCCGAAAATTATTGCGGAGCTGCTGCAATTCCGCTCCTCGGAGCGCGCCAATCGCGCGATTGACCACGACCAGGAAGGGTCAATGGAGATCAAGAAGCGGGAGGGCTACTTCTAAATGGCGACGATCACGGCACAACCATTTTCGGTAAGCGAATTTCTCGCCGATGAGCGCGAGAAAGATTTGCTGCGCTTTTCGACCGCGGGCAGCGTGGACGATGGAAAGTCCACGCTCATAGGCCGCCTGCTCTACGACACGCAGTCGGTCTACGAAGACCAGGTGCGCTCCATTGAAGGGAAGGGAACTACCGCTCCCGGACAGATTGATTTCGCATTGCTCACTGACGGCCTGCGCGCGGAGCGCGAGCAGGGCATCAACATCGATGTGGCATATCGCTACTTCTCCCCCCAACGCCGCAAGTTCATCATCGCCGACACGCCCGGACATGAGCAGTACACGCGCAACATGGCGACTGGCGCATCGACGGCCGATGCCGCGGTGGTGCTGATCGACGCCAGCAAAGGTGTGCTGATTCAGTCGCGCCGCCATGCGTATATCGCATCGCTACTACGCGTGCGGCACGTTCTCGTTGCAGTGAATAAGATGGATTTGATCGGCTACGACGAGGCTGCCTTCCGCGCCATCGAATTGGATTTCACTTCCGTTCTCAATCAGATCGCAGCTGATACCGGCAGCCCTGTTGAAGTTCGCTTCGTGCCGGTCAGCGCGCTTGCCGGGGACAACATCGCGCATCGTTCCGATGCAATGCCGTGGTATACGGGACCATCGCTGCTGGAGCTACTGGAGTCGCTGCCATCAGCTCTCGAAACGCGCGCCGCGCCCTTTCGCTTTCCCGTGCAGCGCGTTCTTCGTCCCGATCATACCTTTCGCGGATTTGCCGGCCAGGTTGCTTCTGGAACCGTGCGCGCCGGCGACAAAATCACCGTGCTTCCCTCGGGCAGAAACGCTCAGATCGCGCGCATTGTAACCTTTGATGGAGACCTCAGTGAGGCCATAGCGCCGCAATCGGTCACGCTGGTTTTGGATCGTGAGCTCGACGTCAGCCGCGGCGATCTGATCGTTTCCACGCAAGCGCAGGCAACGGTC
>PMTP01000065.1 GCA_003167305.1 Acidobacteriaceae bacterium
ATCTTTGTCTCCGCCTCGCCGCAGTTGCTCGAAGCCGCCAAGGCAGAAGGCTTCCACACGCTCGACCCGGCCAAGGAAGCAGCGGAATCGGCCAAGGAAGCGGAGTAAACCTGCGTGGGCCGGAAGCCGCGTTTATTTTGTTGTGGCAATTCATGCTCGAATTGGCGTACAATGGGTGCACGGAGAAGAATATGCCTGTCGCGATGAGAAAAGAGCACCGGTTTCATCTGCGCGCCTCAGAGCGCGATGTTTCCACCATCAGCCGGGCAGCGGCCTTTGCCGGAGTCAGCGTCAGCGCATTCATTTTAGAGAGCGCCTCGGAGCGCGCCGAGCGCACGCTGGCGGACCAAACGCATTTCGTGCTCTCCGGTGAGCAGTGGCAGGCATTCATTGAGGCGCTAGACCGGCCTGCCCGGCACCTCCCACAGTTGGAGAAGCTGTTGCGGGAGCCTTCCATCCTTGAGCGAGCCTGAGCTGCATTCCGCGCCGCTCTCGCGGGTCGAGCCCCTCGCGCGGACCCACGACGTCAGTTCCTTCGATTGCGGAGTTCATGCTTCGCTCAGCAACTGGTTGAAGCGTTTTGCCTGGACGAATCAGCAGAACGAGACCTCCCGCACCTATGTGGTTCACCGCGCCAACCGCGTGGTTGCCTATTACTCGATCGCAACCGGAAGCACACGGCGGGAAGATGCGCCGGCGCGCGTGGCAAAAGGACTGGCGAATCACCCGGTTCCGGTGATTGTGCTGACCCGGCTTGCGGTGGACAAAACCGAACAGGGAGCCGGTGTCGGGAAAGCCATGCTCAAGGACGCGCTGGTTCGCATTGCCGCGGCCGCGGACATCGTGGGAGCGCGCGCTGCCTTGGTCCATGCCATCGACGCTGAGGCAGCTGTATTCTACCGGCGCTTCGACTTCGTGCCGTGCCCCGAAAACGACCTGCACTTGATGCTTTTGATGAAGGATTTGCGTATGGGGCTGCGGGCGTGAAGGGCAGAGTTCCCAGATCTCAAAGTGAGATGTGGCACCCGGTAACCCCTAATGGTTGTTTGCTGTGGCTATGGCAACACGCAGTAGATCCCGAGTCCTGGCAAATTCAATTTGAACCCGACGCTCTCGGTTCGTTGTCGTTGCAATATCAAGCAGCGTTTTGCCGTCCTTAGTCCGTACGGTTGGATCAGCGCCGCCTTCGAGGAGGGCCGCGACGCGGTCAGCCTGGCCATTCAACGCAGCCCAGTACAGCGCTGTCTCACCGTGGACGCCTTGGCAATTCGCCTGAGCGCCGGCCGCAAGGAGTGCACGCATGACTTCAGGGCTACTATCCATCGTAGCGAGGGAAAGGACGGAATCCCCATCGCCGCAGGTTTGAGGAACCCGAGCGTCTGCACGTAGCAACAGCAGCGTCACCTCGGAATTGCCGTAGTCCCTGGTGAGGGAAATCTCGAGTGCGCTCATGCTGTATGTTTCGATTTCGTTGGGATCTGCCCCAGCCTTTAGCAACGCATCGACGATTGGCAAATTGTCCTTGTCCAAACGGTAGCGCTCTATAGCTTCGTAGAGAGCTGTCTCGCCTTGTTTGGTTCGTTGCCGAACATCGGCACCTTTAGCGATCAGCTTCCGAACGCGAGGCAAGTCATTCTTGGCGGCAGCATTCATCAACGGGGTGAGGTCGGGCCTGTCACCGTGCTCAGCCGCTGTGATGGAAGGACAAGCGAGTAATAAACCAAGGATCGCGGGTGACACACATCGAATTACGGGGCCAAAGTGCATTTTGTTCTCCTGCTGGCGATGCTCAGCAGCGAATATGCTGAAAGATTAAATGCTGGAATCTTACTCCTGCCGAAAGCGGTTGGCTTTCTCAAACTCATCCCGCAGCTCCGGCGAGCGCAGGTTTTCGCGCAGATGGGCCAGCCTCTGCTCCAGCGCGTGCAGCGCCGCCTGGATCGCTTCCGTATTGGTATAAGCAATATCCCGCCACATGGAGTACGGGCTCGCGCCCAGCCGCGTCATTTCGCGCAGCCCGCGTCCGCCCACGTCTTTCAGCTCCGGCGCGTCGCCTACCTCTTCCTGCAAGAGCGCGCTCAGCGCCGTGGCCAAAAACTGCGGCAGATGGCTGACCCAGGCCACCATCTCGTCGTGTCGCGCGGGGTCAAGATCAATGCACTTCGAGCCCATGGCGGCAACCCACTCCCGCCAACCCTTGACCAATTCCAAAGAGCGCGCCGAGCGCTGCCAGCTAGCGTCGTCGGTAAAGAGCCACACCGCGCCGCGAAAGAGCTCCGCATCGCCCAGCGCCGCCCCGCCGCGCTCCTTGCCGGCCATGGGATGCCCCGGCAAAAACGCTGCCCGCTCGGGCGTATTGAACAGCCGCCCAGCCGCTTCGGTGATCGCCCCTTTGGTGCTGCCCACGTCGGTGACCAGATGCTCGGAGCCCAGGACGCCGGAGAGCTTCTCCATATAGTCGAGGGTTGCGTAGATGGGCACGGCCAGCAGCACCACCTGGCTTTCGCGCGCGGCCTGTAGGGGGTCCGCGGCTTTCGAATCGATAGCGCCAGACTCAAGCGCCAGCCGCGCCCCCTCCGCGCCCCGGTTCCAGCCCACAATCGAGCCGCGAAAGCCCGCCGCGCGCAGCGC
>PMTP01000038.1:0-1882 GCA_003167305.1 Acidobacteriaceae bacterium
GAATCCTGTTTATGCCGCGAATGAGAACTGGAAGCAGCAGTTCGAGAAGGTTTCAAACGATTACTTCGACCAAGTGTACTTTCCTTATGGGCCGACAAGCGGAACTCAGGTTGGCTATCACCAGTACGACACTCAGTTAGAAGATTACTCGCGCAAGAATATCGACGCGGAGATCGCCGCGCTCAAGAGCTTCGAGAAGCGCATTGAGGTGATTCATCCCGATGCCGCCGCGGCGGATTTTGTTTCGCGAAGCGACCGCGAGATTGTGCTATCGAATATCCGCTCCACGCTTCTGACTCTGGAAACGATTCGCCCATGGGAGAAGAATGCGGACAATTATTCGGGCGCCTGCGCGAATGGGGCGTTTGTGCTGATGGAACGCAAGTTCGCTTCGCCGGATGAGCGGCTGCGCTCGCTGATCGCGCGGGAGAAGCAGATGCCGGTTGTGCTGGCCGAGGCGCGCGTGAACCTGAAGAATCCGCCGCGCGTTTTCACGGAGATCGCCATCGAGCAGTTACCGGACATTATAACTTTCTTTGAACACGATGTTCCGCTGGCCTTTGCAGACGCCAAGGACCCGGCTCTGAAGGCGGAGTTTGCGCAAACGAACGCGGCGGTGATTGCTGCCCTGAGCAGTTATCTTGCGTGGCTGAAGACAGACCTGTTGCCGCAGTCCAACGGAGATTTTCGCATCGGCGCGGAAACATTCTCGAAGAAGCTTCTGTATGACGAAATGGTGGATTTGCCACTGGACAAGCTGCTGGAGATTGGCTGGGCCGATCTGCGCAAGAATCAGGCGCACTTCAACGAGGTTGCGAAGGAACTGGAGCCGGACAAGACGCCCAGCGCGGTGCTTGAAGAGTTAGGAGAGAATCACCCCGCTTCTAGTCAATTATTGGATAGTTTTCGCGCGACCTTCGACGGTCTGATCGGCTTCATTCGCGCGCATCATATTGTAACCATCCCCTCGGATGTGCGGCCCATTGTGGAAGAGACGCCGCCGTTCATGCGGGCGACGACCTTTGCCAGCATGGATACGCCGGGGCCGTATGAGAGTCATGCGACGGAGGCTTACTTCAACGTAACTCTTCCCGATCCTTCGATGACGCCCGCCCAGGTTGAGGGTTACATGCATTCCTTCAATATCGGCACAGTAATTTCAACGGCGGTGCATGAGGCTTATCCGGGCCATTACATTCAGTTTCTCTGGCTGCCGCAGGCGCCCAGCCGGGTGCGCAAGCTGCTGGGCGCTAACACCGACGTGGAGGGATGGGCGCATTACACCGAGCAGATGATGCTCGACGAGGGATATGGCCAGCCGGGGGCGGGAGCGAAGGACGAGCGCGAAGCGAAGTTTCTGCGCCTGGGGCAACTGCAGGATGCGCTGCTGCGCAACGCGCGCTTCATCGTCGGTATTCAAATGCACAGCGGCAAGATGAGTTTTGATGAGGCGATTGCGTTTTTTCAGAAGGAAGGCTATCAATCGAAGGAGACAGCCACGGTAGAGACCAAGCGCGGGGCCGGTGATCCCACTTATCTCTACTACACGCTGGGCAAGCTGGAGATCATGAAGCTGCGCGAGGATCTGAAGAAGAAGCAGGGTGCGGCTTTCTCGCTGGAGGAGTTTCATAATAACTTCTTGAAACAGGGATTTCCGCCGATCAAGATTGTGCGGGAGGCGCTGCTGGGAGATGAGTCGCCGGCGCTGTGAGCAGAATGGTATCCCAGGGCACCCAGATGTATGTTATTAAGATGAGGGCGATGAGATGAGCAAGCAGGTGCGAATAGCGGTTTTTCCGGCGGGTGGGTTGGGCACGCGCTTTTTGCCGGCCACCAAAGTGATTCCCAAGGAGATGCTGGCGCTGGTGGACAAGCCCGTCAT
>PMTP01000038.1:1889-3240 GCA_003167305.1 Acidobacteriaceae bacterium
CGGAAGGGGAAGCATGAGTTACTCGCCGTGTCGCGCGGCGTCTCGGCGCTGGCGCAGATCAGTTATGTGCGGCAAAAGGAGCCTCTTGGGCTGGGCCACGCCGTGCTGTGCACCAAGAATCTGGTGGGCGATGAGCCCTTTGCCGTCCTCCTGCCTGACGATGTGATCGATGCGGAGGTTCCATGCCTGAAGCAGATGATGGGCGTCTTTGACGAGCGGNNCAGGATCCCGATAACTGGCGGATTTTCAACTGCACCGGAATGGTGGAGAAGCCGAAGTTTGCCGACGCGCCCTCGAATCAGGCCATTGTTGGCCGCTATATACTTACGCCGCGAATCTTCGAGTTATTGGCGAAGACAAAGCCCGGCGCGGGCGGCGAGATACAACTTACCGACGGCATCAAGGCGCTGCTCAAGGAAGAAAAAGTCTGTGGCTACACCTTCGAGGGCAAACGATATGATGTTGGGGATAAGTTCGGCATGTTGCAGGCGACAGTGGAGCTTGCGCTGAAGCGCGGCGATCTTGGGCCGCCATTCAGGGCGTACTTGAAGGGGCTGGCGCTGTAGAACTGCAAGTCAGCGAGTTAGCATGGTTGTAAACTGAAGAGTCATGGACGACTATTCTTGTGCGCTCTCCGCGGGAGAATTCGAGTTATTCCGCGGCCTGTAAAGCCCGCGCAGACGGCGATTCCGCCAAGCGCAAAGAGCATGGGAAAGCACTCCAGCGTGTAACGCGCCTCGGGAGCTTCGACGGTCATCAGCAGGGCGCAGCGCAGCACTATGTAGGCCACCATCCACGGCCAGAAGCGCGGACGCAACCCGAGCCCCGCCAAAGCCAGCAGCAGATAGAGGGCGTTCAGTCCCGCATAGGCCCAACTGAAGCGGGTCTCCGCGTTGTGATGCGCGTAGACCCACCAGTCAAGGTCGATGTCCATGTTTTCGACGCGCGGGCGCAAACCCATATCGGCCACGCGCCCCAGCGGTAGCCAGAGGTAATAACGGAGCGGATGGGCGGCGATGCGCTCGTCCGCCAGCTTACCAAAACGCGCATCTACATCCGGCACAATGTCCTTTGCATTGTCGCGGTCGTTGTAGTCGGCGGCCAGAGCGGCGGTTTCTTCATACTGCGCGGGCGAGTCGAAGGCACGGCTGGGCAGTTTGGCCAGGTCCAGCGGAGCTCCCGGCACCTCCCAATAGACATCGTAGGTGGAGACGAAGTCCAGGGACCAGGTCTTGACCCAGCGCTGCCATCCGGGATAGGTTTGCTGGCCGGGGTCGTTGGCGTAGCGCGGGGCCAGCGGCTGAAAGACGTGGAAGACCTGCCAGTTGCGGAGGGTCCAGGCGGTAAAGGG
>PMTP01000102.1 GCA_003167305.1 Acidobacteriaceae bacterium
CGACGATGGACGAAGAGCTGGGGGAAATTGGCCCCGTCCCTTCGGGCTGCTGCGAAAATCCGTGGGG
This sequence comes from Acidobacteriaceae bacterium, assembly GCA_003167305.1. Lineage (GTDB taxonomy): Bacteria > Acidobacteriota > Terriglobia > Terriglobales > Acidobacteriaceae > Telmatobacter. The sequence continues at coordinate 68 of PMTP01000102.1, forward strand.
ACCCCGGTCTGGCCGGATTTTCACTGGCAGCGCCACCCGCCGGGGTAGTGTGAACAGGCCCTAGTTGACCGAGAGTTGCAGGCCGCCTCTTCATCGCCCGGGTCGCTTCGGTACAACCATCGAAATCGCGCCTCCTCGGCCGTCCAACAGGAGCAGGCTGGCTCTGATTGAACGAAGGGAGTGCTCTGTGCGGGGTTGATCAGCGCTGCGACCTTCCACCCGGGCCTGCTCGCCATACGCGGCCGGCGGAGTCTATTGGAGAAGGGGCGGAGGAGCGTGCCGGAAGAGCTTCCTGCCGATTGCCACCCTGCCCTGATACACTTTTCCTTGGAGTTTCGCGAGCGCGTTTCGTCAATCGGCTTGAGAGTTGAGCTTGTCCCCGGAGCCGGCGGCGGCGAGGGAAAGTTTGCGATAACCCAAATATTCCGATGGGTTCGGAAGAGACCGTTCCGCGGTTCGACAAGGCGGGGCGGGGAGGTTTCATGCGGCGGTTTCTGACGCTTGTTTGTTTGTTGTGCGTGGCCATTCCGGCCGGAATTTCGATCTCCGGCTGCACCCGCGACCCGGGCGTGGACTACTGCAATGGTGATGGTTACGGAATGAAGATCACGGATGTGGCCGCGATCACGCTCACCCCCGCCACCACCGGCATCTCCCTGGCCATTGGACAGACGCGACTGCTAACCGGGCCTACTGCCGTTACCTGCAAGGGTACTTCGGCCACCGTTGCCACATACTCCTACGGCACCTCCAACAACCAGTTGGTGGACATCACCCCGACCGGCAATTTGTGCGCGGGTACATGGAACCGGAACTCTGGTGGCGCCATCCCCAACTACACAATCTGCAACCCACCCAATCCTTTGCCCTCGACCAGCGGCCTGCCCTATGCCACGGCCTATGTCACAGCCTCCGCTCAATCGATAGTCTCCAATCCAGTCGAGATCTTCGTGCATGCCCCGGTTTCCTCTGTCAGTCTGGTCACCGAGCCCATTTCCGGAAGCGCGCAGCAGTGCTTCTCGCAGAGTACTCAGGCCACGCTCGACGCGCAGGCATGCTTCGCCGGAACCAACAACATCCAGCAGGTACTGTGTGCGCCGGCCTCGGTCGTCGCCAGCGGCGTATATGCCTGCCCCGGCGGCGTTCCCGCTGGTGCGTCCATCCTCAGTTGCACTGCGACCATCGGCACGCTCATCTACAACGTGGGCACATCCTCCATCGCCTCCATTGCCGCCAGCACCACTTCAAACCAAGTGACGATCACCGCGGGGCTGCCAGGTACCACCACAATCACCGCGTCGGTGGCCGGTTCGGGATCGTCAGCCGGCTACTTCTCCACTTGCCCGCCGAAATCGATATCGGTGACTCTTGCCAATGGCGATACCGCGGGCACCATCACCAAGGGCGTGACGCAGAATCTGGTCACCGCCGTCACCGACACCCAAGGAAATTCCATCACCGGCCTGACTCTGGACTACCAGTCCACCGACCCGATCGACATCTCTGCGGGCAGCGGCGGAGCCATCTCCACCAACTTCCCTGGCGTGGCTTCGGTCTATGCCATCTGCCAGCCCTCCAGTTGCAATCCTTCCCCCCTCAGTCAGGTCGGCTTGTTCGGAACCGGCCTGCCCATTTCCTCGAACCCGGTCACTATCACCACCCCCGGCAAGGCCAGCGACTACGCCTGGTTCGGGGCGCCTGGTCAGTCACAGTACATCTTTCCTGTCGAGCTGCTCTCGGGAACGATCGGCTCCTTAGCGCGCCTGCCCTATGTGCCGAACTCTATGGTGATGGACCGGCTGGGCAACAATATCTACTTCGGATCCTCCCGCGAGTTAATGGTCTTCAGTACCGCGTCCGGCACAGTCATCACGCAGAACAACTCTTTTCCCGGCGTAGTGCTGGCCGCGTCGCCGGACGGCTCGACCGTGCTCATCAACGACCAGGAGCGACAGCTCTTCTATCTCTATAGCGCGTTAAATCCCATCAGCGCCTCCTCGACCTTTGGTGGCATGGGCATCACCGCTTCCTGGACCCCCGACTCGAAGACGCTCTACATCACCGACAGCGCTGCCTTGGGCGGCAAACACTCCGACATGTTATACGTCTACAACATCAACACCGGCTGGACAACGGAGGCCTTGCCGTGTTCAACCTGCTCGCAACCCCCCAGAGGGGCAACGAGCTTGGCAATTACCATCCCAAGCGTGGGCGCGTTTTTGAGCGGCACGTATACCAGCGCTCACACCTGGTGCCCCACCGGCACGGCGGGCAACTACGCCAATATGATCTTCTATCCGCAGAGCGATTCCATCGCCGCGCAGACCGATGTTCTGGCCGCCACTACCGATGGAGAACACATTCTGGGCGCAGCTCTCACCGGCGGCGGGGTGACTCTCAACGACATTGGCGTCGCAATTACCCCTGCCGAATGCACCTTGACCTCCCCGCTCTCCACCAACCCAACGCTGCTCACGCCTACGCCGCTCAGCGTCAATGCCAACGCGGGCGCCGTCAATCAGGTGGTGCCGTCTCCGGTTTCCAATCTGGCATTTATCACGTATTTTCCGCCCGCGACCGGCGCCACAACAAGCGCTTCGCTGCCCTATTACGTGCCGGGAACCTACACCCCCGGCAGCGCTTACACGGCGAATCCGGTGAAATACATCACGCTCACTGGAAACTCGGCCATTACCGCGCCCCTGGCAGGCGCCTTCGCCCCGGACGACTCGCTCTTCTTCGTCTCCACCGCGGGCGACAACATGATTCACTACATCAGCGTGCCGACACTGACCGACACGCAGCAGATCAGCCCCAACCTGCAGGCCTGCACGCCCGTCTCCGCCGGTGGCAACGACCTCGGCTGCACCTATACTGGCAGCGGCGCCATCGTTCCGGCCACCGCCATCGCCGTCAAGCCGCGCTCCACCACCTAACCGCAACGCAGTCTACAGCCAAGAAGGCCGGCCTCGCGCCGGCCTTCTTAGCTTGCCGTCCCATCAACCTTCCGTGCCCCTGTCATCCTGAGCGGAGCGTAGCGGAGTCGAGGGACCTGCGTCTCGTTTTTCCGCCGCAAGTTACAAGAGTGGGAAACCACGAAGCAAATCCGCCTTCTCATCTTGCTTACTCGCTGTGTGGCAATCTATTTCCCCGGCCTCCGCACGATAGAATCAAATCATGATCAAGGGGATTTCCTTTCTTCGTCAAGCGGGCAGCCGGGCGGCTTATGACCGGCTGGCGAGCTTCTTTTCCGCGCTGGNNGGCGCATCCTTCCTGGCGCCGCTCGGCAATCTCGAATTCGTGGACGGCCAGTTTCCTTCCACCGCCGATGTGCTGGTCGAGGTGACCGCGTTGGACGCCGTCTATCAGGTTGCCCAAACCTGGCTGCGCACTGAAGGAGGAGAAGCTGCCGAAGCGCGCCTCACTCCCATCACCGATACCCACTGGAAGTCGCGCCTTTTCACCGTCGAGCCCGTCCCGGGTTTTGCGTTTTCTTTTTGGGCGTGGACCGATCCGCTCAAGGGCAAGCCGGTGGCCGTCGAAGGCGATCTCTCCGCCGCGGGCATGAAATTTGGCGTCGTCGTCGCCCGCTGGAATGCGGTGATTACCGAACGTTTGCTGGAAGGCTCTCTGGATGCCCTGCTGCGCAGCGGCGCCAATCGCAGCGAGATCGAAGTCGTCCGCGTTCCCGGCGCATGGGAGATTCCCTCGGCCGCCCGCGCCCTTGCCAACTCAGGACGCGTGGACGCCATCATTACCCTGGGATGTTTACTGCGCGGCGAGACCGCCCACTACGAGGCCATCTACAACGAAGTCGCCCGTGGCATCGGCCAGTCGCAGCAGGAGACGGGCATTCCCCACAGCTTTGGCGTGCTCACCTGCGAGACGCTGGAGCAGGCCCTCAACCGCGCCGGCATCAAGGCCGGCAACAAGGGCTTTGAAGCCGCCGTCGCGGCCATCGAGATGGTCTCGCTCACTCGCAAGCTGCAGCAAGACCGGGGCCCCCACGGACAGGTCTTCGTTCGTGGGCTGGAAGGCGGAGCACAGTGACCGCCGGGCAGCATCCCGCGTCGGGAGGACGCCGCAAGTCGCGCGAGCTGGCGATGCAAATGCTCTATCAGGCGGACATCGGCAAGCAGACCCCCGACCAGGTCCGCGCCAACTTCTGGAAGGCCGCCGACGAGGTCGAGCCCGAAGTCCGCGGCTTTGCCGAAGACCTCTTCCGCGTGGCCGTCGAGCACCAGGAGCAGATCGACGAGCTGCTCGTCGCCAACTCCAAGCACTGGCGCCTGGAGCGCATGCCCGCCGTGGACCGCAACCTGCTGCGCATGGCCGTAGGCGAGATGCTCGGCTTCAAAGCCACGCCCTTCCCCATCGTCATCAACGAAGCTCTGGAGATCGGCCGCCGCTTCTCCACCCCCGAGTCCATCAACTTCCTCAATGGAATGCTGGACGCGATTGCTCGCGGGCTGATCGGCAAGTAAGGGATTAGGGATCAGAGAAAAAAGGACTGGGTGCCCCACCTTCGGCACGTCTTTGTTTTTGCGCCTAAGGTGGGATACCCATATCCATCGCTCTCAATAGCTTTTGGCTGGCTGCTCTGCTTACGATTGATAGAACGATCCGTTGGCTGCGATGACCCAGTTATTGGCGATCGACGCGCTTAGCCCGTTGTAGGTATCGGTCAGCGTTACGGAGAGCGAGGCGCCGCCGAAGCCCAGGGAAGCGTCAATGGCAAAAGAGGCCGCCACTACACCTCCAAAATCAGCGGTGTAAACCGGCGGACCCTGCGCATTGGTATCGACATTCTCATTCGTGATCGTGTATTCGCACATGACTCCGCCGCCGGGGAAGAAGCCATTGGCGATGAACGCCACGGTTAGTGTGTTGCCGCTCAAATGAACATCGTTGGGATTGAGCAGCGTGACCGTCGGGTTATATTTGTAGAACGTAGGGGCCGTGATGGTCCAAAGCTGGTTCCCCTTGCCTGGCTGTAGCGGGAAAACGTCGAGCAGCGTCTCCGCCTTGGGCGGGCCATTCTTCTCTTGAATATCCACGACCAGATCGCCCAGAGCGCTTTGGATGTTGAAACTGTTCTGATTGGTAGGTAGCCCGTCAACTTGAAGCTGTCCGTTGTAGGTGTAGGGAACGATCTTCCAAAGTTGATTGTGCTTGCCTGATTGCAGCGGGTAAACATCGAGCAGCGTCTCCGGCTTGGGCGTGCCATTCTTCTCCTGCACATCCATTACCAGATTGCCCAGAGCGCTGACGATGACATAATACCCGCTTGGATCCGGCTGGAATTCCCAAAGCTGGTTAGGCTTGTTTGTCCTTTGCGGGTAGATGTCGAGAAGAGTCTCAGCCTTGGGTGTGCCGTTCTTCTCCTGAACGTCGATGCAAAATTTGGTCATCGGGTTCGAAATAACGTACTGGTTGCTCATGGGGAAGCTCCTTTTCTTCGTGCTGGTCCACACATCGTACCATTCGAGCGCGATGCCGCGACAGATAAACTTTACGGTTCGAGGATCTCAGCAGGGCACTGCACCCCTTGGACTGCGATCGGGGGAATCACAATAATGATTGCGATTTACATTTTCGGCAACTACTTTTACCGGCAAGCCTCGCCGGGACGGTCGAGCACATCGTTGGTTCGTGCCCGGTTGTCATGGCGCAGCACGGCGCCCGATTTCAGAACCAGCCTTCTGTCCAGGCTGAGCAGCGGATCGAGTGTCGCGACCGCTCCCACCGGCTCGCCCGCCATCGTTTGCGCGCAGTACCAATCCTTTCCGTACGCATCGCCGTTCTTATACCACCGCTGGCAGGTGATCGTTGTTTTATCGGAATCCAGGTTGCAGCGATACCAGAGAAAGAGATCGTCTTTGCCGGAGCCGGCCAGCGGAAAGGCGTCGGCGGGAACCTTTGCCGGCCGCTTTTGCGCGTAGGCGGCCGCAAGAATCGGCCCATGCACAGCGCTGACGCAGCCGCCGTCTTTGAAGTTCTCAAACTGGGAGCCGCGCTGGAGCTTCATCACCGGGCCATCGGGCGGCTTGACCCACAGAAATCGCCGGTTGAATCGAAGCTGAAGCTGCTTGCCGGCCAGCTCTTCCATGGCGGAGAATTTGCCCTCATGCAGGTAGCTTCTTCCTTCCCCCACCAACACTTGATCGCCGAGCCGGAAGCAGAAGGCGCTGGCCGTATCGGTGAGCGCGGAGCAACCATCGCCGCAGGGAAGATAAGTCGCCGCCTCCACCAGCGTCGCCGCGGAAAACTCCTTGGACTCTTTCGCCGAAGCGCAAAGGCACAAGCACAGCGCCGCGCAGGTGGCCAGGGCAATGCGCGGCAATGCTCTGCATCGTATCGAATAAAAGGATTGCATCATGCGCTTAAAGGTACTCTCCGCCGTTCCCGTCTCGCAAGCGACGCGAAAATGGCGAGCTTTTTGAGCCAATGCCCGGAAATTGCCCTGAGCCTGTCAACAGCCTGCCTTTGTGAGTAGGCGCATGAGGCCCGATTCCTCAAACCGGGGAATGCACGAATCTCAGAAAACCGGAGTGGTTTGGGTTACGCCAGCTTCATTCCCATGCGCCGCGCCCTGCCCAGGGTGCGCGCGGACAGCGGAGAGTGCGGTTCGCCGGCAGCCAGGCCGATCCACAGGCTGCCCACCGGCCGGGCGCCCAGCATCTTTGCCGTCAAGCGCAAAGCCCGCGACGCTCCGGTGGCAATGGGAATCAGTAAGCCCGGCATCCCGGCCGAAGAGACCAGCACAGCCTTGCGCGGCTGCAGCTTGCTGCGCTGCGTGAGCAGATTCTGTCCCCAAGGCCAGTAGAAATAGCCCAGCAATCTCTCCAGAAACCTGCGGAAGATGGCCGTCACATTGTAGTAATTGACCGGCGAGCCAAGCACCAGCGAGTCCGCCGCCTCAATCTCCGTCAAAATCGATTCCAGGCAGTCCTGCTGCGCGCACTTGCCCCGCTCCACGCCCGGCGTTTGCGTGCACTGCCGGCAGTTGGTGCAGAAATTAATGTGCTGCTCGGTCAGGTAGATGGTATGCGTCTCGGCGCCCTTCTCCCGCGCCCCTTCCAGTATGGCTTCCACCGTGCGATCCACGACTCCGCCCTTGCGATAGCTGCCGACGATCGCCACAACCTTCTTGCTCATTGCAGTTCTCCGTTTTCTGAAATGCATTCTACTGCAAACGGAAACTTCTTTGCAGTGACTGGCAACCAGGGAAACTCCGCCTCTCCGCCGCATTGCCATTCCTGCTATTCTTTACAGGTGATTCAGCGCTCAAGACTCAAAGGATTTGCGGCAATGGGCCTGCTGTTGGGCGTGGCTCTCGCCGCCTGCCACAAGGAAGAGCAGGCCGTCGTCGGCGTCGCCCAGACTGCCCTCACTGCCGAGCAAAAGGCGCAAGCCGCCGCTCAGGCCGCCGCCACCGAACGTGACAGCCAGCGCGCCGCCCTGGCCCTGATTCCGCTGCCCACCAAGAGCATGTATGTGGACGTGCATGAGCCGGGCGCATGGGCCAATCCCTTTCTCTCCGTCGATGCCGGCGCCTTCAACCTCCGCATCACCCTCGCTGACGCCAACCCCAGCACCGTGGGCCAGGGAACCATGCTGCGCCCCGAGGCCGCCCGCCGCCAGGAGATGCAGTTGCGCCCCGCCGACCTTGTCCAGGCTCTGATCGCCCTGCCTCCCGGCGCATGGCGCTATGGCCGCGTCATCGCCGTCGCCGAGTCGCCCCTGGCCAGCCGCAAGGACCGCCCCCAGGTTCGCCGCAACCTCGAAGCCGCCATCCAGCAGCTCAACGACCTCGGCATCGTCGTCGAAGAGTGGCCCACGCGCTAGAGTTTTTCTTGGTCTGACGGGCCACTCGCTTAAACGGGAGTATAAGGATTACCGGCCATACAGGAGTTGAATGGCGCCAACGGCGTTTTCTGTTACTGATTCCTTGGCAACTTTATCGCTGGTTATCGACTGCAATCAGCGTTCGAATCGTATTTAGAGCCAACCTCGGCTACGAGCGATGCGGGCGGCGTCAACACGGTTGGTTGCGCCGAGTTTGTTGATGGCATCCGAGAGATAGTTGCGGACGGTTCCTTCGGAGAGACGAAGTTGAGCGGCGATTTCAGCGGATGAAATGCCCTCACCGGCGCGATTGAGGATCTGGCGCTCACGATCGGAAAGCGGATCTTCACCTGCGTTCCAGGCATCGGCTGCGAGGGTGGGGTCGATGACGCGCAGTCCAGCGTGAACACGCCGAATGGCCTCCGCCAGTTCACTCACCGGCCGCTCCTTGAGCAAGTAGCCAAAGGCACCGGCATCAAGCGCGCGGCGTAGATAACCGGGGCGCGCAAAGGTGGTAAGAATGATGACGCGAGCTTTGCCATTGCCGGACTTAAGATCAGAGGCTAGTTCCAGGCCGGAGCGCTCCGGCATCTCGATATCGGTGATGACAATGTCAGGAGCGAGTTCGCTTGCGAGCCTGAGTGCCTCACGGCCATTGGCAGCCTGGGCGACTACGGCGATGTCGCGTTCCAGATTGAGCAGAGCTGCAAGAGCTCCGCGTAACATGGTCTGATCCTCGGCAATAAGGACGCGGATCGGTTTTTCCGACTTGCTGGCGTTGCTCATGAAGAAGCGTCCTCGTGGAGCGGGAGTTCGAGAACAAGCCGTGTTCCACATTGATTCTCGATTGCGTTTTGGAGTGAAAAATGTCCACCCAGCGACTCAATGCGCTCACGCATACCGCGCAGGCCATTTCCTTCACGAACGACGCAGTTTGGACCGTCATCTTCGATCACCATGCAGCGATGGCCTGATTCCGCGATAAAGAGCAGGCGGCAAGTTTTGGCGCTGGCGTGGCGAACGATGTTGGTGACCGCTTCGCGCAGGGCTAGAGCGAGTGCGGTTTCCTCTTGCGCGCTGAGCGAGGCGGCGTGAAATGGGTTGCCTTCAGTAACCATGGCGACACCGGCAGCATCCAGCGTACGGCTCGCGGCTTCAATTTCGGCGGCGAGGCCGCGAGCACGATAGCCCGCGATGGCTTCGCGAATCTCTCTGAGGGCGATGCGCGCAGTTTGCTCGACATCGCCGATCTCGGCTGTAGCGCGCGCGGGATCAAGAGGCACAAGGCGTCCTGCGAGTTCAGCCTTCATGAGAATGACGGAGAGAGTATGCCCTAGGACATCATGGAGGTCACGAGCAATGCGTTCGCGTTCAGCGACGGAAGCAAGCGCAATATTCTCTTCCTGTGCCGCGAGCAGTCTGTTGTCAGCGCGTTTTTGTTCCACAAAGATGAAGTTGCTGCCTGCGATGACAACGAAAAGAAAAAAGGCAACCATGAGGATGGGCCATCTGACATGGAACCAGCTGTTGGAGGCGCTGAAGAATAAGATACAGCCTTCGGCGAGAATCAGGCTGCATTCCAACAGGAAGAGCTGGAGAACGCGCCGGATGGATTCGATGCTATAGGGAAGGAAGACCGCGGCATAGACAAAGAACGTGGAACCGCCTGGGTTCCATGGAAAAGTCAATAGACCGAGAGTAAGGGTTGCTATGACCATCCAAAAGCGCAACGGGCGACCCTGACTGACGGCGCGAACGTAGCCGAAGAAGATTGCGAAGAAGAGACCAAATACCGTGAGGGTAGCGATCCAGAGCGTAAGAGACGGCGCCATGAAGGGCTGGATAAAGAGAAAACTGGAGTAAATAAGCGAGCTCCAGGCCCAATTGCGCCGGTTCGGCTTCGAACTGGAGTTGGCTGTAGGCATGGCTCTCCTATGAAGTGTACGTCAGGAGTCTGGCATTTTTAACCGCTGCGTTTTCATGACATTTGTCATGAGTTGTGAAAATATTTCTTGCTAGACTAGCCCCATGATTGATTCTGTCGAGTTAAAAAAGCTACTATATGCAGACCGTCAAGCAGCCTTCTTCCGGCTCAGAGGCGGGTANNCTTCTCGCCTTTTACGCGAGCGGACTGCTCTTTCCGCTGGCCTTGCTCTACGCCCGCATCTTCAAGATCGACTTCATGCACGATAAGTCGGCAGCCCTGGACGTGCTGGTTCCCACCTTCGTTTCAATGCTGCTTTTCTGGCCTGTGGCGATCGCGGCTTTTTGGAGCTATCCGCCTCTTGTTCCGCTGGTATTGGCGATAGGCCTGTCGCTTCATTGGCCGGTCATCGGCTGGTCCTATGCGCGCACTGGCATCTACGTTGCCCATGCCGTGTGCCGGACCATTGCCTGCTTTGTGCTCTGGTACTGGTGGCCCTCGACACGCTTCACCCTGCTTCCGTTCACAGTCGCAGCCGCCTATCTTCTGACCGTAGTAGCGATTCTCATCTCCTCGTCCCCTCGAAGGCAGAAGGCGAGTCTCCAATCCGTCGAAGTGATACATTCATGAAGCGATGAGATACGGGTTTGAGAGCGTAGTAGAGTAAATAACCTGATAGATAAGTGGTACTGCTTCCTGATCCCGCTGCCCACCAAGAGCATGTATGTGGATGTGCATGCGCCGGGCGCATGGGCCAATCCCTTCCTCTCGGTCGACGCCGGCGCCTTCAATCTGCGCATCACCC
>PMTP01000044.1 GCA_003167305.1 Acidobacteriaceae bacterium
GTCGGTAGCCGCCACCTCCAGAATGCCGCCATCCATCTGCGCCGCGCCCGTGATCTTGTTCTTGATGTAGTCGGCGTGGCCGGGGCAATCCACGTGCGCATAGTGGCGATTCTTGGTCTCGTACTCCACGTGCGCCGTGGCGATGGTGATGCCCCGCTCGCGCTCTTCCGGCGCGTTGTCGATCGAGTCGAAGGAGCGGAACTTGTTCTTCGGATTGTGCTTCTGCAACACCTTGGTGATGGCCGCCGTCAACGTCGTCTTGCCGTGATCGATGTGACCGATCGTCCCCACGTTCACATGCGGCTTCGTGCGATCAAACTTTTCCTTGCCCATGGCTAGCTCCTCTTCGTTCCCTTGAATCTTTTCCTGCTTCCGTTACTGCCTGTTACTTGCCCTGCGAACGGCCGATAATCTCGTCGGCAATCATCCGCGGAGCCTCTTCATATCTTGCGAATTGCATTGAATACGATGCGCGGCCCTGGGTGGACGAGCGAATGTCGTTCACGTAGCCGAACATCTCCTTGAGCGGCACAATCGCCTTGATGACCTGCGAGCCGGCGGCGTGCTCCATGCCCTCGATGCGCCCGCGACGGGAGTTGATGTCGCCGATGATCACGCCCATGTGCTCCTCGGGGACGGTGACCTCAACGGCCATCACCGGCTCCAGAAGAACAGGGCTGGCCTTGCGCGCGGCTTCCTTGAAGGCGATGGAGCCGGCAAATTTGAAGGCCATTTCGTTGGAATCGACTTCGTGGTAGCTGCCGTCGTAGAGCGTCACCTTCACATCCACAATGGGGTAGCCGGCCAGAATGCCCAGTTCGAGCGCGCCCTGCACGCCCTGGTCGATGGGCTTGATGAACTCCTTGGGAATCGAACCGCTCTTGATGGCGTTGATGAACTCGTAGCCCGCGCCCGGCGTATTGGGCTCGACGCGCAGCTTGCAGTGACCGTAGTTGCCCGAGCCGCCGGTCTGGCGGATGTACTTGCCCTCGGCCTCGGCTTTCTTGCGGAGGGTCTCGCGGAAGGCGACCTTGGGCTCGCCCACATTGGCCTCGACCTTGTGCTCGCGCTTCATGCGGTCCACGAGAATTTCCAGATGCAGCTCGCCCATGCCGCTGATGATCGTCTGGCCGGAATCTTCATCGGTCCGCACCTTGAAGGTGGGGTCCTCGTCGGCCAGCCGCGCCAGAGCCACGCCCATCTTCTCCTGATCGGCCTTGGTCTTGGGCTCGATGGCGACCGAGATCACCGTGTCCGGGAAGGTAATCGCGCCCAGAGCGATGGGATGATGCGGCGCGCAGAGCGTGTCGCCGGTCTTCAGTTCCTTCATGCCCACGCAGGCGCAGATGTCGCCTGCTAGGATCTCGGAAACGTCCTCGCGCTTATTGGCATGCATCTTGACCAGGCGGCCGATGCGCTCGGTTTTCCCGGTGCGGGGATTGAGCACCGTGTCGCCGGTCTTGAGCGAGCCCGAATAGACGCGGACAAAGCCCAGCTTGCCGAAGGGATCATTGATAATCTTGAAAGCCAGGGCCGCAAGCGGCTCGTTGTCGTCCGCCTTGCGCACCTCGATGCGGCTCAGATGGTCGGGATTGATGCCCTCGACGGGGGGCTTGTCCAGCGGGCTGGGCAGGTAATCTACCACCGCGTCCAGCAGCGTCTGGATGCCTTTGTTCTTGAAGGCGCTTCCGCAGATCGCCGGAAAGACCTTCAGATCGATGGTGGCCTGGCGAATGCCGGCCTTCAGCTCGGCGATGGTCGGCGTCTCACCTTCGAGGAATTTTTCCAGAAGCACATCGTCGGTCTCGGCGATCACTTCGATCAACTGCAAGCGGAAGGCCTCGGCCTTCTTCCGCAATGCGGCGGGAATCGGCTCGATGGAGAACTCGGCACCCAACGTCTCGTCGTGCCAGACAACAGCATTCATCTCGATCAGGTCGATGACACCTTTGAAGTTNNTCGAAGTCGGCGCCGTTCTTGTCCATCTTGTTCACGAAGCAGATGCGCGGCACCTTGTACTTGTCGCCTTGGCGCCACACGGTCTCGGACTGCGGCTGCACGCCGGAAACGGAATCGAACAACGCCACAGCGCCGTCCAGCACGCGCAGGCTGCGCTCCACCTCGGCGGTAAAGTCCACGTGCCCAGGGGTATCGATGATGTTGATGAGGTAGTCTTTCCACGTGCAGGTGGTGGCCGCCGACGTAATCGTAATGCCGCGTTCCTGCTCCTGCTCCATGTAGTCCATGGTCGCGGTGCCTTCATGCACTTCGCCGAGGCGGTGCGTGATACCCGTGTAATACAGGATGCGCTCTGTCGCAGTCGTCTTTCCGGCGTCGATGTGCGCCATGATTCCGATGTTCCGGCAACGATTCAGAGCTACGGTGCGAGCCACGGCAGTTTCTTCCTTGCGAGCGCTCATCGCTCGCGGTTCTAAAGCTGTTCTGCAACTTCAAACTCTGGGTGCCCAGGTCCGGATTTTCGGACCCGGGAAACCTCAACTCTTTGGGTGCCCCACCCTCGCCGCGTCTTTGTTTTTGCGGCTAGGGTGGGAAACCGCGCCTACCAGCGGTAGTGAGCAAAGGCCTTGTTGGCCTCGGCCATTCGGTGCACGTCTTCCTTCTTCTTCATCGCCGCGCCGCGCCCGTTGGCCGCGTCCAGCAGCTCGTTGCCCAGCTTGTCGGTCATGCCCTTTTCGCCGCGGTTGCGGCCATAGGTGATCAGCCAGCGGATGGCCAGCGAGGTGCGCCGGTCGGGATTGACCTCGATCGGCACCTGGTAGTTGGCGCCGCCCACGCGGCGGGNNTTGACCTCGAGCAGCGGCTTGCAATTCTCCACCGCCTTCTTGAAGAGCTTGAGGGCATCGTCGCCGCCGCCCTTCTCTTCGAGGTTCTTCATCGCCTGGTAGAAGATGCCTTGGGCCGTCGACTTCTTGCCGCCCCACATCATCGAGTTGACAAACTTGGTGACCAGCGTGGAGCCGTAGACCGGGTCCGGCGCCACTTCCCGCTTCGCAATGTGCCCTTTTCTTGGCATAATCCTCAAAATCCTCGCGCTTTCGCGCTGCTTCTCTTGCCCAAGTCCGGGTTCCAATCAACCGCCCCGGAACCGTCTACCAGTTGTCAGTTCTCAGTTCTCAGTTGCCACGTTCTTACTGATGACTGAGAACTGACAACTGAGAACTGCTCTACTTCTTCTTCGCCGGCGCCGCGCCGCCTTTGGCGCGCTTGGCTCCATACTTCGACCGGCTCTGCTTGCGGTCGTTCACGCCCACCGAATCCAGCGTGCCGCGCACCACGTGATAGCGCACGCCGGGCAGATCTTTCACGCGGCCGCCGCGAATCAGCACAATCGAGTGCTCCTGCAGGTTATGGCCGATGCCGGGAATGTAGGTGGTAACCTCAATCCCGTTCGTCAGGCGCACGCGGGCTACCTTACGCAGCGCCGAATTCGGCTTTTTGGGCGTCTGCGTGTAGACGCGCGTGCAAACGCCGCGCCGCTGCGGCGAGGCCTGCAAGGCTGGCGATGCCGTCTTGTACCGCGGGGCGGTGCGCCCCTTGCGAACCAACTGATTGAATGTAGGCAAACTGAAACTCCTTACCCCGTCAAAAAACCCTGCCACAACCTTCAACATCCACCGACGCGCACAGTCCGCAAAAGCCTTCCAGTGCAAAAGCGCGACCTAATACCGTCACGCACGCGCACAGAAGCCCTGGTTTGCTGCTTCGCGTCTGCCTTCGTACCAATCTCAGACGAAAACCGGGACGGTGGTTGAGCGTTTCTGCCGCCTATGGCAGCGAAAGCCAACTCCGTTTCGCCAGTTCCGGCCCGCATAGCCTCCATGGCGGAGAACGCGCGGACGCCGATGCTATGTGTCCCTGCCCTTCGCAAGAAAGAGCAAATCCGGGAGATCTCTGGTCAGACAACTTCGCCTGACCCTGGGGCTCATCCCGCGCCAAGAACCTCTAACGCGGAGTGCCCGCACGCACCCTCCGTCAGGACACACGGACAGCTGCGTTCTTGCGCAACCTTTTAAGAATAACAAGAAAACGGGGCGGGGTCAACGATTTCCTCCCCACCCGTCAGAATTTTTCCCAACTTAGTTGGTGGACTGCAACTTCCAGGCGCCCCCATCCAGTGCAAAAGTGGCTATGTGCCTGCTGCTCAGCCGGTTGCCGGGGCCGTTGGACATAATCTGCAAATCGTTCGGCACGCCGTCCAGGCTTACGGTCTCCACGTACGAGGCGGTCTTGGTTTCCCCCACATCATCCTGCGGATCGCCCACATCATGCGCCTTCAGGTGGTTGGCCGCCACGGTCACCACCACCACCGAAAAGTTCTTGTCGCCGGCGTTCAGCGGGTGCCATTGGATCACATCGCCACCCTTGGCCAGCTTGAGCGCCTTCTTGCCCTCAGGTGTGAGCGTGAAGTCGGCCCAGTATTTGTTGGGATAGAGCTTGGTCCGCTCCCAATATTTTGCCGTCACACCCCGCGCCAGCCCCTCCTGGTCCACCACGATGTATATGCCCACCGCTGGAGTCTGGTCATATTTGGCCTGAATCAAAGCCTGTGCGTTGGCTTGCGTCAACTCCGGCGCCGATTTGCAGCCCCCCAGCACCCATCCCGCGCTCAGAAAACCCAACGTCCCCAATACAAGCATCTTCCCTGTGTTTTTCACTTTCCCTCCGCAGACCGCACAAGTTGTTTCAAATTGGTTCGCAACGTCATTTTTCTCCTACTCTCCCCTGTGTGTCAATGGGATTCAAGCAACCTTACGAGCAAGCGGCGAATTTGTTCCTTGAAGTCTCGTATTTTGCCCTGCGGCGGCGGCATAAAAGCTCAAGGCCGCGTCGCCCTGTTCCAGCAGGCGGGTGCGTTCGAGCGAACCGTAGCTGTCTTCGAGGCGCTCTTTGCGACGATGCTCGGCGATCACCAGAGCGCCGTCAGCCAGCAGCCCACTCGCGGAACCGCCCAGCAGGCCCAGCGTGACCGCGTACTGCGCAGCCGCATCCCAGGGCGGATCGAGGAAGACCACTTCGTAGCGTTCTCGTTTTGGAACTTGCGAGGCGCGGCGAAGAAAAGCCCCCACGGCGACAGCGTGAACCTGAAAGCCCGCGCTCAGCCCCAGCCGTTCCAGGTTGCCGCGCAGCGTCTTGAGTGCTCGGGGAGCCTGCTCGACAAACTCCACCCGCGCCGCGCCGCGGCTGAGCGCCTCAATGCCCACCGCGCCCGAGCCGGCGTACAAATCAAGAAAGGCCGCGCCCTGGATGCGGGCGGCGAGCACGTTGAAGAGGGTCTCGCGCAGACGGTCGCTGGTGGGCCGGGTGGCGAGGCCCGGCGGAGCTTCCAGCGTGCGAGAACGGAGCGATCCGGCAATAATGCGCATCGCACTCCAGCATACCGGATGCAAATCGTGCGACAAAGCAAGGGGTCCGACCTTCTACAATCAGTTTGTATGCGTGGCTGGTCAATTCCGCTGGGCCGTTGGATGGGCGTGGAGGTGCGTGTCCATCTCTTTTTTCCGCTGCTGATGGTCGTTTGCCTGGGACTGAGCGGCGCGGACGGCGTGTTGCGCGGCCTGGGACTTTTCCTGGTGCTGGTGGCGGCGGTGGCGGTGCGGGAGACGGCGCGGCTGCTGGTGGCGGCGTGGCTGGGATTGCGGCTGCGCGCGATTCTGCTTTTGCCGATCGGCGGACTCTATGCCTACGCCGACCCGGAGAGCCAGGAAGGCTCCGCCCAGGGCGGCGGACAGTTTGCCATGGCGCTGGCCGGTCCTTTAGCGAACATTTCCACGGCACTCGTGCTGGCCGCGGCGTTTCTGGGGGCCAGCGGTGAGATCAGGCTGGTGAGCTACCCATGGATTACCGCCGCCTATCTGCTTCGCTCCATGGTGTGGATGCAGGCCGGGCTGGGCCTGTTGCACCTGCTGCCGGCCTACCCTTTGGACGGCGGACGGCTGCTGCGCGGCAGCTTTGCCCGCAAGCACGGTTTCGCTCTCGCCGGCCGCATCTCCGCCGGGCTGGGCCAGGCGCTGGCGCTGGCGGCCATGGCGGGCGGCATGTACCTGCGTGATTACTGGCTGGTCATCGCCGGCTTCTTCATCATGATCGGCGCGCAGATCGAGGACCAGGGCGTCTTCTTCCAGTCCGTTGTGGACACGGTGCATATGCGCGAGGTGATGCTCACAGATTTCGCCACCCTCTCTGCCTCCGACACGCTGGCTGATGCGCTGGTCCGCTGCGTCCACTCGCTGCAAGAAGATTTTCCGGTGGTGCGCGGCCCGCAACTGGT
>PMTP01000026.1 GCA_003167305.1 Acidobacteriaceae bacterium
GAGACCAACGGCATCTCTCACTTTGTTGAGCACATGCTCTTCAAGGGCACCCGCTCGCGCACCGCGCAGCACATTGCCCGCGAGATGGATTCCATCGGCGGCAACCTGGACGCATTCACCGGCAAGGAGACGATCTGCTTCAACGTCAAGTCGCTGGCCGAGCACGTGCCCATTGCGCTGGACGTGCTGGCCGACCTGGTGCTCAATCCGGTCTTCGACCTGCCCGACATCGAGCGCGAGCGCGGCGTGATTCTGGAAGAGATCAAGATCGACGAAGACAATCCGGACGTGCTGGTCCACGAGTTGTTCACGCAGGCCTTCTGGAAGGATCATCCGCTGGGCTGGCCGATTCTGGGCACCACGGCGACGGTGGCGGGACTGAACAAACGGAGCCTGGTCGACTATCACAGCGACCGCTTTCACGGAGGCAATATGATCTTCGCCGCGGCCGGCAATCTGGACCACGACGACTTTGCCGAGACCATTGCAGTCAAGTTTTCCACGCTGGCCGGCGGCGCCACGCTGCATGAACTGCCCGCGCCCAAGGCGGAAGCGCGCATCGTGCAGCGCAACAAAAAATCTTTGGAGCAGGTGCAGATCTGTCTCGGCCTCCCCGCCCCGCCCATCACCGACGAGAGCCGCTACGCCACGCTTATTTTGAATACCGTGCTGGGCGGCGGCATGAGTTCGCGCCTCTTCCAGACCATCCGCGAGGAGCGCGGCATGGCCTACTCGATCTACTCCGACCTCAGCCCCTACCGCGACACCGGAACCCTCTGCGTCTATGCGGGCACATCGGCGGGCAAGGCACTTGAGGTGGTGGACCTGATTCTTGACGAGTTCCGCAAGCTCAAGCAGGAACTGCTCAGCATCGAAGAGCTGACCCGCGCCAAAGACCAGGTTAAGGGCAACATCCTGATGGGCCTGGAAAGCTCGAATGCGCGCATGGCCAACCTGGCGCGCCAGGAGATGTACTTCCACGAATTCATCACGGTGGACGAGATCATCGCCCGCATCAACGAAGTGAGTGCGGCGCAGGTGCAAACGATGGCCCAGCGCCTCTTCGACCCAGCCCGTATCGCCGTTACCCTGCTCGGTCGCCTAGATGGCGTGAAGCTGAAGCGGGAGCGGCTGGTGTGTTGAGCACAGTTCTCAGTTTTCAGTTCTCAGTTGTCAGTGGTCAGACGAATATACAACGGCATTTGCGGAAATCAGAGGATCTTTTGATTGTGTAATTAGCTCGCAACCCCAGGGCTAATCTGATAACTGAGAACTGACAACTGTTTTTGACTTTTCGACTAACTTGTGTATACTCGTTTCTATGAATCAGTCGCATCATGCCGCCCGGCATTTCGCTTGTTGTTGCAGTTGTAGCTAGCAACAGCGCCTCTCCGCGACTGAAAATCCATTCCGCATCGGCAATTCTTTTGGGATAGCTGCCTGTGTCTACGCGCGTGCGGAGCATATGGCGCTCTCCGCGCATTGCTGTCGCAATGAATTCTTCCGTCGCATGAATCTTCCTTTCCAACACGCTTTCATCAAGGAGAAAACTACCATGCGCGTTTTTGCATCTTCATTCCAATTGCCAGTGTCCACGGGCCTCTTCGCAACACTCACTCTGCTCGCTGCTCTTCCCTTTGCCGCCGCCACAGCGCAGGCGCAGAGCCTGGGCTACGAGGGTCCAACAGGCGTCTTCGTCACGCCCATTGCCTACACCTCCGCCTCTCCGGCCAACGGCCTTGGGAAACCCTCCGCCTCCTATCACTTCCTGGCCGGCGGTCCGGTGATCGGCGACTTCAGCACCATCTCCACCACCGTCGGCTTTGCCAAGCGCCTCGAGTTCGGCTATACCAGCGAGATTCACGCCGGTGGTGCAACCCCCTATTTTCCCGGCACCGCGGGCATAGTTACCGCCGCCGGAGTACCCGGCAGTTCGCTCTTTGCCTCCGACCTGGACATTGTCCACGGCAAAGCGACCATCGTTGCGGAGAATGCCGGAAAGACCAAGTGGGTTCCGGCCATCGCCGTGGGCGCAATCTTCCGCTTCAACGACCACGATGTCTTCAACGGGCCGGCCAACGGGGGCGCAGGCACCAACGGTTACAGCTCGCACAACGCCGACGTCTACGTGGTGGCAACCAAGGTCGTCACCCAGTTCACCAAGAAGGTTCCGTGGCTGCTCTCAGCCGGTGTGCGCGGTACCAATGCCTCGCTGTGGGGCCTGGGCGGCAACGCTCCCGACTTTACGGCGCGCGGCTTTGGCGCGCTGGCCTTTATCTTCACCGGACCCGGCAAGAGCACCATCATCCTGGGCTCTGAGGTCTCGCAGCAGCCGCAGCGGATCAAGAATCCTTTGGGCGTAAACTTCGACATTCCCACCTCCGAGATCTACGCGGTGCGCTTCGTTCCTTCGCCCAAGCATAAGCTGAACATCGATGCCGGAGTCCTGCAAGCGGCAAACAAGATCCTGACACTCCCCACAACTCCTCCAGGCCTGTACGTGAATGCCCGCTCCCGCGTGGCCTTCGGCATTTCGTACGGATTCTGAGAATAGGGAACAGGGGTCAGGGGTCAGGGATCAGCCGGAATGAGGGCGCTCGGGCCTGTTAGTCGAGAGGAGATTCAGCCGGCTTGTCAACGGTACCGTCAACTCTCCGGCTTTCTGGTTTTTTGTAGCGCTAGGCTCATATGCCGGCACTGACCCCTGATCCCTGACCCCTGATCCCTGCCTTTCGAGCGTCCCATTTCCCTTTCGCGTCCATACGTTGTAGGATTTTCTCGGATAGGCCGGAGTTTTTTGGCTGCTCGCAGAGGAATGGGAATCTCATGAATCGCACGAAAACGAAGTCTCGCACTCGCCGCGCCGTGCTGCCCAACGGCTTTACCTTGATGGAGTTGCTCATCGTCATGGCCATCATCACCATCCTGATGCTGCTGGCCATTCCCACCTTCAGCGCCTTGCGGAGACAAGGCAACCGGCTCTCGGCGATGGCCTCCATTCGAGCCATCCAGGAGGCGGAGACGATGTACGCATCCAACTACCCGACCAACGGCTTCGCCTGTTCGTTGTCGGCTCTGGGAGGCGATTCGAGCGCGGGGGTTCCTTCGCCAACCGCCGCGCAGTTTTTGAAGTCTGATATTACCTCAGGCTTCAAGGACGGCTACATCTTCGCCATCACCAACTGCACCAAGGTGACGGCCAGCGGCACGGACCGCATCACCAGCTACACCATCACCGCCGTGCCGCAGACCATTGGCAAGACCGGCGACAGCGGCTTCTGTAGCGATGATAACGGCCTCAAGTCCGACCCCGCGGGCGGCACCAACTGCACCCAGCCGGTTCAATGAGCGGGGGCAAGCTCTTCAGGCGCGGCGCTATTCTGGCCGCCGTATTGCTGTCCGTTGGACTTTGCGCTCAGCAACGTTCGCCGTCCGCGAAGGACTCCGCGAAGGACTCCGCGAAGGACCTGGCCCAGCGCGTCGATCGCCATTACAACCAGCTTCACTCGCTCAGGGCGGCCTTCACGGAGAGCTATGAGGGCCTGGGGATGCGGCGCACCGAGAGCGGCACATTGCTGCTTTTGAAGCCGGGGCGCATGAAGTGGGAGTACAGCGAGCCTGTGGGCAAGCTCTTCTTGCTCGATGGCAAGTACGCTTGGTTCTACTCCCGCGGCGACTCTCAAGTGCAGCGCATCCCCGCCCGCCAACTGGACGACCTGCGTTCGCCGCTGCGTTTCCTGCTGGGCCACACCGAACTGGAAAAGGAATTGACCGGCCTGACTCTTGTGCCCGCCCCGAACGGCTGCTTCGCGCTCAGCGGCCAGCCCAAAGGCCAGGAACAAAGAGTGGCGCGGCTCACGCTCACCGTGACCGCTGACGGAACCATTACNNTTTCACTTCACGCCGCCCGCCGGTGTGCCGGTGGTGGACGCACTGCCGCCGGTGTAAGACGAGGGACTACGGGACTAGGAGCTTGGAGTAATGTTTACGAAGCTGAAAATGGACAAAAAACCAGCTTCCAAAGCCTTCCACCATCAACTGTAGCCGAATGAGCCGCCGCCGTGGAGCTTTGCTTGAAGTTGCCTGGTTGGTAGCGGCTCCGATGCGCCTTGCGCACACCGAAGCCGCTCAAAACAATTACCGGCCGCGTCCGCGAGAACTGCCGCCGCCGCCACCACCGCTACCTTTGCGTGCCTGGTAACAATCCCGGCAGAAGACCGGGCGGTCGCCACGCGGTTCAAATGGCACTGTTGTAGGCTGGCCGCAACCCGAACAAATCACAGGTGTACCCTGTGCCGGAGCCGAACGGTAGCCGGACCCCCCCTGATCGTTCTTCTTTGCCTGACGGCAATTCTTGCAACGCTTTGGGGTCGAATAACCACGTTCCTGAAAGAACGTCTGATCAGCAGCGGTGAAGGTGAAGTCCTGCCCGCAATCGCTGCACGTAAGTTGCATATCTCCGGCCATGGGTCTCCTCGTGAAAATTGTACAGCCCAATGTGCCATTTGCATACAAATAATCTTTTGAAAAGAAAAACTTGTGCAGTCAAAGGATCTTGGGGGGACAGTTTTTTAGTGTTTTGAAAGGCGCGGGCCATCGAAATCGCCACCGGCTAGAGCTCCCACCAATCCAGCAGCATCATGCGCGGATAGTAGAGGCCGGCGAAAATACGGGCGTCCCCTCCGAGCAGGTTGCCCAGCACTTCGCCATAGGCTTCGACCTGGGGCGCGAAGAGTGAGCGGAGCCTTGGCAGAGCCTTGGCCGGGTCAAGGTTGTCGGCGTGGGCGGTTTTGTAGTCGATGATCCACCAGCAATCGTCTCCCTCGCTTCCGGGCGTGGGACCGGCCTGGAAGACGCGATCCACGCGGACCGCGCGCAGGCCCCCGGCGACGACTCCGGCCCAGCCGGCCTCGCTGGCGGCGCTCCTGTGGGGCGAGAGGATCCACGAGCCGATGGGATCACGGGAGGCGTTGAGCGCAAGCTTAAGCGCCTGGGCGGCGACGCGCGCGGCCTGGGGCTGGTCTACGCCGACGGCTCGCACCTGGGCGGCGATGCGCGGTTCAAAGCGAACGAGCGCCGCACGGGCGGCCTCCCATTCCTGGGTCAGGCGCAGACGGGCAAGCTCTTCCAGCAGCGTGTGTACGGCAGTGCCCAGAGCGCGGGAGAGGAGGCCCCCCTCGTGGCGCGTGTAGAGGCGGGCGGGACCGCTTCCATAAACGGTGGGTGGCCCAGGTCTCGATTCTGAGACCTGGGAATCTGGAACCTGGGAGAGCACATTCGATGGGTGCCCCATCCTTTCCGGCGTCTTTTGCGGAAAGGGTGGGAAACCATGAACCTCAACCCGCGCAGGCCGGTACTCCATCGGCAAGCGGCGCAGCACCGTGGGCCGGATAGGGGGCGGCATCACCAGCAGGTTGCTCTCGGCGGAGGCGGCGATGGACGCGATCTCTTCTTCCTCACCGGTCTCTGCGGTGGCTCTTTCGGCCTTCCATTCCGCAAAGCGCGCGCGAACCTCCTCTTCCAGCGCCGGCCAGGCCGTGGCCAGCAGGCTGCCGGCGGGTTCCACCAGCGTGTAGCTCCCGTCCTCCTCCTTGCAGGCGGGACGGGCAAAGAGGTGAAGTTCCTCGCGGGCGCGGGTGGCGGCGACGTAGAGGATGCGCCGCGCCTCCTGCGACTCGCGCTCGCGATAGACGCGATCTACCCAGGTCTTTGCGCTTCCTCTCTCCTCGCCCTTGCGCTGGAAGGGCGCGATCAGGAACTCGGTGATCTCGCCCGAATCGCCGGGCTGGGCGAGTCCGCGCTCCAGCCAGGAGAGCATTGTACGGCTTCCGCGCCCCACTGCGGCCTGCAACTCCGGGACGATGACCACGTCGAACTCCAGGCCCTTGGATTTGTGAATGGTCATCAACTGTACGCCGCAATCGCTGCTGCTGGCAGGGTCGGGCAGCGCGGTGAGTTTGTCGAGAGCCGCGCCCAGACCAGGGCCAAGCAGGTCCTCTTCGCCGCCGGGCAGCCGGTCCAGGCAGCTCCAAAGCAGGTTGAGGTTGGCGCGAGCGGTCTCATCCACGCAAGCCGCGCCGCCCACCAGCAGCCAGACCGCTTCGAGCCAGCTTCCGAGCGATGCGGTGGGCTGGGCGGCGCGCAAATCGGAGGCAGCGGCCAGCGCTTCGAGCACGCGAGCGGCGGCGGGTCGGCCTGTGTCGCTGAGCAGCGTGAGGCGCTCGGCCAGCAACTCCGGAACGGGTCGGGTGAGCGACTCCGGCTCTCCGGCCAGCGTGTGCAGGTCGTAGAGCGAGAGGCCGCACCAGGGAGCGCGCAAGATTCCCAGCCAGGCGACACGGTCCTCCGGATTGAGCAGTGCGCGTGCCAGGGCAAGCGCATCGAGCACCTCTGGGCGGGTGGCGAGCTTCTCCAGTTCGACGGCGCGGAAGGGAATCCCGGCCTCGCGCAGAGCCGCGGCGATGGGGGCAAGGTGGCTGCGCGCGCGGCCCAGAACGGCGATGCGAAATTTTTCGCCGTAAGCCTTCGCTTTTTCCATGCGGCTCATTTGGTCGCGAATCAGAGCAACAATTTTATCGATCTGCGCTGCGCGGGCCGCTTCCTTGTCGTCTTCGGCATCGGCGGTTTGTCCGCGTCCGGCCTGGGGCACGAAGTCGAGGTGCAGCGAGAAGGGTGCGCCAGCATTGGCTATTTCTTCACGCGCCGCTTCGGAGGAGGAGAAAGTGACTCCACTGCCGTCATTTACGGCAAAAACCTCAACAAAAATCTCATTATTTTTCTTTACCAGATCAGGCGCGGTGCGGAAGTTGGCCGTGAGGAAAACGGAGTCGAAGAGCAGCGGCTCGTCGTGCGCGACGTCCAGGCCAACCGCTTTGACGCGCGGAAAGAGTTCGGCGTCGGCGTCGCGGAAGAAGTAGATAGACTGCATGGGGTCGCCGACAACGAAGCAGGTGCGCCCCTCGCGCTGAGGCCATGCGGCGATGAGGCTGGAGAGCAACTGGTGCTGGCGGCGGCTGGTGTCCTGGAACTCATCGACCAGCAGGTGGCGAATGTTGTCGGAGACGGCGAGTGCGGCGTCGGTGGGCAGGCCGTCTTCNNGTGAAGCAGGAGCGCACGATCCGCCATTCTTCTTCGGTGTAGCGGGCCGGAGGCAGGGCGCGAACAGCGGCAAGTGCGGCTCCGAGACCGGGGACGGCGGCGAGCGCGGCAATCAGATCGAGGATGCGGGCTTTTTCGCGTTTGCGATCAGCGGGGAAACCGTGGCGTTTATCAACCTGCTTGCGAAAGGCGCCATCGCTGGTAAGCAGCAGCGCGGCAAGACTCACGTGGGTCTGCTGAGCCTCCTCAAAATCGCTGCTGCCGGCGAACGGAGCGGAGGGAAACTCGACCAATTCGGCGAGTTCCTGATGAAGCTGGCCGCCGCTTTGCTCGCAGGCAAAGCGCGCCAGCTCCAGCGATTCTTCGCGCGCTCCGGCAACGTGATCGAGAAGCCCACTCAGCTGGATGAGCGCGTCGCGCACGGCAATCGCGAACGGCCGCTCCAGCCGCTCGCGGAGCGCGTCCCAATCCGGTTCGCGCTCGAGGACAAAGCCGTGCATCCAGCGGTCGCGGCTCTTGAGCATCGCGATCAGCAGCGCTTCCATCTCCTGCCAGCCGTTGTCGCGCCACAGCAGCAGCTCTTCAATGGCCGCGCCGAGGGCCGAGCCGGTCTGATCGATCTTCCTGAGAGTTTCGCGGGCGGCGCGGCGATAGAGTTCGTCGGGCAGCTCGGCAATCTCCAGGCCGCCGCCCAGTCCGGAGAGCAGCGGCTGCTGCAAGGCCAGCTCGCGGCAGAAGGAATCAATCGTCGAAATGCGCAGTTGAGCTGGCAGGTCGAGTAGATCCCATCCAAGCTGACGGGAGCGCTCCAGCGCGCGGCGGGCGAGGGAATTGGGCTCCTCTTTTCTCAGCTCATCCAGAATCCGGTTGCGCATCTCGGCGGCGGCGGCGTTGGTGAAGGTGATCGCCACCACCTGCCCTGGCTCCTCCACTTCGGCCAGCAGGCGTAAAAAGCGCTCCGTGAGCAAGGTCGTCTTGCCTGAGCCGGCTGGAGCCTGCACCAGGATCGACCGGCCGGGATCGAGGGCTAGATCGCGTTGAGTCTGATCGGGAGGTTTACTCATCGCTGCCCTCCTCGTCTTCTGACTCATCTTCAGCCGTGAGCAGAGCCGCGTTCTCCTGAATGCGGCAAAGGGTTTGCAAGCCGCAGCGTTCGCAGGTCTTGGGAGTTTCGCGCGGGTCAACTTCAGCCCGTCCGGCGAGGAAGTCTCTGGCTAGCTGCTGGATGCAATCCCGCCAGTCGAGAAGCTGCTCGGCGGTGAAGGGGTTCTTCACCAGCGGGCTGCCGCCCTTCAATCCAGCGAAGAGCGTAGCCGCGGCGTCGCCCACGCGCCCGGCAAACTTCATCTCTCCTGCCCGCACCTTGGCGAAGACCAGCCCGCCGAGCACCTCATCGGCTTCGAGGGCGAATCCCGCATAGAGCGGCAATTGCACGTCGTCGGGCCGGGGCAGCTCCCACGCGCTGGGCGAGACGTTGCCGGATTTGTAATCGATGACCAGTTGGGAACCGTCGCTGAGCAGGTCAAGTCGGTCCAGGCGCAGGTCGAAGGTCAGTCCGGCGATGTGCACTGTGCGCTTGACCTCGGTGGCGGCGACCTCAAATTCGATGCGGGTAGCCTCGTACTCCAGCCACTCGGTGACCAGGCGGGTCAGCCTCAGCGCTTCCAGTTCCAGGTAGCGGCGGGGCATCAGATCGCGCAGGTGCGGACGCAGCTCCCGCGCCATAACGCGCTGAACGTGGGCGGCTACGAACGCCTGCCGGTCGTTCAGGCTCATCAGTTCGGCGTAACTCCGAATGCCTTCCGGCTGTCCGGCCCAGACCGAGCGGAGGACAGCGTGGAGCAGGCTGCCGCGCTGCGAGGCGGTCAGGCCGGCCTCGGCTGGCTTCCAATCCTGCGCGGCCAGGCGCGCCGTGGCGAAGGCCTTGAAGGGGCACTGCGACTGCGCGGTGAGAACATTGGCGCCGCCCTTGACCTTGCCCGGAGGAAAGGGAATGCGGCTGAAGTCCTGAAAGGAAACGGTCAGCGGGGGCGGCGCGGCTGGCGCGGCCAGCTCAGGCGGCAAGGGCTGCGGCGGGCCGGCGAGTTGCGCAATCAGGCGCGACGGGCGGGCTTCGGCAGCATCGTTTTGCCGGGCAAAGCTGAAGTGGACCTCCGGCGCGGCGGTCAGAATGCGTCGGGTGATGGCCGCGGCCAGATCCCAGTCGAGCTGCGGAGTGGCGTGGGGCATTCCGGCCTCGCGCTGAACTTCGACGGGCAGCAGCGGATGCGTCGCGCCGTTCGCGGGCCATGCGTCCTCATCGACTCCCAGGAACCAGACGGCGTCAGCGGTGAGGCCGGCCGACTCGGCGGGACCGGCGATCTGGATGGGCTCGTCGCGCGACTCGGGAGCGAAGAGCGTCTCGTCCAGCGCGCGGTCGAGTTGCGAGAGGAAATCCTTCCAACTGATCCGTCGGCCATCAAAGCCCAGCGAGCCGTAGCTTTCCACGGCTTGATGCCAGCGGCGAAGGGCCTGGAACTCGGCGCTCGTGAGCGGTCGCGCCCCGGCAAAGTGAAGCTCGTCAAGCAGGTGCGGAATCAGCTCTGCCCAGTCGAGCGGACTTTGCGCGCGGCGCGCGAAGCCGGCCAGAAGGCGTTGCGCCGCGCTGATGCGTTCGGCCCACGAAGCTGGAAGCAGTTCAGCGGCGCACCGCTCGCCGAGGAAGGCCGCCAGAGTCCAATGCGTCCGTTCCAGGCTAAAGCGGCGCAGGGCGCGCATGGTTGCTTGCAACGCCGCGGACTCCTGGGCGCTGGCGGCGGCGTGGCCGGTTGAAAGCAGCCAATCGAGTTCCTGCTCGGCAAGAGAACCGTCGAGCCAGCGCAGCAGGAGGTGCGCCGCCCGCGCCAGCGCAACCTGGCTGAGCGGGATTCCCAGCGAAAACTCGAAGGCCGGGCCAGTGTGCCGTTGGAAGACGCGTTCGATCTCGCCACGGCGCGCGCTGGCAGCCTGGGTAACGACCAACAGGCGAGCGTTGGGGTTGGCGGTGAGCTGGTGGCCGCACCAGATCGCGCAGGCGGTAAGTTCGGCTTGAGCGTCGGTGGCAGCATGGAAGTGGACCACGGTGGCCAGCTCGCTTTGGGCAGCCTCGCGCCACGACCCCCAGGCGTCGAAGAGGCTGCGCTGCACGAGCAGAATGCGGTCAAAACCTGCCAGAAGCAGCGGCGGACGCTTCGCCGTCTCCGCGAATAGCAGCGGAATCAGCTCGTGCGGCAGGCGGCTGGGGCTGATCAAACTCCCCGCCCGGCAGGCTTCGTCGAAGGCCGCCAGCCAGCCGCTGAAGACCGCCGCGTCCTGCTCCCATCCACCCCGCGCGTTCGTCCGCAGAAACTGCGGCGCGTAGGAGCAAAGCAGTTCGTGCGCCTCCATCGCCAATGCCGCCAACCGGTGGCGCGGGCCTTCGAGGAGCGTGGCCAGCGAGCGGTCCGCCCCGGCAATCTCCACCCACAGCGCCTGCTCCTGGGCGGGATTCAGAACGAGGCGAGCGTCAGCGGTCCGTTGCTCCCAGGTGTCGCGGGCAAAGCTCTTCCAATCGAGAATGTTGGGCGCGGGCCAGGCCGTCAGCCCTTCGGCTCGGCGGGCGTGATGGAAGCCGGCGGCAAGGGCGCGCGCGGCGCGGTCGCTGGCCGTGACCACCAGGCCGCCCTCGCGCAGCCATGCGTTGATCTCGTCTGCGGCCAAGGCTCCCATTTTGTCGTTATACTCCGTTGGGCCGCGAGCGTGCCATGCGCTGTTGCCGAAGTTGAGTCCATGATGAACGAGGTTCGGCGGCGCGCGCGGCGGCGTCGGAGGCAGCCGAAGGCGCGGATAATCGTAGTGTGGAAACTGCGCGCAATCTATCGCTTCTGAAGGATTACCAAGCCTATCTGCGCGTGGAAAAAGGCCTGCGTCCGCTCACCTGCGAGGCCTACGACGGCGATCTGAAGACCTTTGCCGAGTTCATCGAGGGGCGCAGCGGCGTACTGTTGACCGCGATGCAGCAGGATGTGGCGGCCTTTCTCGAGCATCTGCGCGCCCACGGCATCGATCAGCGCTCGGCGGCGCGCAAGCTGAGCTGCCTGCGCGGCTTTTACAAGTGGCTCTTGCTCGACCGGCGCATCCATCACGACCCGACTGTGAAGATTGAGTCGCCCAAGGCGTGGAAGGTACTGCCCAAGTCCCTCGCCGAGCCGGAGGTGGCGGAGATGCTCGATCGGGCGCAGATGAACGCCGAGCATCCCCAGGCGCGGGCCACAGATCTGCGCGACCGGGCGATTCTGGAGCTGCTCTACGCGGGCGGCCTGCGCGTCTCCGAGGTCACAGCGCTCTCCACCGGCGACCTGGCGCTCGACCTGGGCCGTGTGCAGGTGCGCGGCAAGGGCGACAAGGAGCGCATCGTCCCTCTCGGCCGCGCCGCCGTCGAGACGCTGGAGATTTATCTGCGCGAGGGACGGCCCCACCTGGCCCGCATCAGTTCGGCGCGTATCAGCCCAGCACGCAAGGCGTCCCCCGCGCGGCTAAATCCGGCGCGTCAGGACTCCACGTGCCTCTTTCTCTCGCTGCGGGGAATGCCGCTGACCCGCCAGTGGGTCTGGCACATCGTCAAAATAGCCAACGCTCAAGCCAGCCCGCACCGGCTGCGCCACAGTTGTGCCACGCACATGGTCGAGCACGGCGCCGACCTGCGCAGCGTGCAGTTGCTGCTCGGCCACGCCGACATCTCCACCACCCAGGTCTACACCCACTTGGCGCTGGGCCGGCTCAAAGAGGTGCATCGCCTGCACCATCCCCGCGCCACCCGCCAGCGGGTCGAGATTATGGAGCCTCCGATTGCGGCCAAGAGTGTGCGTGGAGGGTTGCACCTGGTTTCCAGCGCCAAGACCATCGCTGCTATGAGCGAGGAGCCGGCATGAGCGCCGCCGCCGTACCCATCCTCGCCGCCACGCTGGATTCACTGGTGGCCGATTTTCTGCGCGTGCTGGCCAACGAGCGCGGCTCTTCGCCGCACACGCTGCGCGCCTATCAGCGTGAGCTGCACGGATTCACCGCCTACATTTCCGAGCACTACGGACAAGAACAAAGCGTGGACCTCATCGAGCACACCCACATCCGCGCCTACCTGGGCACGCTCTATGATCGAGGCCTCGCCAAGGCCTCCGCCGCGCGGGCGCTGGCGGCCATTCGCAGTTGGTTCAAGTGGCTGGCCCGTGCGGGGCTTCTGGAGCAGAACGCCGCCTCGCTGGTGGCCACGCCCAAGCTGCCCAAGCATTTGCCCCGCGTGCCGTCCATCGAGCAGATGAATCGCGTCGTCGAGTCGGTGGGCGAAGACGCCGCCAGTTGGCCGGCGCGCGACACGGCGATACTCGAATTGTTATATGGCTGCGGCATCCGCAACGCCGAGCTGGTCGGCCTCAACCTTGAAGACATTCACTGGGCCAACGAAGCGATCCTGATTCGCGGCAAGGGGCAAAAACAGCGTTACGTCCCGCTGGGCGACGCGGCGGCCCAGGCCCTGCGCGCCTACATGGCCGAACGCGCGGCGCTGTTGGCCGCGGCGGACAAAGGCTCTTCTGCTTTACAGGCTGCGGAAAAAACCAAAACGGAGGGAGACGGGGGTTCTAACCCCCGTGCAAGGCAAATAGATTCAGCGCCGGCTTCAGCCGCGGAGGGACAATTTTCGCCATTTTTGTCCGAAAACCCAAGTTTTCCCGCAGCCTCTACGGGGAAGGGAATCGAGACGCCCGCGCTCTTCCTCAACCTGCAACTGCGCGGCCTCGGCAAACTTAGCCAGGCCCGTCTGACCACGCGGAGCGTCGGACGCATCGTCAAGCGCATTGCTGTTTTGCGAGGCCTCTCCGCCGACGTGCATCCGCACACGCTGCGCCACGCCTTCGGGACACATTTATTAGAGGAGGGCGCCGACCTGCGCGCCATTCAGGAGTTACTAGGCCACGAGCGTCTCTCCACCACCCAGCGCTACACGCAACTGACCACCGCGCAGTTGACCGTCGTCTATGACCGCACGCACCCGCGGGCGAGGTAGGTGTGATGAATGGTAAGGGCTGTTACCCGTCAGGCCACTCGACAAAGTACCTTGCTTGAGGCCGGACCTGCGCCGTCAACACCGGCCTCGACCTGCTGGAGTTGTCGGTAATTAAAAGCGCTTCAGCGTGGGGTGGGCGCATCCAGGAATCGATCCGGACTCCCATGGGAACGCGCAGGATGATCCCATGAATCCCCAAGCCTTCACTTTTTTTCGCAACTCGCCACGAAATCCCTGCCCTCTTGCTCTCTCCTCAATGCGCCAGATGGACGAAGTCTCTGGGGCGCATCAGATTTTCCAGGTAGCGGGATTTCATTTGCTTGCTGGCCATGATTTGCTTGACCGGCGGGAGCTTCAGAATCACGCCCAGAATGGCGGCCATGGCGCGATGATTCCAGTGGGCTTGATTGTCGAAGATCAGGTTCTGCAGCTTGCCCCGCTCAATGGCCATCAGCACAGCGCGGTGAGCGGTGGTGACGGGGGTCAGCACGCGCTGGGGGCGCGCGTGGAGCTTGATGGATGCGCTGGGGCAGGCGCGGACGCAGACGCCGCACCCTAGGCAGAGGGATTCGTCGAGGCGGGCTTTTTTGCGCTTGGGCTTGTGCGGGTCGCCGGCTGAGACCAGCGCCATGGCCTCCACGGGACAGGCCTCAGCGCATTTCCCGCAGCCGTTGCAGGCGTCGCCGTTGAGCGCGGGCAGAAAGTTGGTGGTGGCGATGGGGTTGAGCACGGCGAAGTGCTTGGCGGCGAGCAGGGCCTCGCAACAGCAGCCGCAGCAATTGCAGATGAAGGCAACCTGATTTTGCACGTTCTCGCCGCACTGGACTAAATTGTGCGCGATGGCTTGATCCAGCAGGTCAAGGCCTTCGCTGACATCAACGGAGCGGGCAATACCGTGCTTGATGAGCGACTGTGCGGTGCCGCTGAAGGTCATGCAGATGTCCATGGGCGCGTCGCAGGCTTTGCTCAGATGCTGCATCTTGTGCCGGCAATAGCAGGCGCCGACGCCGCGATGTGAGGTGCTGCGGATGACTTCGCTGGCGCGTTCGTAGTCGAGTACGGAGAGCGTGCTGTCGCCGGCCAGGGCGTTCTCGTTGACAAAGACGCGGCCCAGCTGGGTTTCGCCGCCTGTGAAGAGGGCGCGCACAAAATCCTCCTCGACATTGAGGTATTGGTAAAAGAGCTCGGCCAGCAGCTTCTGGTCGTATCCGTTGCCGATGCGCATCATGGAGAACTCGAAGAAGCCGGCCATGGGCGGTGGCAGCACAAAAATCTGCTCGCCGCGCAATTCCATGTCGAGCAGCATTCCTTTGCTGGCCAGGGCTTCCAGGATCGTTTGCGATTCGACGGCGGGTTTCTTCCACACCTGGGCCGCGGCGGCGACGTTGAAGGGCTTGATGGGAAGCAGAGCCACCAGAGCTGCTTCGTCGCGGGTAAAGAGCACCTCCAGGATGCGGAACAGCAGCTCGGAGGGCGGCGCGCCCTGCGGAAAAAGGTTGAGCCGGTCGCTGAGCGATTGGTAGCTATTTCTTAGGGTCGCGTGAGACATGTAGCCTCTGGAGCGGAGGATGATTTCGCTCATTATAGGCGTATGCGGGCGGGATGCTCCGGTCTGATTTGCTCACGCCGGGTGCCCCAGGAGCATCTTGCAAAATTATCTTTGGGATATAGTACCGTGACCGCATGACGATGGAATGGCCGGAGTGTAGCGCCGGTCTCCTGACCGGTTGTAATGCGGGCGTCCTCGCCCGCGTTTGGCAGGCGGCCCGCTCATCGACCCCGATGAATCGCCATGAGCCGTGATAAGTTGTGCCCCGTTCATCGGCTCTATCGCGATGAGCGGGCGGGTGACGAGGTTCGGGGGAAAAAATGAGGGCGCCCCAGTTCTCGATTGAGTCCCGGAGCGCCCGGCCGTTCCATCCCGCGATCCAAATGAGCATCGCATCGAACAACAGTTCCTATTCCCTATTCCCTGTCTCCTGTTTCCTCTTCTTCATCGTCACCCTGCCACTGCGGCTCCGCCGACAACCGCTCAGCCGGGCTACGCCCGCGCCGCCTCTTTACCGGCGCCGGGATGGGTTGCTTGCGCTCCGCAAGCCCAAACAGCACCTTGGTGCTGGCCAGGTCTCCTTCGAGCGCCTTCCCCTCCAGCAGATCGGCCAGCTTCTCCGAAATTCGGCTCACTCGCCTGTCCGCTGCCTGCCGCAGTTGCTCCGCTCCGTCCTTGCGTGCCGTACTTCCCCGGCTCGCCCGTTTAACGACCTTGTGTTTGGTTGTCCTGCCTGTTTTCCTGCTTGCAATTTCTGTTCCCAACTTCTCCTGCTGTGTTACGGCCATCTTTCCGCCATTCCCGGCCAACGCTCCACGGACTCTTACGCCCGCAGTCAAGGAGCATGGCGGCGACTCCGCTCCGGAATCGCCCCACAGCGGTCCTCCAGTTGCCCCGTCAGGAACCTATTTCCCCTGAAGGCCTTCCACCAGGCTATAGCAAAACCACGATAGGTGTACCCAGAGCTATAACTCTCAAGTGTTGTTTTCCTCAAGAAAACAACACCTTTTATCAAGCAATTTGGGCATGGAAATCGTGGTTTTGCTCGAAAAACGCCTCGTGAACTGAAGAACTGCTCAAAAACGCATCGTCAGAATTGTGTTGTCGGCATTCCGCGAATGCCGGTGCTTTTCGTCTCCCCTGCGCGCGTGCGCCGCGGAGATGGCCTGACCAACTTCAGGAAGGCGCAATCCCGCCTTCCGTTCTGCATACTTCTCATTTCCGTCTCTTTGTCTCAAGCGTACCGGAAAGCCACACAATTCTCTGCAAACGCTTGAATAGGCTGCGGAAAAACTCGTTCGTGCGGTAGGCCGGGGATTTATCCCCGGTATAAAGCCAATAGAATCAGCGGTGGCTTTAGCCACTGAGGTATGCTTTTCGGGCTTTTTGCATGGAAACAAGCCTTTTTCCGCAGCCTGTCAAGTCCCTCAGTCCCTTAGTCCCTATTCCCTATTTTCAGCAACTCCGTCCAAAGCCTCTCCTCCGCCAGTTCCTCCAGATTCTTGCCGCCCCTCGGCACAATCCCGTACACCAGCTTGCATCCCATCGCCTCCGCCACGCGCGACAGCGTACTTAGGGTGATCGTGTTTTTTGGCTCCCGCTCTTCCATGTCGAAGATCGCCGAACGGCTCACCCCCATCTTCTCCGCGATCTCTGCCACCGGAACACGCAGCACCTGCCGCACCGTCCGCAGCAGTGCATTGGTTGGATTCTTCTCCCTCCCCGCCTGCCGAAAGGGCCGCAACTCCAAATCCAGCTTTCTCCGCGCCAATCTCCGTTCCCGTTCCCGCATCACCCACCCCCAGCTCTGATCTCTGACCCCTGATCTCTGATCTCTGATCTCTGTTTCAACGCTAGGCGTAATGGCCTTAATTATGCGCAAAAGACAGCCAAAAACACGCTAAAAGCAGTCAACTTTTGGTTGTTTTTGATGTTTTGGTCAACTCCGGCACGGACATTTCCGGGTAAGATCTCAGTTCATGCACCTGCATTTCCCGAAAACACGTCTTCCGCGCCCATAACGTAGTCTTATCTCCCGCCAAAATTCCTCTTTATGTAGGCTTATGCACCCAGCGAAAAACACATTTAGCTAAGTGTGCGGGCTTTCAAAAGGCATGTGGCCCGCTCATCGACTCCGAAGAATTGCTATGAGCCGAGAGAAGCTGTGCCCCGTTCATCGCGGCCCTATCGCGATGAGCGGGCGGGTGACGCCGGGTAGCCAGATTTCCTATAGGTTGAAATAAAAGACGACGGCAACCGATGCCAGCGCAGCGCCAGCCTGCTCTGCAAGCACAATCAGCGCCTGCCTTGGAGCCCGCGGCAGCCACTTGATTGCGAAGAACGCCACGACCGGCAACTGCGCAGCCATGAGGAGCTGCCAAAGATGCGCGGCAGCGCCCTCATCGGCCTCACGGGCAGCGCCATAGATTGCAATATGGCCAAGCACGATCGCCAGTGCGGTGAGCGACATCGCCATGGGGAGAATGGCGCTGGGCCGCTTCAGGAGAGCGCGAACAGAGTTAGGATTCTGATCCATTTTGACTCCTTTAACCGGGGACATTCGCATCTTCTACTGCATCGCTCCACTGATGATCGCAGCTTTCGCAGAGCCAGCTATTGACCGGATCGACGCCTTCGAGCAGCGGGTCTTCTGCTCCGCACTTGGGGCAGACTGGCGGTTCGTATTCTTCCGGCGGCATCTTGGATAGCTCGACGATAGACTGCGGAATCGGCCTGGCAGCGACCTCGCGCGCCTGTTCCAGTTGATCGGCGGCAACTAGAATCCGTGGATAGTTGATCCCTTCCACAATACGGTAGCCTTGTCCATCGATCCAGCTCTCGATTCCCGCTTGCCGCAGCGCCTCGCGGACCTGCCACGCTTCTTCACTGTCATTACATTCGCAGAGCGGCGTCTTCCAGGTGTATTCGCGCGGCAGATCGCTCTCCTCCGCTTCGTCTTCGGCTTTGGGCGCATCGGCGGAAGAATCCCAGGCCGATGCCGCGGAGATCTCGGCTTCTACGTTTGCCGGGCGTGGCCGTGTAAGCCCGCGCGTCTTCATCTCGTCGCGGAGGATCTGCTGGGCTTGCTCGGTCAGACCGGCGAAATCATCATCCAGTTCGTACAACTCCTCGTCGCTCATCTCCCGGTAGAGTTGAGTGAGACGCCGCCATTCCTCGAAGGGGTCGATGCGCATATGCAGCAGTATAGCCGCTGTGGATTCTCAGAAGTTGACTTTGCGCTCCGGGAACCAGGTGAGCTGAATGGTGGTGGTAGTCACGGTCTGCGGCCCAGGGAGGTAAATGGGGGCTTTCCAGTGTTCAATTGCAAAGTTTCCGTTGACCTCGAAGTCCTTGCCGAAGCGCTTGACGACCTGGAAGTTGATGTCGTTCAGCGTACTCCCCCCAGGGATCAGGCAGGGTGAATAGGATGCGGGGCAGGCTGGACCCGTGTAGGTCAGGGTCGTTGAGCCGGGAATGAAGTTGCTGGTGGCCTTTTGATTGCGGTAGCCCGCCTGGAGCATCTCGTTACCGCTCAGGTGCCAAGTAATCCAGGCCTGGCCGCCCTTGTCCTCGCGTCCAATCCAGTCGCCGAAAAGCTGGCCCTGGTTGGTATAGCCCTGCTTCTGGATGCTCTCATAGTACATGAAATGGCCGTACTGGTTTGCGCTGTTTGAGCTGGATGGATCGGTGGAGGCGGCTTCAACGCGCAGGTCCAGCTTGGCAAGTCCGGGTACATGGGAGAGATAGAGGCCGGGCCGGTAGGAGGCGCGCCGGGGAGCATCGATGGGGGAAACATCGTCGTGCACCTCCGAGTCCGTATAGAGCGTGAGCCAGTTGCGGACGAAGGGCAGCCGGTAAGAGAAGTCGAAGGCGCCAAAGCGAGCGCCGGGATCGTCGGGGCCGAACTTGTCCGCGGTGGAGGGAGAAGTTACGCTGAAGAAGCTCCTCAGGAAGCTCTTGACGTTGACGGCTCCGTGGCCCTTGCCGGCCCAGATCACGGTGCGTTCAAAGCCGAATTCGAGGTTTCTGGTTGGCCGGAAGCTGACCTTTTCCACGTGGACCCAAGGGTCGCCGGGATTGATCACATCCGGCACGCTCGTCGAGGGGTTGGCGACATACGCCGGATTAGGCATATAGTTGTGCCCACGGAGCGCTCCGGCCAGGAAATCGTAGCGGAAGGGTCCGGTAAGCCGGGAGAGTCCGGGAACGTGTAGCGGCTCGATGCGGT
Organism: Acidobacteriaceae bacterium; assembly: GCA_003167305.1. Classification (GTDB taxonomy): domain Bacteria; phylum Acidobacteriota; class Terriglobia; order Terriglobales; family Acidobacteriaceae; genus Telmatobacter. The sequence continues at coordinate 18,934 of PMTP01000026.1, forward strand.
TGATGCGGAAGGAAGTGATGTTTGCGGCNNCCGGTGGCGGCGTTAAGGAAGGTGGTGGAGTCGACGGTGCTGAGGGCCTGACCAAGAGCCTGCGAGTAGCCGGTGGCCGAAGGCGCCGCCTGAAACTCGCCGCGCGCATAGAGCACGAAGCGGCCGGCGGAGGCATAGCCGCTGGCTCCGGTGTAGTTATTCAATCCACCTTCGTAGGGGCGGCCGTAGTCGTTGATGACGGTCGAGCCGAGGTGAAAGCTGTCGCGCAGCGGGGTGCCGCTGATGCCGCGCACCACCGAATAAACCGACTCCATGCGGGCGAGGCCCTGGTGCGGCAGGCAGGAGCCCTGACTGTCGTAGCGCAGTTCGCGCAGGAGCGCGTCGTAGATGCTCTGAGCCTCGTCGGTGTCCGCTCCCTCATCCGCGTCCTCGATCTCCGCACCGGCTTGCTCGACCATGTGGCCCAAGCTGGCACGCGTCCAGGGGCGCATTCCGAGAAAGACATCGTCCACGTAGCCGAGCGAGTAGAGCCGCAGCATGGCCGGATAGACCCAGCTATCGACCGGAATGTAGGGCGAACCGAGCACGGCCGGTGCGCAGTCCGGCGCAACGCCGCTGTCGTGGCTGGCGTCCTGAGGCGCGGCGGCTTTGGGCGCTGCGGGCTGTTGAGCAGCGACAGGAGCGGTGGTCAAGTAAGAAAGCGTCGCCAGCAACATCGCGCAGGGGAGAAAAGCAGCCTTGAACCAACGTTTGCTCAAATTCATATTCCTCATTTTATCACTGGTTTACCTTGACTTGATGCAGGAAAAGACGGAGCCGATACAAATCAGCCGCACATTCTCAAAGGCCAATTCAATCACCGCGCCGCCGCTTCGACGGCGTCGTCCAACTCCCGCTTGAAGGCGGCGGCGACTTGGTGCTTCCAAACCTCGCTGAAGAGGCCCTTGCGGGTGAGGTAGGTCTCCATCTGCAGGAGGGGGTCGCGGGCCTCTGAGGGCTCGAAGATGCAGTCGATGAGGGTAGGTCCGTTGCCCTTGCGGGCGTGGGTGATGGCCTCGGTCGAGACGCGATAGACGGCTACGACGTCGTTGCCGTCGACGGGGATGACGGGAATGCCGAGGGTCGCAGCGGCTTCGGTCTGCTTTTTGCCTCGCTGCGGCTCGGCTGGGAGGCGTGTCTGGCGGACAAAGAGGATGGGCAACTGCCGGCCGCCGGCAGCCTTGAGCGCCGCAGGGGAGAAACCGGAGCCGTTATTGGAGAAGACCAGGGCGATCTTGCCGTTCTTCGCCGCCTTGTTGGCTTGGGCAGCGACGGTGGCGAGCTTGAACTGGGCGGCAGGGCTGGGACGGGTGGCGCGGGCGTCTAGGCGGGCGAAGAGTTTGTCCA
>PMTP01000198.1 GCA_003167305.1 Acidobacteriaceae bacterium
GCGAAGAGCAGCAACAGAAGCCAGGCGATGCGGCGCATCAGACGAAACCTTTCATGAATCCGAATCTTCAGGGAAAAATCTTGCGGGAATCAATTCTCGCCGGAGAAGAACGGCTGGAATTTGGAGAACAATAAACAAAACAATCGCCTGCGGGAACGTGATCACTCTGAAGTAAAACAGCAGCAAGCAAGAAACAAGTACAAGGACGCATAGAATCGTGGTCCAACGCATCCAGCCAAGAGCCTGGAGTCGCCCGCGCACGCTGAAGTACCATGGCACGCAAAGCAGCCATGAGCCCGCATCCAGGGCATACCTCCAGTTCCGCGCGTGAGCCATGCCGCTGACGTCGCCTCGCAGCAGATGCAGAACCTGCCATAGGCCGGCGATCAACAGGACAAACACCGCGAACTCAAAGGTGCCCAGCGGCGTAACCGGACGCGCCGGCTTCACTGGAAGCTTGACTCCTTCAGGCGATAACTTGGCAGTTACTGATTTGCTTTCAAAAAGAACCGCTGGAAGCTGAAGAAGAAGAAAGAGCGCCAGCGTCTCCGGGCTAGTCGCTACCTTCAGTCCATGCGCCGCAAGGCACCCGGTGAAGACAATCAGAAAGTAGGGCCAGAATGTCCAGCGCGGCAATCCGGCATCCGCCAGGCGGCGCTCCAGGCTTCTGATCCAGAAGACGCCCAGCAGAATCAGGCAATACCCCACGGCCATCCATGCGCGACGGTTCTCCGCATGAGCTTGCAACAGCCGCAGAGCAGCTCCGCTTAGTCCCGCGACTAAAAGGCACGAGAGCAGGAATGTGATGCGGCCAAACTGCTTATATAAGGTCGAGTTAGGCAATCGAAAGCTCCTGATCTGCATTCTGCTCATAGAGAGCGAAGAAATCTCTTTTCAAGATATTTCGCAAAGAAGAAATCCCCTCGTTGGCTACAGCATCTTCACTGATAGTGTAAGGTCTGGGTGCCCCATCCTCGCCGCGTCTTTGTTTTTGCGGCTTCGGGGTCCCCAGCGACAGGTCTTCGTCGCTGGGGTGATCTAGGGTGGGATGCCACTACACCTGCATTACAGCAACTTGAGAATGGTCTAGAACCTCTGCGAATAAACCAGCCCGGCATAAATCGTGACGCCAATCGCCGATTGAATGGCCGATTCCACCGTCCGGTTCCACAGGTTTTTGGCCGCCGAGTCGGGCACAAACAGAATATCGCGGTCGTGAACCAGTTGGTCCGGCGCCTGGCCGTGCAGCATACGCTTCAGGTTGAGGCTGGTTAGCGTGCGTCCGCCCTTCTGCTCGCGGATGAGGATGGCCTTGCTCATGGCGGCATTCTGCGTCGGTCCCCAGGCCAGCGAAAGCGCCTGCACGACCGTCAATCCCTGCGCTGGATCGACGGCAAAACCGCCAGGGCGCTGCACATCGCCAACGACGTAAACCAAGCCCGCACGGCTGACCTGAACGGTATCGCCGGGGGCAAGTTCCGGGTTGTGGTCCGTCTCTGTGTCGGTGCCGCTGGGGTCCAGCACCACCGGATGCGGCGTTCTGGCGTAGTCGCGGTGGAAGATGTTCACCAGGCGGCCCGCGCTCGGGGCCAGACCGGAGGCGGCGGAGATCAGGTCCAGCAGCCGATGGTGCAGCGTGTAGGGATAGACGCCGGGGCGCACCACCTCGCCCAGCACGCTCACGTCCTGTCCGGCGTAAGAGGTCACCAGCACCGAGACCTGAGGATGCAGCAGCATCCCCTGGGCCACCAGCGCGGCTTCAATGGCGTGCGCGGCGGTTTGCTCGTCCATCCCGCCCACCTGCACTTCATGAATCATGGGCAGCGTCACCGTGCCCGAGGGCGAGACCCGCACCGCGGAATGGAACTCCGGGGTGTGAACCTCGCTGACATCGAGGAAATCGCCGGGAGCGATGGGGGCTGGCATCGGAGATGCCGACTGCGCGCTGGCCAGCGGTGGCAGCCCAGCCTGGACACGGCTGTCCCAGGTTGCAGGCGATTCCTTGGGATTGGGCAGATTGGGGTTCTGTTGCGGAGCGGGAATGCGGACCACTCCCGTGGGCAGCCCGGAGGTGCTGGGCGTGGGCGCCTGGCCGTGAGCCACTGCGCCGGCCAGTACGACCGCTAGCAGCGCCACAAAAGTACGAGTGGGACGAATCGACTCCATCAAGAGCGCGCCTCCCACCGCCAGCCAGAGGCTGGCAAAGAGCGTAATGGCCATGTAGAGCGGCAGATCGGGCGTCACCGGCTTCACCGGCTGGCGGGCATAATCCACCACGGAGATATTAGAACCCTCGATGCCGGCGGCCAGACCCGCTTCCTCGGCCTTCTCCAGCACCCGGACGTAGAGTTCATGATCCGCGTTGGCCTCCTCGCGCATCGCCGCGTACTCGGCGGCCGCTTCATTAGCCTTCATGCCTTCGCCGGTCGCTTCTTCAAGATTCTTGCGGACCAGTTGCTCGCGGTCGACGGCCATCTGCCATGCGCCGCGGAAGCGCTCCACCAGCCTGGCATCCTCGGTCTGCTTCTGCCGCTCCAGATCCTGCAACTGGCGGCGAACCTCGACGACGCGGGGAAAGTTGGGGCCGTGCTCGATGTTGAGTTGAGCCTGTTCCTGTTCGAGCTGGCTGCGCTGGGTGTGAATCTGCTGGAGCAGCGCTGTGGCGAAGTTGCCGCTTTCGGCCTGCAAGCGCGGATCGGAGGCAATGACCAGCTCCGGATCGCCTAGCGAGGCCGCTCGATACTGCGCCTCGCGCAGAATCCGGTCCGTGGAGGCCGCCACCAGCTCCCGGCCCAGCTCATCCAGCTCCAGCAAGGCCGAGGTGTGCTGGGTCTCGCCCGGCTGGCCGTTGGCCATCATCTCGGGCGTATTCAGCAGGCCGTGCTCCCGCTGGAAGGCCGCCAGCCGCTGCTGATCCTGCTCGCCGCGCGCCTTCAACCCCTTGAGCTGGCTATCGAGCCACTGCGAAGCCTGCAACGTCGCCTGCACGCGCGACTCGATATCCTGCTGGCCGTAGGCGGCAATCAAAGCGTTCACCACGCTGGCCGACAGCGCCGCGTCTCGGCATCGAAAGCGAATCTGGATCAGCAGCGTGCGCGGTAGAGTTTCCACGTGAAGCCGCTTCTGAAATCTCTCCAGCAGCCAGGCCTGGGCGTCAGCGGNNTAATAACCTTCCAGGCCAGTTGGTCGCTGCGAAAGACGTTGGCCAGAGTCTCCTGCTGCAACGGCGCGGAGGGAATCGAGACCGCCCCAAATGTCTCCGGCGCTCCCAGGCTGAGCGCGGAGATGGGTGTGGCGCGCAACTCCACCCGGGCGCTGGCCTCATATTGATTGGGAGCGATGAGGCAATAGAGCAGGCAAGCCAGCAGCAATCCCCCCACCACCGAGCCAACCAGGCGGCGGCGGCGCGCCAGCACACCCCATAGCTCGTGGATGGATCGAGAATTGCGCCCGCTGTCGCTGGGCCGCGCACCGGGCCGTGGATCGGACTCGCGGGACGATTCGAACGGAACGTGATCTGCTTCCGGCACAGGCAGGGAACCTCTCTCCCAACGTTCAATAGGCGGAGGCGGACCTGGGATTCAAAACGAAACAATGCTGCAAAGGAAATCTCCGCCAGTGTGCTTGATTGGAATCAATCCGTCAAGAGATTCCGTCACAAAGACCGCCAGAAGCTGGAAAAGACGTCTCAGGGCAGGTTATTACTCCACTCCGCCGCCGCTCCGGTACCACTCCACGGTGCGGCGCAGCCCTTCGCGGAAATCCACGATAGGCGCATAGTCGAGCAGTTCTTCGGCCAGGCGAATATCGGCCAGCGATTCGCGGATGTCGCCGGCGCGCGCTGGCTCGAAGGCCGGCTGCCCGCTGTAGCCGGTCAACTCCCGCAGAATCTCGAAGGTTTCATTCAGCGTACTGCGGCTGCCCGTGGCCAGGTTCATCATCCGGCCCGAAACCTTTTCCGCCGGAGCGGCGGCCGCCAGTAGATTGCCGTGAACCACGTTGTCGATGTAGGTAAAATCGCGGCTCTGTTCGCCGTCGCCATAGATAGTGATCGGCTCTCCGGCCAGCATCCGGCGGCAAAAGATGGCCAGCACGCCGGAGTAGTGCGAGGTGGGATCCTGAAATGGCCCGAAGACGTTGAAGTAGCGCAGCACCACCGTCTCCAGNNAAGGCGCCCATGTAATGCTCGCCGGCCAGCTTGGCCACGGCGTAGGGCGAGATGGGTTTGGGCAGCATTCCTTCGTGCTTGGGCAGCGTCGGCGTGTCCCCGTAGGCCGCCGACGAGGCCGCGTAAATCACCCGCCGCGTCCCGGCGGCGCGGGCGGCCACCAGCAAATTCAACGTAGCGTCCACGCAATTCCGGTTGGTGCTCGCCGGATCTTCTACCGAGCGCGGCACCGAGGCCAGCGCCGCCTCGTGGAAGACGATCTCGACTCCGGCGCAGGCCTTCGCGCAGGCTGCCGGATCGGCCAGGTCGCCCTCAATGAACTCCATCGCTTCCAGGCCCGCCAGGTTGGAGCGCTTTCCGGTGATGAAGCTGTCGATGCCGCGTACGGTTTCGCCACGCGCCAGCAACGCCGCGGCAATCGAGCGGCCGATAAACCCCGCCACTCCGGTCACAAGATAGCTTGCCAAAAAAATCTCCCCTGAAGCCTGTTTGCAGCGGGCGCAATACCGGCGTCCCGCTAGAAAAAGGATACTACCGCGGGGAGGCATCCCCGGCCACGCGGCGGCAGCGAGGCCCATTCGTGATTAGGTAGCACGTCGCCCGCTCATCGACCCGATGAATCGCTATGAGCCGTGAGAAGCTGTGCCCCGTTCATCGCGGCCCTATCGCGATGAGCGGGCGGATGCCTCAGGTCCGGGGGTTAAGAAATGAGGGTGCCCCAGGTCCCGGCGGGTGGCCCTGGTCTCATGCCGCATTTTATCAAGTTGCGGGTGCCCCCGGTCCCTCGCCTTTGGGGACCGGGGAGGGGGAGTCGAACTGCCGGAAGCGTATCCACTCGAGCAGTTGCCAACCTCTCTCGCGGGCTGTCCATTCAGATTCGATCTCTACGGTTCCTTGTATACCCGTTTGATCATGGCGATAGCTTGACCACCGCCAGTCCTCTTGCCGTTGCAAACCGCGCCAACCAACGAGCATCAAACGGCAGCCCGGCCTTTCAACCCCGGCACAACTCCACCCACAAGACAGAAGAAATCAACCCACGCGGCGAAGCCGCGCTCCAACCCCGCCCTCACGCCGGCCCACCAGGAAAGACGGCGGACCTGAGGCTGGATTCGCCCAAAGCTCTCAAAGTCAGGAGCCACAGAAAATCGGCGAACGCTACGGCGTTTACGAGGATCGATCAGATTCCTGGCCTGTGGGATCGTTGATAATTTCACTGAGGCCTGAAGATGAAAACCTCCAAATGCGAAACAGCTGCCACACGCTCAGCGATGATGTCACGCATCCGATCGAAAGACACGAAGCCGGAGATGCTTGTCAGGAAGGCTCTCCACCGGCTTGGCTTTCGATTTCGCCTGCATGTTCCTGATCTGCCGGGGCGCCCGGATATTGTGTTGCCAAAATATTTGAAAATTGTTCATGTCAAGGGTTGCTTCTGGCATGGCCACACGTGCCGCGATGGGAGGCTGCCAAAATCAAATCGCGAATATTGGGTGCCGAAATTACTTCGGAACAAGGAGCGGGACACCTCCAATGACCGCAAACTCCGCCGCATGGGATGGTCGGTTCGAAACCTCTGGGAGTGCCGAATTTGCGCGCTCAGCCAAGAAGGCCTTGATATGGTGCTTACGGCCATGTTGCACAAATAGAGTCTCTTCCCTGAAAAATAGCGCGTTGGCCAATGCCAAGGTGGTACATTCGCATTACAAATTGCTTATGGCCACGAACCGATCATGCAGCTTCGACAAAGAACAGAAGACGCCTCGGCAGGATAATCCAGACTCGCTGCTTGTCGAGCAGCTTGAGACGGCAATCCTAAGAAATGCCGGGGGGATGGAGCGATTCAAAAAGGTTATCCCCCTCCTCTTGCGCAAAGCAATCGACGAAGTCATCGACTCGGCCCGTACAAACCGCTTCACACTCGATGAGATTGAGAAAACCGAAAAGACTTATCTTGGGACTAAAGTTGAGATATTGTTGAGAAACTGGCTCCGTTTTCCGAAAGGAAAGACCCTCGATCTATCTATTGACGGAATTGAAACAGACATAAAGAATACGATGCGCACAACCTGGATGATACCGTCGGAGGCTATGGGGCACCCCTGCATCCTCGTCAAGACAGATGAGCAAAGCGCGCGTTTTTCCATCGGTATCATAGTGATTAGTAACGATGCTTTAAGCACAGGAAAAAATAAAGATGGAAAGAGTTCAATCTCAAAGGCAGGCAAGGATAAGATTCATTGGATACTTCAAGACGAATCATATCCTGAAAACTTTTGGCAGAATCTCGATCCCGAAATCAGGCGCAGGATTATAAGCCATACAAGCGGGACAAGGCGGTTAGATGCACTCTTTAGATATGTACAGAATCAGCCAATCTCTCGCGTCATTGTCCTCGGAATAGCCCAACAGAAAGACGCGATGAAACGGCTCAGAAAGAACGGCGGCGCGAGAGACTCGCTTGCACTTAATGGGATTGCACTTCTTTCCGGCAATTATGATAGTGAGCTGATCAGCAAGCTAAAACTTCCAAAGTGCGGAAAAGACGAGTTTATTTCATTTTCCCCGACTATCCAATCTGATATTACGCTGCTTAAGGCAGCGGGACATATCGAATAACGTCAGCTAGCAACCTCAAGCTGCATTGTTCCTTCAAGGCAACGGCGTACTTCGGTTGCAACAGCGCGGGCTACAGGGGGTGGGAATGCATTGCCTACTTGCCTGTAAGCCGCTGTCTTTCCACCAGCGAATTGCCAATCATCAGGAAAGCCCTGTATTCTGGCTGCCATTTTGACTGTGAGCCTGGGCATTCCAACAAAGGCAGGCATTGGAGCATTATCGGCGATTCCCATGCCATCTACCCCTAGAGTAGCCCATGCTGTTTTTGCCCGTGTTGGACCAAGGTCAGGACCGCCGTGCTTCTTGCTACCACCAACGAGCGTGGGCGCAATCTCAGATGCTCTAGACTTCCAAGATTTGGCGCCTTTCCATCCGTTTGATGCCATCATGGCATAGAGCGCCTCACCAACAGTTGGTGCCTTCTTTTGGCTTGTAGTCGGCCAGCTAAAACCATGTTCCAACCCCTTGCGGATAGCTACAAAGTTAACACGTGGACGAAGTTGCGGTACTCCATATTCAGATGCATTGAGCAACTTCCAATCTGTCCAGTAATCCGAAAGCTGTCCGGCAATATATGTTCTATAGTCTTCAAAAACAGCATCGAGTATGCCACGAACATTCTCGATAATCACAGCACGCGGCTGAACCTCTTCAATAATCCGCAGCGCGGCGGGGAATAGATTGCGTTCGTCGAGTATGCCCAACTGCTTTCCGGCCTTTGAGAATGGCGGGCAAGGAAGCCCAGCCGCCACTACATCAACACGCCCCCGGAAGGGTTTGGCATCAAAGGTATTCAAGTTCTCTTCAATGACATTCCATTCAGGACGATTGAAGCGAAGCGTCTTGCAGGCATGACTGTCGAGTTCCACCAAGCCAACGTGGGAAAAGCCGGCCTGCTCAAAGCCGAGCGCCTGACCGCCAGCACCTGCACATAATTCGAGAACTGAAATTGCGCTCATTAATGTCATTGTGCACTGAAACAGCGATCTTTGTCTTCATGGAAATGTGCGAATCGATTTGATGTTTCCCAAATTATTGAACGCAAGCAGCTTACGTTCATTTTGGGAATGATGAAAAAATGGCAGAATTCCAGAACCGACGAGATTTTTAGGCGCTTAAGCTCAACGTAATCACATGGACAGAGAACCGCAAGCCGTATCGGTCGTCGGGAAATCGCCAATGCACTCGTTGATAGCAGATCGGTCCCGAAAAGTCGGCATCTCGTAACCTGTATTTTGGGGTCAAGGACAAGAGGCCGATCTTTCCCGCAGGCAGCCCAGAAGCCAGAACCTCTCGCGCGCCCGGTAGGTCAGGATGCAGGTATTGGCCTTTGATTCGCCCGGATCCGGCACTTCAATCCCACGATTTTCCAGAACGGAGAAGACAATAAGCCACCCGATTCTCGCCGTCCAGCAACTCGCTGTTCCCAGTTCCCTGATCCCGATTCCCTGCTCTTCTACCCCTTAATTGGCGCTAAAAAGCGTCTAAAAACAACCAAAAACCAACCAAATACAGCCATTTTTAGGTATTTTTCAATGTTTTTGTCCACCCCGAACCGGGCATTTCCACACAATATATAAACCCAAGCACCCACATTCTTCTAAAAATGACCTTGCTTCCCCAATTCGTATCCTTGCGCCTCGACAGATTTTCCAATTTACTAGGTCTATAGACCCAGTGATTTTCAAAAATCTCTCATCCCTGGTGGCTACTTCCTGGTCCCTGGTCCCTATTCCCTGGTCCCTGGTCGCTGGCGGCTGTTCCCTGTTCCCTATTCCCTATTCCCTGTCTTTAAGCGTCGGCATCTCCCCCAGCGCCCGCGCCTCGGCCACCACAAAGTCAAGATGTGCAAGGACTTCCTCCACGGTCATGGTATAGATTTCCCGCCGCGAGTCGTAGCCTTCCTCGACCAGTTGTTTCAGGAACCGGCCTGCGATCTGGACCGCGAGCTGGTCGGTGATCACCTTTCCTGTCAATAACTTCTGCCGCCCCCAAGCCTCCAGCGGCAGGGCAATCCACATCGGCCGCCCGTTCACGTCGAAGCGCACATCCACGGCGTCGGCGTGCCGCGTGGCGATGGCCACCTGTGTGCCTATCCAGCGGCAATGCAGCTCTTCCCCGCTCCAGCGATCCTTCACGCTAAACTCTTCATACATAAGATCATCCTATCGCCATGCCCGCCCGTCGGCAAGTGCTGGTGGACGCCCCTGTTGGCGCGCTGATAGACTAATGGGGTTGCAAGAGCGGGCCTCCAGCCGTACGGAGCCGCAAACCAAGGATAAGAAGAGACATCGTGGATACAAGAACCCGTCATGCCCTGAAGAAGGACAGTTTTGCCCAGGCCACCGCAAGCAGCATGAGTTGGCTGAGCGTTCATCGTTCCGGCGTTCAACGCTGGGCCATCGTATTTGTTGCCGTGCTGGTTGCGGGCGGACTCGCCATTGGTTACTGGGCCTGGGACTCGAACAAGGCCGATACCGCGCTGGGCGCGGCTCTGGACACCTACACGGCGCAGATTGCGCAGCCCGGAGCCCCGGCAACTCCTGGGGTATACGCGACGGCCGGCGATCGCGCGAAGGCTGCCAATCAGCAGTTTGCCGCGGTGGCCAAGCAGTATGGCTGGCTGGCTGAGAGCGCCAAGGCCCACTACTTTGCAGGCGTTACCTACGAGGAATTAGGGCAGAACGGCCCGGCTGAGACTGAGTTGAAGGCTGCGGCCGGGGCTTGGGACCGGAATCTCTCGAATCTGGCCAAGCTGGCGCTGGCCGGGCTCTATCACCAGACGAACCGCGATGCCGAGGCGATTGAGCTCTACAATGCGCTGGCCGCCAAGCCGTCGGATACGGTATCAGCCGCCGTGGCGCAGCTTGACCTGGCGGATCTGTATGCAGCCACCGGCAAGCAGGATCTGGCGAAGGCGTTATGGGCAAAGGTGAAGGACGCCGACAAGGATGGCGCCGCCGGCTCGATTGCGTCACAGAAGCTGGGCGCCAAGCAGTAAGGAAGTGGATCAAAAAAACAGGCTCGCGAAGCGAACAGCTTCGCGAGCCTGTTTTTTTGCGCCGAAAAGTAGTGTTGCATCCGAGCATTTTTCCCTTAACGCGCGTCTTGTGGACTATGAGCGCGGGTCAGGCAGTATTCTCAGGTTGGATGGAGATCGCGGAAAAAGCTGTGTACAAAGAGGCTCGCAAGCGCGCGGAAGAGCAGGCGCTCACGGGGCTGGTGAGCCAGTACGCCGGAACGCTCTACCGGGTGGCTTACTCGGTTCTGCGCAACTCTGCTGACGCCGAAGACGCCGTGCAGGAGGCTTTTGTGCGCGTGCTGCGCCACCGCGAGACGCTCGCTGAGGTGCGCGACCAGCGGGTTTGGCTGATCCGCATTGTGTGGAACGTGGTGCTGGACCGCAAGCGCCGCATGAAGACCCGGCCGGAGACCGACGACGTGGCCGAGCTGGCGCGCGTGCTGCCCGCCGGCGGACTGACCGCCGAAGAGCGCGTTGCCGCTACCCAGCACCATGCCCGCGTGCTGGCCTGCGTGGAGCAGCTTCCCGCAAAGGAGCGCCAGGTGTTGATGCTATCCGCCTTCGAGGAGCTGACCAGCGTGGAGATCGCCTCGGTACTGGGCATCACCGAGTCCAGCGTTCGCTCGCGGCTCTTTCGCGCGCGCAACCTGATGGCCGGCCTGATGGAGCACACGAGGAGTTTGCGATGAAGAGACGACAATGGTTAGTTGAACGGTTGATCAACGTGGAAAGGAGTTTGCGATGAATTCTTCTGCTCAGAACCCGCTTGAAAGCAGTTCCGGTTCCGGCGAATTTGAAGAGACGCTGCGGCTGATCGCCCGCCTCTCCGCGCCCGAGGGGCTTGAGGAACGCTTGCAGGTTGGATTGCGCGCAGCGTCACGCACGACTTTGGGCAGGGCGCGGATACTTCATTGGCCCGTAGCGCTGAGGCTGGACAACGCCTGGATGCAGAGTTCCCTGGCACGCACGGCCGCGGCTGCGGCGATTGTCGCTGTGGTGGTTGGCGGCGGGTGGGGCGTTATCTCGCGTGTGCAGCCCGCGCAGTCTGCCAAGGCAATCGCGATTCCCCCGCGCGTCTCCTTGCAAGGCAGCTTTTCCAGCGCCGGAGCCATGCGCACTCCGCAGACGCTCAACGGCCCAATCGTCGAACCTCCCGCCATCGCGCATCCGGCCGCAGCCGCGCCGTCAGAAGCCAAGGCTGGCGGCAAGGCCGTGGTGCAGACACCAGTCCGGCATGGCAAGTCCGCGGCCGTACACAAATCCATTGCGCAGCCCGCCGCGCCACCGGCAAAGTAGCGGCTTACGCGCTCTTGGCAACCGCCCGGATGACCATGCCCAACAAGGCCAACACCAAGGCGCCCCAGAAGGCCGCGCCGAATCCGCGCACGTGGAAGCCGCGGACAATGCTCGATGCCAGCAGGATCATCAGCCCATTGATAACCAAAAGAAAAAGGCCGAGTGTAAGGATGCTGATGGGGAAAGTCACAATCTTGAGGAAAAAGCCGACGGTCGCGTTGAGCAGGCCGATCACCAGCGCCGCCGCCAGCGCCGGCCCCAGTCCTTCAACTTCGAAGCCGCTCACCAGATTGGAAACCACCAGCAGGGCTACGGCGCTCAACAGCCATTGAATCAGAAGTCTGACCATTTTCGTATTCTCCTTGTCGTCGAAATCCTGTCGCCCGCAGGTAAGAGTCCCGCAAAGCAGCCGTGATTACTCGGCCAGCGCCGGCTCCAGCTCCTCTGCGGGCCGCGAGCCTTTGGCCTTGACCCGCGAGGTGGTCAGCAGGAAGACGGCCACCACGATGCCTGCCATGCCGGCAAACTCGGCGCTCTCCGGCCGTTCGTGGAGCAGAACGATTCCCAACAGCACTGCGATCACCGGATTGACATAAGCGTACGACGCGACTTTGGCCACCGGAACGTGCTCCAGCAAATAGACGAAGGCGGTGTAGCCCAGGAGCGACCCGCCGGTGATCAGGTAGGCGAGCGAGCCCATCGAGGCCGCATTCACATGAAACTGCGGCCATTGGCCCAGCGCCGTGCCCAGCGCGGTGTTGAACGCGCCCGCGATCAGCATCTGCCAGGCCGCGGCCACAAGGCAATTCACCGGCAGGCGAGCGCGCCGCGACAAAAGGCTGCCTCCGACCCAGGCGAATGCCGCGATCAGCAGCAGCCCCAAAGCCAGCAGGCGCGCGCGGTCCCCCAGCAGGCCGGTGCGCAGCGAGGGCCACACGAGCGCGGCCAGGCCGGCAAAGCCCAGCGCCATGCCCAGCCAGCCGCGCGCAGGCAGAGGTTCACCGCCGGGCAGCAGCATCTCGGCCAGCGCCGCAAGCAAGGGGATGACCGCCAGCACCAGCGAAGCGAGCCCGCTGGGGACGGTCTTCTCGGCGTACACCAGGCAGACATTGTTCCCGGATAACAGAAAGAGCCCAACCACGCTAAGCATCAGCATGGCTCTCGGCGGCCAGAGCAGGCGCAGCCCTCGCCAGCGGCACCAGGCCATCAGCAGTGCGCCGGCGACCAGAAACCGCGTGCCGGCCAGCAGCAGCGCCGGCATCTGGGCCGCTCCGATACGAATGGCCGCATAGGTCGATCCCCAAAAGAAGTACACGCTGGCAAAGGCCAGAACGATGGAGGTCGTAGTGGCCGCCTTCATCTCCGGATGAGCTCTCTGGATTGCGGAATTCGCCATGGGTTGATTCCATCCTACGCGGAGTGGAGTTCCGACACTTCCCGAAACTTGCGGCAGTCTCATCGCGAGCGCGGGCTAGGTCTCTGACCACATGATTTCGTTCCTTTTGGTGGAGGTTCATGGTATCCCACCCTAGCCGCAAAAACAAAGACGCGGCGGGGCGGGGCACCCATACCGTACACTACCTGTGAAAATGTCTTAACGCCTGCCAAACGGCTTGCCGCGCACCATGGTGTAGACTGCGTCGAAGACATCGAGGGTGTTGAGGCTGGCCACCCCGCCAACGGTAATCGGAGAGCCGAGATAGACGACCTTGCCCTCGGCAAGGGTGAAGGCCGGCCAGTCGGGAAGGCCTGGGCCGTTGGGATCGCCTGATTTGGCGAAGTTGACCCAGTAGCTCGACATCTCGTCGGCCAATTTCCCGTCCGCCGCAGTCCATCTCCAGGGAGACTGATCCAGATGGTCGAAGGTGTACCAGAGCTCGGCATAGTGGCTGGCGCCCCAGCCCTCGTAGACTGAGCCGGCGGGGAACGGCGGCTGCTGCCTGAACGAGTAATAGTAGACGGGGCTGTACCCGGCGCCGACTTGCAACCTTGCCCAGGCCCACATGTCCCAGCCGAAGCGCAGATCGCGCTCGAAGTCGAGCCGAGCCTGGCGCGCTTCTTCGCCGGTGGCGTGCGGATAAGCAGCCAGGAGCGGAGCCGGCAGCTTGCCATAGCTCTGCTCAATGTCGCTGTCGAACGTAGACGCCGTCCCATGGGTTACATCCACCAAGGAGCGCGCCTCTTCTGCGTTCGAGCCGAGAAGCAGCGGGACATCGTTCTGCTGCCCAGCAGCGAAGGCTGCATAGGGCGAGAGAGGAAGCAGATAAGGTTCGATCACCGGGTGGACGATTCCCCCGGCGTTGCCGGCGAGCAGGTTAGCCGGCAGCCGGCGCAACTCTTTCAGAGAAGCCGCGCCGAGCGACGCCGCGTACTTTTCTCCGTCATGTTCCGCGTTGGCAAGCAGGTACTTGGGCGCGAGCTGGAGCGGCTCAAACAGGCCGCCGCTTTCGCCGATGGCGCGCTGAAACAAGCCTTTGGCCAACGGCGAAGCCATCAGTATGCTGACCGACATGGCGCCGGCGGATTGACCGGCGATGGTCACGCGCCGAGGGTCGCCGCCAAAGGCCGCGATGTTTCTCCGCACCCATTCGAGAGCGGCGATCTGATCCATCAGGCCATAATTTCCGGAGGATTGATGCGGGGATTCGCGCGTCAGCTCGGGAAGCGCAAGGAATCCCAGCGGGCCAACCCGGTAGGCGATGGTGACAACGATGACGCCTTTGCGCGCGAGAAGGTCACCCCAATACAAGGGCATGGAGGACGATCCGTTGATCCAGCCGCCACCATAGATCCAGACGAGGACCGGAAGGCGCTCCCGCGCACTTCGGGCCGGCGTCCAGATGTTGAGGTAGAGACAATCTTCGCTGACCGCGGGGGGCGTCTCGCCAGGCATGGAGACGCCGGTTTGCATGCATGCCGGCGCAAAAGCGTCTGCCTTGCGCCTGCCCGCCCAGGATGCGGCGCGCGCCGGTGGACGCCAGCGCAAGTCGCCGAGCGGCGGGGCCGCGAAGGGGACGCCTTTGTAGACCCTCAAGCCGCTTTCGCGCACCCCGGAGATCGCACCGGAGTCGGTATTGACTTGCTGCGCAAAAACGCCGCTGGCCAGCGAGACCGCCGCGGCGACGATACTTGCAAATAGCAATAGCTCCCGCATCGCAGCTCCTCGGAAGTACCTTGTCTTTCGTTTGAGATTGGGACTTCCGGCCGGACTTGGAAGGGGGAAGGAACAAGCGCGGGGATTTCATCTCGAAGACCCTGCAAGACTATACGGTAAATCCCTGTCCATTGTTCCGCTATGCCGCTTGCCTCGTCTGAAGATTAGAGTGCAGGATCGATAACGGCGATTCAGCCATACCCGCATTTCTGGCGATCTTCGCACCGCTGGAATCGACCTCTTGCGTGGCTATGACCCGGCAAGTTGACTATTGTCAGACAGGCTTGATGCCCGACCGCGTTTGCACCACTGGCTCCAATAGCCGACAATGGATTGCCATGGGATGGATAGAGCGGATGCGGATCGGCTGCGAGGAGCGCGCGCTGGCAGGTCTCGCGTGGGCAGCGCGAAAACGTGGCCGGAGCGAAGACCTGGCTCCTCACCTGGTCACCGGCATCGAGGGCGAGGACGCGGCCTTCTTCCACCTGCGCCGCAAGGGCTATACCGTGGTAGCGCGGCGCTGGTCGTCGGACGAGATGCCCGGCGATGTGGACCTGATCGCCTGGCAGGGGCCTCGGCTATGTTTTGTCGAAGTGAAGACCCGCACCGCCCGTGACGCCTCCCCGGCCGAGATCGCTGTCGACTCCCACAAGCGCAATACACTCCGCCGCCTGGCCCGTCAATATATCCGCCAGTTGCCCCAGGAGACTGCCCCGCCGGTCCGCTTCGACGTGCTCAGCGTTTACCTTGTGCCGGAGCAGGAGAAGGAGTTCGCGCATTTTGAAGGCGCATTTGGCTGGAGCGAGCGGGAGGGCGAGGACTGAGGCGACAAAAGCGGGACCGGCAAAGCAGGCACTGTGATAATTTTGAAGGAGCGGCCTTTTGCGAGCTCGTAGCTCAGTAGGTAGAGCAACGCCCTTTTAAGGCGTGGGTCCTGGGTTCGAGCCCCAGCGAGCTCACCACTCCTTCCGGCCGCGGTTTCCCTGTCATTCGCTCATCCGTCGATACTCTACAGGTTGTGGTCTGCCGCGGGCGCCAGCGGCAGCGTGAAGCGGAAGGCAGCGCCGCGGCCGAGTTCGCTTTCCGCCCAGATGCGTCCGCCGTGAGCCATGACGATGTGCTTGACGATGGCCAGGCCGAGGCCGGTGCCGCCCGCCTCACGGGAGCGCGCTTTATCGATGCGATAGAAGCGCTCGAAGATGCGGGTCAAGTGCTCGGAGGCGATGCCGGGGCCGAAATCCTGAACGCTGAATTCGACTTCGGAGGCTGCTTGTGGGGCGTTTTGGGATTCAAGCAGCCGCGCGCTGACGAGAATGCGCTTGCCGGCCTTGCCGTACTTGAGCGCGTTTTCAATGAGGTTGCCGAAGACCTGGTTCATCGCGTCGGGATCGGCCAGGACCAGGGCGTCGGGCGCGCCGGTTAATTCCATGGCGACGCCGGAGTCGGTGACGATGCCTCCCAACAAGTCGATGGCGTCCTGAAGCAGCGCGTTTGCTCGCGTAGGCCGTAGCGCCAGCTTGTAATCCGGGCTCTCGACGCCGGCCAGCGCAAGCAGATCCTCGGTGATGCGGTTCATGCGGGTGGCGTTCTTGAGGATGATGCCGAGGAACTCATCGCTGGTTTTGCGGTTGGGACGAGGCTCTTCCATCAGTGTTTCGACGTAGCCCTGGATGGAGGTGAGCGGGGTGCGCAGCTCGTGGCTGACGTTGGCGATGAATTCGCGGCGGGAGGTTTCCGCGGCCTCAATGCGGGTGATCTCGTGCAGCACGGCGAGCGCGCCGCCGGAGGGCATGGGGGCGGCGTTGATCTCGAAGATGCGCCCCGGGGCGAGCGAACTGGCGCGGCCGGAACGCGCCTCGCGCTGCTCCAGTGCCGAGCGCACACAGGCCAGCAGTTCGGGGTCGCGCAGCGCGTGAACCAGCGGACGGCCTACATGAATCTGCGTGCCGGCGATGCGCTGCATTTGCGCGTTGGACCAGCGGACCAGCCCCTCGGGAGTAAGGGCGACCACCGCCTCCTGCATGGAGTCGAGCAGGCCGACCAGCTCCTGGCGGCGGCTTTCGATCTCGGCAAAGCTCTCGCCTAGCCGCTCGGCGGTCTGATTGAGCGCGGCCTCCATGGTGGAGAGCGAATCATCGCTGTCCTGGGGTAGGCGGGCGCCCAGGTCGCCGTCGGCGATGCGGCGCGCGAAGACGATGAGCCGCTCAAGCCGAACGGTGATGCGGCCGGCAACCCAGACCGCCAGGGCGAGCGCAACGGCCAGCGCGATCAGGCCGGACCAGAGAGTTTCATGACCGAGAAACAGGCCGGTGCTGCCGGGAGGAATCTCCAAGACTTTGCGCGCGATAAAGGGAAGGACGACAAACTCCATCGCTGCTGCCTGAAAGAGCAGCAGCAGGAGAAAAAGGCCGAGCAGCTTGGTGAATATTTTTGATTTCAAGGAGCCCTACTCGCCTTTTGGCAGCTCGAAGCGGTAGCCGGCGCCGCGCACGGTTCGCAGGTAGCGCGGATTCTCCGGATCGATCTCGATCTTCTCACGGATGCGGCGCACATAAACGTCGACCGAACGGGGGGTGACGAAGCGGGCATCGCCCCATACGGAGTCCAGCAGGTGGTCGCGGCTGAAGACCCGGCCGGGATGGCGCGCTAGGTAGTCGAGCAGCCGGAACTCGGTGGCCGTGGTCGCGGTCAGCTCGCCGCGCACCATCAATTGCATGGCGTTGGCGTCGATGATGATCTCGTCAAAGCGGATGACCGTGGGCGTGGTGGGGCGCTCGAAGCGGCGCAGCACGGCCTTCACGCGTGCCACCAGCTCGCGGGTAGCGAAGGGCTTGGTGATGTAATCGTCGGCCCCCATCTCCAGGCCCAGCACGCGGTCGTTTTCAGAGGCGCGCGCGGTCAGGAAGATGATGGGAACGGTGGAGAGCACCGGGTTCAGGCGCAGGCGGCGACAGACGTCCAGGCCGTCGCCGCCGGGCACCATGATNNAAGCCGGCCGCCTCCAGGTGATGCTGCACCAGCCGCGCAATGTCGTGGTCGTCTTCCAGTACAAAAATGGTTTGGCTCAACCGCTCTGCCCTCGCCCGGCGGCCGTTGAACTTCAGATGCGGAGGCCGCACGGAATCATTAACAGAGTAATTCAGTCAGGCAAAGGAATTGCAAACGTTGTGTGAATTTGCGCGGGGAAGCCAACTGCAAATCAGAAGAGCGGGACGCGGGGTTTTGCATGGGCGCGGCTATAGCGAAAGCCTCGCTCTTTCAAAACAGAGTCGCTTCACCGGACGCTCCGCCATGGTTTACGCTGAAAACGCGGGTCAGCCTTCTTGTCCGGCCGTACCCAAATGGAGGCTCTTGTGACCTGGATGATGCTGCTGGTGGGGCTGGTGGTAGGCATGGTTTCCGGCGTGGTGGGTATTGGTGGCGGCATCTTGTTTGTTCCCGCGCTGGTGTGGCTGCTGGGAATGAACCAGCACCGGGCGCAAGGCACCTCCCTGGGCGCTCTACTGCTGCCGGTGGGTATCTTTGCCTTCTTGGAGTACTACCGCAAGGGCAACGCGGACCTGCGCGTGGCGCTGCTGTTGGCCGCCGGGTTTCTGGTGGGCGGCTACTTTGGCGCCGTCGGCGCGCAGCACATCCCGGAACTCTGGCTGCGGCGCATCTTCGCACTCACGCTGATTGCCGTCGGCGGACGCATGTGGTTCTACCTGTAATTTGTCAGGCTTGCGCGATGAATCGCAGGGGCTGCATCGGCTCGCACGGCTGCTGTTCCTTTTTCCCTCGTTCCCTGCTCCTGTATCATCGAAGAGGCTCCGGCGTGTGCATCTCCTCTTGCCGCGAGTTCAATGGGACGTGCATGAAGACTGGTATTATCGGCCTGCCACAGGTGGGCAAAACATCGCTGTTCAAGATTCTGACCAAAGCCAGGCTCGACGAGCGGGGCCACTCGCGCCAGGAGCACATTGGCGTGGCGCGCGTGCCGGACGAGCGGCTGGACAAGCTCTCGGCGCTCTACTCGCCCAAAAAGACGACATACGCCTCCGTCGAGTTCGTGGATGTGGCGGCCATCGGGCAGGAGGCGCTGAAAGAGACTGCCTTCCTGACCAGCCTGCGCAATGTGGACGCGCTGATCCACGTGCTGCGGGCCTTCGAGGAGGAGTCGATTGCGCACGTCGGCCCCATCGACCCCTTGCGCGACATCCGCAGCGTCGAGTTCGACCTGATGATCAGCGATCTGACGCAGGTGGAAAAGCGGCTGGAGCGTCTTGAAAAAGACCTGAAGAAGGGGCGAACCAGCGATCTGGAACACGAACAGGCGCTTCTTTTGCGGTCGAAGGATGCTCTGGAAAAGGAGCTGCCGCTGCGCGAACTGGAGATGACCGCGGAGGAGAAAAAGCTCATTAAAGGCTTTATGTTCCTCTCGCAAAAGCCTATTTTATATGTACTTAACATCGGCGAGAGCGTGACGCTGGGCGACGACCTGGAGGCGGCGGTAAGCCGCTGGCAGCTCGACGAGGTTGCGCATCGGCCCAACGCGGGCGCCACTGCCATCTGCGGCAAGGTGGAGGCCGAGCTGGCGGAGATAGACGACGAGGAGGCGGCGGAGTTCCTGGGGAGCTACGGGCTGCATGAGAGCGGCCTGGTGCGGCTGATTCGCAAGAGCTACGAATTGCAGGGGTTGATCAGCTTCTTCACCGCTGGCGAGGACGAGTGCCGGGCCTGGACGATTCCGGCGGGCTCGAAGGCGCCGCAGGGGGCGGGAGCGATTCACTCCGACCTGGAGCACCACTTCATTCGCGCCGAGACGATTCGCTGGGACAACCTGCTGGCCGCCGGCTCCGAGGCTGCGGCGCGGGC
>PMTP01000121.1:0-1333 GCA_003167305.1 Acidobacteriaceae bacterium
ACCGGCCCAACCAGCGACGCGGCGGCTACGCTCTTCGATCCGGCCAAAGGGTCGGCGGGGCCCTCGTTCAAGCTCGACCCGGTCGACTTGGTCGGTGAGATGCTGGCCGCGGAAGCCGAGCGCGGCGGAGTCTCAGTCGGGCCGCTGGGCGGAAGCATGGAGACGCTCTCGCTGCCGGTGACGCCGCTTCCGTCTCTGGAGGCTGCCTACTTCAGCGCCGACGGGCGGTTCCTCGCCATCTCCGATCGCGCTCGCAGCGCCGTTTGGGAGTTGAGCACCGGCAAACAGGTCTCCCTCGACGGCCCCTTCCGCAATGCGCAGTTCGATGGCCTGGACATGCTGCAAGCGCGGATCGCCAGCCACGAGTTCAAGCCGGCGCTGGATGCCGAGATCGACCGGCGAACCGGTAAAGTGGCGCCCACGCTCAGCATCGCAACGGAAGAGATTCAGTACGGCAGCGTTCTGGTGCGTTACAAGCCGCTTGAAGATGATCAGGAGCTTTACTTTAATGTTGTGATCGAGGCCGTTGACGCGGCAAGCGGCGCTCCGCTCTGGTCAAGACGATTCCCTTACAACCCGCCGCGGCTTCTGGACACCTACGGCGATCAGCTCCTGCTCTTGATGGACCGGCGCAGCATGACGGGCGGCGAGGAGCTGGACCACTACAAAAAGCTGCTGGTGCAAACCAGCGACGAGACCAAGGAATTTCTCCAGAGCGGCGTAGTGGTCGAGGTGGTGTCGCGCCGCACTGGGCTTCCGGAACGCCTGGTGGTGGCTCCGGAGATGGGCTTCGGGCGGAGCGCGGCTCTTTACGGCGACCTGCTTGCAGTCCATGGCAACAGCAACAACTCGGTGGTCTACCGGCTGACGGATGGAGTGCGGCTGCTGTCCTTCTTTGGCAGCGTGATTGCGGGTGATGAGGGGCTGGGGCTGATCGCCGCGAGCAACCAGCCGCAGGAAGTAACCATCTACGATGTTGCTACCGGGAAGGAAGTCAAGCACGTAACGCTGGACAACAACGTGCTGGAGGCCCGGTTCATTCCGGCCACAAGGCAACTGCTTGTGCTCACAGCCACGCAACGCGTCTATGCGCTGGATCTGCCCGCAGTAGCGCCGGAGACGGGCGTGGCGAAGTAGGCGCTGCCGGCGCACTCAGGCGCTTATATCAGGCGCCTGGCCTTGGAGATGCGTACGGAAGAACGCGATGATGCGGCGGCGCGCGTCCTGATTGGCGGCCTCGTTGTAGCCGATGCCGGTCCAGCGAAGCAACTTCAGGAAAAAGTGCTTGTGATTGTTCATGAAGGAGTGGCCGGCGTCCGGGTACTCCTTTACG
>PMTP01000121.1:1341-31481 GCA_003167305.1 Acidobacteriaceae bacterium
CGCCATAGTTGATGCTGGCCGCCGAGAAGCCGTGGCCGGATACCAGTAGTAGGGCGAATCCGCCGCCCATGCAAAAGCCGATAACGCCGACTTTGCCGTTCGAGCTGGGCTGAGCGAGGAGCCATGCGCGGGAGGCTTCCACGTCATCGAAGGCCGGACCCTTGCGGGCGATCAGGTCGCGGATGACTTGGCGGAGGCAAAGCAGCAACCCGCCTTTGTAGTAGAGGTCAATGGAAAGCGCCAAGAAGCCCGCCTCCGCGAGCCAGTCGGCTTGATTGCGATGGTCCGCGCTCATGCCGCCTATATCGTGCAGAACGACGACGCCGGGCAAGGGGCCGGGTTTGGACGGAACGGCGAGGTAAGCGGGCATCTGGCCGCGCGGGGTAGGAATGAGGACGCCGGGCATTTCGTTCTCCCCTGTATAACTGGTCTGGCGGCGGTTTTGCGGCCGACAAACGATTCTATACGTTGGAGTACGTGGCTGCTGTGACAATTGGATGAAAGGTCTGGAGCGGTCCAGAGGTTGTAAAAGACATTACAAACTGTAGTCGTAAATATCCCACCTTAACCGCAAAGAACGCGGGCGGGTGGCGCGGGTCCGGGGGTAAGGAAACTGGGTGCCCCAGGTCCCGCTTTTGGAACCTGGGAACGACCATCTTCTCCCGCCCGCTCTCAATTCACTCAAAAACTGCCCGCATCCTCTCCAGATTTGGCCAAAAATTTGCAAAACTATCTCTGTTTCGATGCAGAGGTATATTTGCGCGTTTGGTACTCAAATTGCGCCTTGCTGCGCGGTTAAGATTGCGTGCTCCCAATCTTCAGGAGTATGTGGCTTATTTCGCTTTCATCTCGAAGGCCAGCGGCAGCAGCTCGCGGAAGAACAGCGTGCGCGCGCCGTCGTCCGCGGGGAAGATGACCGGCGCATCGGGCAGGATGAACTCGGCCAGCACCTGGCGGCAGGCTCCGCAGGGCGGGCTGGGGGCGTCGTTCAGATTAGCGACAGCGACGGCCTCGATGCGAATCTCTGGCCCGAATTTGGAAACGGCTCGAACCAAAGCGGAACGCTCGGCGCAGAGGGTCAGACCGTAGCTCACGTTCTCGACGTTCGCGCCGGTGACGGTTTCGCCGTTGGTGAGCCGCAGCGCCGCGCCGACACGAAAGCCGGAGTAGGGGGCGTAGGCGTTCTGTGCGGCCTGGCGCGCCTGGTCAAGCAGGCTCAGCAGAGTGGCGTCCATCTGGGAAGGGTTGTTCATCGGCTCTCACCTCTTACGGCGTGAGTTGAGGCTATCGCATCTTTGCGGCCCGCACAACGGGGAGCAAGACGCCGGCAGTTCCCTATTTCCTATTCCCCGTCCTTCCTGTTTTTCCCGCTCCGGGCAGAATTACTGTTGTCTTTTCCGGATGTGCCCACCATCACCCCCAAGCCTGTATTCCATCTTCTAGAATTGACAGGAGGAGATTTGAAATCATGCCGCGTAAAGCCCTGATTGCCGCCAATTGGAAGATGTACAAGACGCCCGCCGAAGCCAAGGCCTTTGTTGATGCCTTTTTGCCCCTCGTTGCCTCGCACACCCGCGACGAGATAGCGCTGTTTCCCTCGCCGGTGCTGCTGCCGACGGTGATCGCAGCCGCCAAGGGAAGCAATGTCCTGGTCGGAGCGCAGAATATCCACTTTGCCGAGGAGGGCGCTTACACCGGCGAGACCTCGCTGAACCAGCTTCAGGCCGTGGGCGGAACGCATACGCTGATCGGCCACTCCGAACGCCGCCAGTACTTTGCCGAGACCGACGAAATCGTCAACAAGAAGCTGCACGCGGCGCTCAGGCACGGTGTTGTGCCCGTCGTCTGCATCGGCGAAGTGCTGGCCGAGCGCGAAGCGGGCAAGACCGCCGAGGTGCTCAAGACGCAGATCACCGGCGCTCTGGCCGACATCACCGCCGAAGCAGCCGCGCCGATTGTGATTGCTTATGAGCCGGTCTGGGCCATTGGCACCGGCAAGACCGCGACGCCGGAGATGGCCGTCGATGCGCACAAGATCATTCGCGCCGAGGTGGCCAAGCTGCTGGGCGCGGATGTTGCGGCCAAGATGCGCATTCTCTACGGCGGCTCGGTCAAGCCGGACAACGCGACGGCTTTGATTGGTCAGGAAGAGATTGACGGCGCTTTGGTCGGCGGCGCGAGCCTCAAGCCGGATTCGTTTACGGCTATTGTGAAGTACTGATCGCTGTTGGGTTGGACTCCCAGGTCTCAGAATCGAGACCTGGGGCATTCGGCCATCAGGATTGCACGTCGCCAGCCATCAGGTTCTGGTTGACGGAGGTCCACGTATAGCTTGTCCTTTCCTGATTCAGATCCAGAACCCAGACCAGGTAAAAGACGCTGGGAAAAGGATTGGGAATAGACGAGTAGTTGGCTATGGGGATCTGCTTGTGAATGGCGCCCATGATATTCGGCATGATATTGTCGTGCTCCCAGCAAATGAGCACCACTCCGCTGAGGGCGAGCACGCTTGCCACCAGAGCCGGTTCGCCGCCGCCGATGGTAAAGGAGACATTGAATTGCGGAGAGCCTTGCGCGTAGTTCAGCCAGGCCGCCAGAGGAGTTACCGTCTCCCATGGCCGCTGGGACTCGTTCGTGGGAGTGGCGGCATAGATGTAATTCGGTGTCGCGATCTCCGCGTTTGAAGGCGTCGATTGATAGGGGGCGAAGAAGGCGTTCAATGCGCCAGCACGCTGCCATCCAGGCACGATCAGCGACTGTCCGTTCCCCGGTTCTCCGTTCTCCTGCACATCCAACGGTTCTTTACCGTGTTTGGGCGGTTTTTCCGCGTGGCGGATGATCATGATTTTGGTTGGGGGAGCGGATGCAGCCATTGGGTTCTCCTTTGTGCAGGGGAATTGAAGTGCAGAACCACTCTATATCAAAAACCGAAGGCCGTCAGCAGAAATCTGCCATGAATTAATGAGCAAGGGAAGATCTTGTGGTATCCCAGATTTCAAAATCGAGACCTGCGGCATCCGGCCCCGAGCCTTCTCCATGATTCTTTAAGGACGCGATTGACACCGGAATTAGATCAGGTATATATTCGATCCAACGCTCTGATTTTGGTGTTGTTCTGCCGGAAGGCAGATCCAAAATCACCACCCCGCCATGACGGCGGCAACTAGAACTGATTCCCGTTTGACGACGGATGAATCCTTACACGTACGTAAGGGAGGATTGTATGCCGGATCCAATAAATATCTCTGAAGTAGTCGCATCCTTCTACTCCGACCTAAAATCTGTCGCGGCTGATCTCAACGTCGCCTCTGACGAGCTTGGGAAGTGCATCGCTGAAATTGATGCCGGCCTCAAAACCCTTAACCTTGGTATTACCGTCTGGGTTGAGATTCGTAAGGGGCATGGGGACTTCGAAAGTGGCGATGAATCTTACTGGGGCGAAGAGATTGGTTACGCAAAGTGGAGCGGTCGGTGGGGAATCTGTCTTCGCAAAACCGAAGGTGATGTTGGAATGGGCGAAGAGCGCACCGAAATGTGGCTCTTCAACGAGGCCCCACGCGCACTCCGCCTTGAGGGCGTCAATCACCTCGTAACGCTTCTTCAAAAACTGAATGAAGAGGGTGTCGCGACTGCCGAGAAGATCCGGGAGAAAATCGCTGACGCGCATGAAGTGGCAGATGCTATCAGCAAGGCCTCGCGCCCGCTGTTGCCGCGTCGCCCAGCAAGTGCTGGATTCCAAGTTAAGGGGGCGAAGTGATGATCCCTCAATTCGCATTCTTACTCTGGATCAAGGCTTCCATCGAGAAGCTTATGTGCGGCGGACTCGTTCTTTATGCTCTTCGGCACAAGCAAAATGTCGCTGCAAAGTTTGGAGATGGAAAATTTGAACTTATAGCGACCGGCGATAGATCCCCGATGAAATTGAAATGAGCTTCCCTACGATTTTGTCCAGGATCGTGCGAGCCAGTGCACAGTGTAGGTTTGTGGTATCCCACCCTAGCCGCAANNCGCGGCGAGGGTGGGGCACCCTGTTTTTTATAGTTTCAATCCTCAGATTTCGAGGATTACCGGCATAATCATGGGCCTGCGTCCGGTGGTTTTCTGGATCAGGCGCTTTAGTTCGGCGCGGACCTTTTCCTTGACCATGCCGTAGTCGGACTTCTGCTCGGTATTGAGGCCGTCGAGGGTCCTGAGGACGACTTCGCGAGCTTCGTCGGTGATGTCCGCGCCGCCAAAGCCGCGCATTACTACCTCGGGCTGCTGCTCGACCTTGCCGGTGCGCTTGTTGATGGCCAGCACCACCAGCACGACGCCGTCTTCGGAGAGAATGCGGCGGTCGCGGAGGACCAGGTCTTCCACCACGTCGGTGGACGAGCCGGAGTCGATCAGGATGCGGCCGGTGGTGACCTTGTCCTTCTTGTGGACGCTGGTCTTGTCCAGCTCCAGCACATCGCCGTCTTCAATGACGATGGCGTGCTCGACGGCGCCGGTATCCATGGCCAACTGGGCGTGCTTGCGCAGGTTGCCGTAGTTGCCGTGCACGGGGATGAAGAACTTGGGGCGCAGCAGGTTGATGAGCAGGCGCAACTCCTCCTGCGAGCCGTGGCCGCTGACGTGAATCAGGCCGTTGGAGCCGTTGTCGTAGATGACGTTGGCCTCGCGGCGATAGAGGTGGTCGATGACGCGGAAGATGCTCTTCTCGTTGCCGGGAATGATGCGCGAGCTGAGGACGACCGTGTCGCCGGCGTCGATGTGGGCGTGCTTGTGGTTGTCCACGGCGGCACGGCTGAGCGCGCTCATCGGCTCGCCCTGCGTGCCGCTGATCAGGATCATCAACTGCTCGGGCGCATAGTCGCGCATCTGGTTGGGATTGATAATCAGCCCCTG
Organism: Acidobacteriaceae bacterium; assembly: GCA_003167305.1. Classification (GTDB taxonomy): domain Bacteria; phylum Acidobacteriota; class Terriglobia; order Terriglobales; family Acidobacteriaceae; genus Telmatobacter. The sequence goes on from PMTP01000121.1 coordinate 6,229, forward strand.
GGGAACGTCGAGGTAGCCCAGATCCTGCGCGATCTCGGTGCTCTCCATCATCGAGCGGCCGATGAGGGCGACCTTGCGTCCGTGGGCGCGGGCCAGATCGAGGGCGATGCGAATGCGAAAGACCGAAGAGGAGAAGCAACTGAAGAAAAGCTTCTTTTTGGTGCGCGAGACAATCTCGTCCAGCCGCGGAATGACGGCCGACTCGCTGGGCGTGTAGCCGGTGCGGTCGACGTTGGTGGAATCCTGCAAGAAGGCCAGCACGCCGCGCTTGCCGTACTCGGCAAAGGTATGCAGGTCGAAGGATTTGCCGTCCAAGGGCGCAAGGTCGATTTTGAAGTCGCCGGAGTGGATGACGACGCCGACCGGGGTCTCGATGGCCAGCGAAACGGCATCGACAATCGAGTGGGTGACGTGGATCGGCTCGATGGTGAAGGGGCCGATGGTGAATTTTTCCTTGGGGACGATCTCGATCAGCTCGGTCTCGTCGAGCAGGCCATGCTCTTCGAGGTTGCCCTCGACATAGGCCAGCGTGAACTCGGTGGCGTAGACCGGAACCTTGATCTCGCTCAAGATCCAGGGCAGGCCGCCGATGTGGTCCATGTGCCCGTGGGTGAGGATGATGGCGCGGACATGCGCTTTGTTTTCAACCAGGTAGGTGATATCCGGGACAACAATATCCACGCCCAGCAACTCCGACTCCGGGAACATCAGCCCGGCGTCGATCACGATAATGTCGTCTTCCCAGCGGATGGCGAGGCAGTTCATACCGAACTCGCCAAGACCGCCCAGGGGAATGATTTTCAGCTTTTTTGTCTGCATCTGTCAGATTCGATGCTAACACCCCTTGGCATTTGGGGTTGGCTCCAACCGCTCAGTCTGCCTGAGGCGAGGTTTCAAAGCGGGAACTGGGGCGTCCGTGCAAGACCGTTCATTGCCACACAGTCTGCCGAACTGCCGGCAGGCGCGGCAGTAAAGTTGAGCTCAAAACTGCGCAGACGGTTTCAGGCAGCCGAACGGTAGCTGCTCTTACTAGACCCCTTGCGCTCATTGATGCTCTCTGCCGGTTGATTCAGCGCAACCCCATCCAGAGTCTCCCGTGTGGCCAGAAGCTCATTGACTTCTTTTGCTTTGAGATGCGCGACGAATTCCTTATCCGAGCCCTGGATGTGCCTGAAGAGCCACTCCCGGAGATGGCTCACGACCTCCAGCTCGTTGGCCAATCCTTCGCTGCTCTTGAAGCGCATTTGCAGCTCAACGGCCTGTTCGATCGTGGAATCATGCTCGTGTTTGTGCGCGGCCGAACCTTGAAAGCCGGTTTCGACAAGGAGCTGCTCCTCGTGGGCGTGATGGATGCGGGTGTAGCTGACCAGGTCTTCAAAATCCCTTTCCAGCGCCAGCTTGGCGCCGCCCGTCATCAGCCCGTCGTACAGTTGGTTGATCAGGAGCACCAGTTTCTTATGGTCGTTATCCAGGAGCTTCACCCCCACGCTCATTTGATCTGTCCAAACAAACAATGGCATATGCGGCAATCCTTTCCAGAACGGTTAACATTCTCAAAGTGGCGCACAACGGATCTGGCTATATTGTGCTGGCCGATGCAAGAACTTTTCATGAATTCTGGGAGGGGGAATCCAGAAACCATTCGAAGCCCAGGCAGGAGCGATCAAATTGAAGATGTGGACGGGAGGCCCTTGTCGAGAATGAAACCGGAACCCCCGGACTCGGCCTTGATGGCCCTTTCCCCGTCAGCGGCATTCCGGCGCCGTTAATGGCGCCTTTTTCTTAAGAAACTACTATCAAGTGGCAGCGGTCGCCCACAGGAACGGCAGAACAATCTGATATTAATTATACCACACGCTACACGGGTCGCGGGAGGTTTCGGGCAGCAGGACGGTTCGTAGCGCCTACCAGACTCCTTGCATCACTCTGGGTTCCTTTGCCGGTTCCATCCCATCCAGAGTCTTCCGCGTGGCCAGAATCGCATCGATTCCTTTGGCTTTGAAATGCGAGACAAATTCCTGATCCGAGCCATGGATGTGCCGGAAGAGCCAATTCCGGAGATGGCTCACGACCCCCAGCTCGGCGCCCAATCCTTCGCTGCTCTTGAAGCGCATTTGCAACTCAACAGCCCGTTCGATGGTGTACTCATGCTCTTGTTTGTGCATGGCCGAACCTTGAAAGCCGGTTTCGACAAGGAGCTGCTCTTCATGGGAGTGGTGGACGCGGGTGTAGCTGACCAGGTCTTCAAAAACTCTATCCAGCGCCGGCTTGGCGCGGCCCATCATCAGCCCGTCGTGCAGTTGGTTGATCAGTATCACCAGTCTCTTGTGGTCATTATCCAGGAGCTTCACACCGACACTCATATGGTTTGTCCAAACAAACAGTGGCATCTGCGGCGATCCTTTCCAGAACGGTAACCATTCTCGAAGTGGCGCACAACGTATCTGGCTCTATAGTGCTGGCCGATGCAAGAACGTTTCATGAATTCTGGGAGGGGGATCCAGAAACCATCGAAGCCGCGTCAGGAGCGATGAGATTGAAGTAGTGGATGGGAGGCCAGTTTCTAGAATGAGACCGGAACCTCCCGGACTCGGCCTAATGGCACTTTCCCTATCGGCGGCGCTTCCGGCACCGTGAAAGACGCCTCATTCTTAAGAGAAAATAAGAAGCGGCTGCGGTCCTCCGCAGCAACAGCAGCGGGAACCGCTTGCCAATTATTATAGCACGCAATAAGCGGGGCGCGGGCGGAGGTGAGCAGCCAGGCTGCCAGCTATGTGGACCAGACTCCTTGCATGATTCTGAGCCCGCCTGTCTTTTTCCTCGGCGCAATCCCAACTAGCTTTTCCCGCGCGGCCAGCATCGCTTCGACGCCTTTTGCCTTGAAATGCGAGACGTAATCCTGGTCAGAGCTTTGAATATGACGGAAGAGCCAGCCCTTGAGCAGGTTCACCACCTCCAGCGAGCCGTCCACTCCCGTTTCTCTGACAAAACGCGCTTTCAGCTCGCTGACCCGCATGATCAGATTGTCATGCTCGCGCAGATGAATCGCCGCGTCGGGGTAAGCGGTTTCGGCGAAGAGCTGCTCTTCATGGGCAAAGTGAATGCGGATGTTCCTGACCAGCCCATCGAATACACGTTCGAGCGACTGTTTGGCCCACCCGGCGACAACTCCGTCGTGCAGTTCGCTGATGAGAATCGCCAGTTTCTTATGGTCGTTATCCAGCAGCTTCACCTCCACGCTCATGCGGTTCGTCCAGACAACGAACGGCGTCCGCGGCAGGTTCTTTCCCGATACTTTCTCGTTTCCCGATCCAAATAGAGCGTTGAACATCGAAACCTCCATGCTTCTTTGCCGAGCCGGCCGTCGAAGCAAACCGGCCAGACCTGCATACACCTTGGCCTGTGAATGTGTGGCAATATTGCTGATCGGGCGAACCTTGGCCCGGTGGGTCAAGGGCCGCCCGGTAGCCGGGGAGCCGCACGCAGACTGGTCGTAATCGAAGGGCAAACCCTTGTCATTGAGGGGAATGTAAAGCGGATTCTGGACGGAATCGAGCGCTGTGCCTGGCATTGTTTCTTCCTCTTTCTGGCGGAGTTGTTTCTGACCGTTCACTATAGAGTGCGGCAAGCAGATGAAAAATGCGTCAAGATACCTTTGCCAAATCAACAATTCCCGCGGTGGCGGGGCTTCTCAGGGCAATCGCATGAAAGGTGATCCCTGTTGCGAGCAGAGTTTGTTCCGCCCCAACGGGGCGATGGACTCTGCTTGGAACGTTTACTTTCGTCTCCTTCCTCCAGGAGGAATTGCTTTTGTCGAACAGCAGAGAGTGTGAAACGAAGCCGGTTTTGTGAACACTATGAGTTCATGCGATTGCCATGCGGGAGTTCTCCGCGGGATCAGAGATGAGCGAGGAAAATGGTAGAATTCAGGCAGGATAGCGTGAGTTGCGCCTCATGCATGGAGGCGGTTTTGCAGCCAGCCAAGGGAGAAATTACTTTACTTTTGGCGAAGTGGAAGGACGGCGAGCCGTCGGCTTTCGAGGAGCTGATGCCGCTGGTCTACTCCCACCTGCGCGAGGTGGCCGCATCCTATATTCGCCGGGAGCGGAATCCGGATGTATTGCAGGCGACGGTGCTGGTTCATGAGCTGTATCTTCGCTTGCTGAACCAGAAGAAGGCCGCCTGGGAGGATCGCCGTCATTTCTACACCTTTGCCGCCAAAGTGATGCGCATGATCCTGATCGATCACGCGCGCGAAAGCCAGGCGCAGATGCGGGGCGGCGGTTATGAGCGCGTCCCGCTCAGCGACGATCTTGCCTGGATCAATATCGACAGCCCGGAGCTTCTGGACCTGAACCGCGCATTGGACGAGCTGGGGGCGCTGGATGCCCAGAAGGTGCAACTGGTCGAGCTGCGCTACTTTCTTGGTTGCACGGCCGAGGAAACCGCGGCCCTGATGCAGATGTCCAAATCCACTGTGGATCGCGAGCTGAAATTCATCAAGAGCTGGCTCTACCGGCGCATTCATACCGGCGTCGCCGGGAATGCCGTGGAAGTGTGACTCATTCTTTCTCCGGTTGACGCAGTCTCTTATTAAGGGTAGGAGCCAGGGACGGAGTTAGCGATCAAATGGTCGAAACGACGGAAAACTTTCTGCGCATTGAGGCGATCTTCCACGAGGCCTTCGCCGCTCCCAGTGAAGAGATCGCGGAGTTGGTTGAAAGCCGGTGTAATGGGGATCAAGAGATGGTCGCCGAGGTGTGGGCTCTTCTGGATGCCAGCGAGGCGGAAGAACGCCTGGCAGCCTCGCGCCGCCTGGAACCGGGAACCGGCCGCGAAGCTCAGGCTGAATCCCGTCCGATCGGTCCCTACCTGCTGGATCGCCTGCTGGGGCGTGGCGGCATGGGCGCCGTCTATCTGGCGCATCGCGCCGATGGCCAGTTTGAACAAAAGGTCGCCATCAAACTGATTGACCTGCCGCTGGCGACCAGCGTCTTTCAAAAGAGATTTCGCCAGGAGCGGCAGATTCTTGCCGGATTGCAGCATCCCTACATCGCCCGGCTGCTGGATGGCGGAGTGACCGCCGCCGGCGATTTGTATCTGGTGATGGAGTATGTGGATGGAGTACCCATCCATCGCTTCTGCGAGGAGCATCGCCTCAGTGTGCAACAGCGCCTTGAGCTTTTTTTGCGCGTTTGCGAGGCGGTGCAGTTTGCTCATCAGAACTTCGTCGTCCACCGCGACCTGAAGCCGGACAACATCCTGGTGGCGGAGGACGGAACGCCGCGCCTGCTGGACTTTGGAACCGCCAAACTGCTCTCTCCTTCGGAGGCCGCGACGGGCAACGAACTGACCCGCGAAGGCTATCAATCCTATACTCCGCAGTATGCCAGCCCGGAGCAGGTGCTGGGCAATCCGATCACGACGGCCTCCGACACATACTCGCTGGGCGTTCTGCTGTATCTTCTGCTGACCGGCGAGCCTCCCTACGAATTCAAAGAACTTACTACAGGCGAGATGCTGCGCGTGATTTGCGAGCAAGCTCCGCGCAAGCCGTCTCTGGAAGCTGTTTCCGGCAAGCGGCTCGATCCCGATCTTGTAGCGATCCTCGAGAAGGCTTTGCGCAAGGAACCCCAGGAGCGCTATCGCACCGCCGAGCAACTGGCCAACGACGTTCGCTCCTATCTAGAGGGGCTGCCGGTGGGGGCGCGGCAGGGCACGCTTCGCTATCTGGCCAGCAAGTTTGCCCACCGCCACTGGCTCGGGCTGGTGAGTGCTGCCGTGCTGGCTCTTACTCTGTTTGCCGGTGTGGTAGGCGTGTTGTGGCAGGCCAAAGTCGCCAATGAGCAGCGGCGCAGGGCGGAGGCGCGCTCCGCTGACCTGCGGCAACTGAGCAACAGCCTGCTTTCTGAATTCGATGAAGCCATCAAGGAGCTTCCCGGTTCCACCGGCGCGCAGAAGCTGCTGGTAACACGCGTGCTGGAACACCTGGACAGCATGGCCAAAGACGCCCAGGACGACCGCCAGACGCGGCTTGATCTGGTCAGCGCCTATTCAAAGCTGGCTAACATCCAGGGCAATGACTATGACCAGAATCTAGGTGATACCTCAGGCGCGCTGGTCAGTATCGATAAAGCTGTCGCACTGGCCGCGCCGCTGGCCCCCCGCGGCTCCCGTGATCGCGAAGCTCTGCGCGCGCTGGCCTTCGCGCAGCAGTCGCGCAGCGAGATTCTCTTCGGACCGGGGAGAACACAGGAGGCGATTGCTTCCATGCGCAAGGCGGTCGAGATATACGACCCGATGATTGCCACGACCGATGCCTCAACCGCTCTGATTTGCGATGTAGCGAGCGCATACAGCGTACTGGGCGATGAGCTGCGCGAGAGTGGAACGGCCAGCCTCGCCGACACCTCCGCTGTCCTGATGGCTTATCGCAAAGCCATCGCGCTGGATGAACGCGCGCTGATCATCGATCCTCACTTCCTGCGCGCCCTGCGCAGCTTCTCTATCAACCGAGGAAAGATCGGCGGCGTGGAGTTGGAGACCGATCCGGTGCTGGCGCTGAAAGAGTTTCAAGCGGCCTTGCAGCGCCTCGATGCTCTCTCCCAGGCCGAACGGGAGAGCCTTTCGGTGCGTCGCATGCGCGCCATCCAGCAGCGCAAGGAGGCCAGCGTCCTGGTGCAGTTGGGGGAATATGCGAAAGCCACGGATCTGTTTACCGAGGTTGCCCAGGTCTTCCGGAAGAATGTTGCCGCGGACCCTCAGGATCAACGCGCCTTGGCGGACTTGAGAGTGGTTCTGAACTTCGAAGCGCTCGGCTTTGAAACAGCGGCCGATCCTGCCCTGGCTGTTGCCGGCAGCGACCGGCGGCGGAACCTCGCCGCGGCAGAAAAGCTATGGACGCAGGAGCTGGAGATTATCGATCAAGCGATCAAGCATGATCCCTTGGATGAGGATATGCAGCTATCCAGAGCGGATGCGCTGCTGCGCCTGGGAACCATTCATTCGATTCTGCACTCCGCCGCAGGTTCCGTGGCGATGGCGAAAAAAGGGATTGCGGGCCTGAAGGAGCTGGCTCGCAAGGAGCAGGCTTCTTCGTTGATTCTTGATATGACCGCCAGCGACCTGTTGATGGTTGAGCCTGCTTCTCTCCGCGACCCGCAGTTTGCCGCGGCTTGCGCAGAGCGCGCGGTAACTCTGAACCATCGCAAGACGCCTGCGATGCTGCTGACTCTCGCCCAGGCCTACCGCGCCTCCGGCCAGACGGAGAAGAGCCGCGCAACGGCCAGCGAAGCGCTGGCTCTGCTGCCCGCGCCGCAGCCGGGCAGCGTCAAGCCGCGCATCCGCAAGCTGCTGGAACTCCAGCTACAGGCCGGAAATTCTTGAGAGTTCCAGCAAGTTAGCTCTGCTTCGCGGGATCGAGCGCGCTGTTACAATCAAGAAGGCCGAAAACCCGCCAATTCCCATTGTTTTCCCAGCATGAATGAGCAGGTAGTTCGAACGATGACTCTACGGCTTTTCAATACTCTTACCGGAGAAGTGGACCTGCTGGCGCCGGCCGACGGCCTGGCGCTGCGCATGTACGCCTGCNNTCTACGACTACGGGCACATCGGCAACTTCCGCACATTTTTACAGGTAGACGTGCTGCGGCGCTTCCTCAAACTGACAGGAACTGCTGTGCGCCACGTGATGAATATTACCGACGTGGACGACCGAATCCTGCACAACGCAGCGGAGGCCGGCATCTCCATCGGCGAGTATTCAGGGCGCTATGAGCAGGCGTTCTTTGAGGATATGGACGCCTTGCGCGTGGAGCGGCCGGAGGTGATGGCGCGGGCCACGGAGCATATTCCGCGCATGGTGGAGCTGATCCAGAAACTGGCTGCGGCGGGAGCGGCTTATCAGACGGAGGATGGAAGCTGGTACTTTCGCCTGGCGGCCTTTCCGGAGTACGGCAAGCTGAGCAAGAAAGATTTGTCCGGGATGGAAGACGGCGCGCGCGTGGACCTGGACGAGTATGAGAAGGACTCGGCGCGGGACTTTGCGCTGTGGAAGGCGGCCAAACCCGGCGAGACGAGTTGGGATACGGCGATTGGGCGCGGCCGGCCCGGCTGGCACATCGAGTGCTCGGCGATGGCGATGGAGTACCTCGGCGAAAGCTTCGACCTGCACGCCGGCGGCGAGGATCTGATCTTCCCGCATCACGAAAACGAGATTGCGCAGTCGGAGAGCGTGACCCACAAGACCTTTGCGCGGCATTGGATGCACGTGCGCTTCCTACTGGTAGATGGGCGCAAGATGTCCAAGAGCGAGGGCAACTTTTATACGCTGCGGGAACTCCTTCTGAAAGGCTACAAGGCGTCGGCGATACGGCTGGCGCTGATCTCGGTGCCTTACCGGCATCAGTTCAACTTCACCTTCGACGGACTTATCGAGGCCACCAGCGCGATTGAGCGGCTGCGGACCTTTGCTCAGCGGCTGAGAACGGGTCTCTTCGCCCCGGGAGAAAATCCCGCTCAGCAGGCGGCGGCGGAGAAGGCGCAGGCGGAGTATTTGGCCGCGCTGGCGAACGATCTGAATACCGCTGAAGCCCGCGCGCCCATCTTCGATCTGCTAAGGGCGGCGAATACCGCAATGGATCAAGGGCTGCTGATGGCTGGCGACCGGGATGCGATTTTAGCTGTATTTGCCAGTTTCGACGCTGTCTTCGACGTGCTGGAGGATCGCGACGCCGAGGCTACGCGCCGTGCGCTGGAGTGGGCTGAACAGGCTGGACGGCTCAATGAGGTGGCTCCTGAGTTGCTGGCGCGTCAAGGGCTGACGGATGAAGCTATCGACACGCTGGTGGCCGAGCGTGAACAGGCCAGAAAGCAGCGCAACTTTGCCCGCGCCGATGCGATTCGCAACGAGCTGGCGGAAAAGGGCGTCGTGCTGGAAGACTCCAAGGATGGCGTGCGCTGGAAGCGGAAGTAAGCTGTGATGGAATTCGAAGTTAATTTCGAGTTAGAGGAAGATGGCCGCTGGATAGCGGCGGTTGAGCGTCTGCCCGGAGTAATGGCTTACGGAGTTACTCGTGACGAGGCGCGAGCTAAGGTTGTGGCACTACGCAAGAAGTTGCTTAAGAACAACCTGAGAATAGAAAGATTGCAGAAAAAGTCTGAGATGAGAGCTATGACTGACAATTGCGAGCAGGATGCAAAGCAGGATATCAGTTTTTGGCAGCGTCTATTCCAGTACTTAGTTGTGATGTCTCTGAGCCTATTTGTTACATATTTCTTTGTACGGGTTGCCTGGGACATCTTTGTCTCATCCTATGAGTCGATGGGAGTGAGGTGGACCCTCTGCGTATTCTCTTGTTCTATTATCTATTTTGTGGTTCAGTCTGTGGCGAATCCAGCCGATATTTCGAGCAGTCCTATGACAGACCAGTCACTCTCGCCTCAGACAAGCTACAATCGGAGAAATCTGCTTTTAATGCCGATTTTTCTCTTCCTGCCGATTCTTGCCGTCGTCCTAGCAGTATACTTCGACAATTCCCGACTGTCGCTTCAGATTGCGCCAATCTATGTTTTGCTTCTTGTTCCTGTTTTTGGCTGCTTACTTCACTTTTCTCGGCTTGTACTCAACTCAATTCAACAAACGCTAAGAACAGGAAGCATTTTACCATCTGCTAGTATGGGTGCCTGTTGTAGGAAGGCCAAATCATCGCAGTATAAGATGTCATTGGCGCAGAGTATACCACTCACCGTCCTGTCTTTGCTCTATGCCACACTTTGGACAGGGTTGCTCAATTACGACTGTTACGTACGCCGTTCGCCCTTGAATCAATCAATTAGGGAGATGATTGCGTTCTGGGGGATGGTTTTAATATTCTGGCTTAGAGCTGCGGCATGGATTGTATTTACTATCCGCACGATCATTGACAGAAGGAATTCACGGGAAATGCCGAGTAATTGAACTAATTGAGGAGGTTCACCCATGGAAGCCAACGAAGCGCAGGAACTACACGAGCACGCCGAACACGCCGGGCACGATCAGGCGTTGCGTCCGGTCGCGTTGACGATGACGATCCTGGCCGTACTGGTGGCTGTGGTCACAGTGCTTGGCCATCGCACCCACACCGCGGCGATTCTCGATCAGGACAAGGCCACCGACAAGTGGGGCGAATACCAGGCGCAGAAAACTCGCTCGTATAACACGACGCTGAGCATCGACCTGATGAAGGTTCTGCCCGGCGTGGACAAGAACGCCGCGCAGAAGCTCGCGGACGACTACGGCAAGCACCAGGCCAAGTGGACCGACGAGACCAATAAAGAATTTGACGAGGCCAAGGCGCTGGAGAAGGAGGTCGAGAATGCCGAGGCCCGCGCCAAGCACTTCGACCTGGGCGAGGTGCTGCTGGAGATCGGCCTGGTAATTACTTCGATCACGCTACTGACGCGCAAGCGAGCCTACTGGTACCTTGGGCTGGGATTCTCGACCGTCGGCATTGTGGCGGCTGTTTTGGGGCTGCTGATCAAGTAAGAGCTTGAGTCTTGATCGACTGCGATCCCGCCCTAACCGCAAAAACAAAAACGCGGCGAGGATGGGGCACCCAGATTATAGGGATGGCGAGATTGTCAAGAACGATAAAGGACTGTACTTACAGATATCCCACCTTAGGCGCGATAGAACTGCGCCGAAGGTAGGGCATCCGGATTCCTGTTTGTCAAATGCTTTAGACCTTGATGGTCGCCTCGCCCTTGTGCCAGCCGCAGGGGATGAGGCCGCCGTTTTGCAGCCCGTCGAGGACGCGTAGAACCTCCTGCGGGTCGCGGCCTACCGAGAGATCCGTCACGTAGACGAAGCGGATCACGTTCTCCGGGTCCACGATGAAGGTGGCGCGCTGGCTGACGCCGGCTTTAGGGTCGAGGATGCCCAGCGCCGTCGAGAGTTCGCGCTTGAGGTCGCTGAGCATGGGGAAGGGAAGATCCTGCAGAGAGGGCTGCTGATTGCGCCACGCCCAGTGAACGAACTCCGAGTCGATGCTGCCGCCCAGCACCTGCGCGTTGCGGGCGGTAAACTCCGAGTTCAGTTGTCCAAAGGCGGCAATCTCGGTGGGACAGACAAAGGTGAAGTCCTTGGGCCAGAAGAAGTAAACCTTCCACTTGCCTGCATAGCTCTGGTCGGTGATGGTGGGAAACTTCATCTCGCTATTGACGACGGCGGAGAGTTCAAAGCTGGGAAAACTTGCGCCTACGGAAAGCATTCTTAAACTCCTTTAGGAAGGTTGGTTGAGGTTGAATGAAGCGGCGGGAAGAACAGCCTCCGCCGCCGTGCCTGCGGAGGGCGGTGTCATGCGCTCGGCGGCATGACACCTCTCATCAGAGAAGATGCGCGAAAGAGGAGACAGGATTCCTATTCAAGAGCGAAGCTCTGAAAATAGTTCCTCAGTCCCTAGTTCGGCCGGTTGCCGGAGGCGGAGCGGCGGCGGAAGCGCTCGTCGACGGGCTGGCGGTCTCTGAAGCCGGAGTCGGTCGGGTGCCAGTGTTCGATGGCCGGCTCGCCCATGCGCCAGCAGAGCAGCACGACCTCGTCGTCGAGGCGGCAGGGGAAATCCAGCAGGCCGGCATCGATGTCCTTCACCTGGACGCCGATCGAGTCGATCTCGGCGATACTCTCGCGAACCCGCTGCACATGGCCTTCCATCTCCGCGCGCAACTGGGCGACCTTGGTCACATCCACCCTCATGCCGCCGGAGATGTAAATACGGCGGGCCATCTCGGCGAGGCCGGACTCAACCTGCTGGGCCGACTGCTTGCCTTCAATGGCGCGCTTCAGCAGCGACTCCAGTACCGGGAGCAGAGACTGTGCTTCGTCGAGAGTGAAGGTCTTCATCCGCGGGCCTCTATGTACAGGATACGACAAAACAGCTTCTAGCTTCTAGCTTCTAGCTGCTAGCTTCTAGCCAAAAGCCCGGAACGTTGGGAACCGGAACATTGAGAGCTGCGAAAAAGGCCAGTACCACTACTAAAAAGCTAACGGCTAAAAGCTAGAAGCTGCCTTACCCCACTTCCAGCATCCGGTCCAAGGCCACTTTGGCCCAGCGTTTGACGCTGGGGCGTACCTGGATGCGGTTGACGATGCGTCCCTCAACCAGATTTTCCAACACCCAGGCCAGGTGATGCGGACTGATGCGGTACATGGTAGTGCAGAGGCAGCCGGTATCGTCTAAGGTGATGACTTTTTTGCCCTCGGAGGCGAAGCGGCGGGCCATGCGGTTGACCAGATGAATCTCCGTGCCGACGGCGAAGGTGGTTCCAGAGGGGGCTTGCTCGACGAGGGCGATAAGGCGCTCAGTGGAGCCGAGGGCGTCGGCCTTCTGGCAGACCTCGAAGCGGCACTCGGGATGGACGATGACCTGAATGCCGGGGTACCTGGTGCGAACCGCATCGACGTGGCTGGGCAGAAAGCGCTGATGGACGGCGCAGTGGCCCTTCCAGAGCAGGATGCGGCTGGCGGCGATGCTCTGCTCCGTTTGGCCGCCCTGACTTTGGCCAATCTGAATCGCCCATGGATCCCAAACCACCATTTCGTCGAGCGGAATACCCATGGCGTAGCCGGTGTTGCGTCCCAAGTGCTGGTCGGGAAGGAAGAGAATGCGCTTACCGCGCTCAAAAGCCCATTCGAAGGCGGCGTGGGCATTCGAAGAAGTACAGACCAGCCCGCCCCTCTCGCCGCAGAAGGCTTTGATGGCGGCGGTGGAGTTCATATACGTCAGCGGTATGATCTCATCGGCGAGGCCAAGGCCTTCGAGCGCCTCCCAGCAGGCTTCCACCTGGGAGATTTCGGCCATATCAGCCATCGAGCAGCCGGCGTTGAGGTCGGGCAGAATGACCTGCTGGCCGGGGCAGCCGAGTACGTCGGCGCTCTCGGCCATGAAGTGGACGCCGCAGAAAACAATGTACTTGGCGGGAGTTTCGGCGGCGATGCGGGAGAGCTTGTAGCTATCGCCGGTGGCGTCGGCGAAGCGGATCACCTCGTCGCGCTGGTAGTGGTGGCCGAGCAGCAGGGTTGTCGCGCCCAGTTTGGCGCGCGCCCGCGAAATGCGCTCGTCCATGGTGTGGTCGGGGAGCGCGAGGTAGTTTTCGAGGCTACAGGTGCTGCCAGCCTCCGGCAAGGCCGCCGTTAGTTCATCGAGAACCAGGTTCACCGTATTCCGCCTTCAGTCAGCTCGCCCTTTTTGGGGCAGCCGACGGGGATGTTGAAAGCAATTCACGGCTTGCAGAGGATGCGCTGACCTGCCTGAGGTCGCCGGCGCTGCCGCCGGAGAGATCAGGCGAGCCCCCATCCACGGGGTTGTTGCAAGCCTTTCTTCTAGTTGGACGCGGACGGAAGCCGTTGGATTCGAGAATCCGGACCGGCACGTGCCGCTTCCACTGTTTCTAGTGTAACAAAGGATTAACAAGCGGCTCAAGTGGTTAAGTGCCTGAACCGCACCATGAGCATTTCAATGCGCAAGTATTGGCAACTCAGAAATAGAAAGATCAACAATGCGCCGCAACAACGGGCACAGTCCGCGCCTCCGCCGTGGGCAACGGTGCAAGGATAACATTCGCTTCCGGCGGAACCGTGCGCCCGGATTTAGACTAAAAGACGAGGGGTTGCTCAACTTTCATGGATAAATTTGTCATACGCGGCGGCAATCCGCTCATCGGGACGATTCGCGTCTCGGGCGCCAAGAACTCGGCGCTGCCCTGCATGGCCGCGGCAATTCTGACCGAGGACGAGATAACGCTCGAAAACCTTCCCCAGGTGCGCGACATCAACACCGAACGCAAGCTGCTCTCCTCGATGGGCGCCGAAATCTGGGTTGACGACTCGAAGCCAGATCGCGTCAAAATCTGTTGCCGGACACTCTCCGACCCCGTCGCCAAATACGAGATTGTCAAGACCATGCGCGCCAGTTCGCTGGTGCTGGGTCCGCTGATCGCCCGCGCCGGCGTGGCGCGCGTGGCCATGCCCGGCGGATGCGCCATCGGCGGCCGGCCCATCGATCTGCATATCCGTGGCCTGGAGAAGATGGGAGCGGTCATCACCCAGGAGCACGGCTATCTGGAGGCGCGCGTGGAGCGGTTGCTAGGCGCACATCTGGTCTTTGACAAGATCACCGTCACCGGCACGGAGGATTTATTGATGGCCGCCGTTTTAGCTGAGGGCGAAACGCTGATGGAGAACTGCGCGCGTGAGCCCGAAGTTGCCGACCTGGCCGCGCTGCTGACTGCCATGGGCGCGAAGATCGAAGGCGCGGGCACATCGACGATGCGCGTGCAAGGCGTCAGCCGCCTGCATGGCGCACGTTATTGCATCAATCCCGACCGCATTGAGGCGGGCACATTTTTAGTGGCCGGGGCCATCACCGGCGGCGATCTGACGGTGGCCGACTGCAATCCGGCGCACCTGAGCGCGGTCATCAACAAGCTCCAGGAAGCCGGAGCGCGCGTGGATGTTCTCGGGGCCGATGCAGTGCGCGTGCGCGGCGGCGGGCAATTGCGCGCGGCCGACATTTCGACCGAGGAGTATCCCGGCTTTCCCACCGACATGCAGGCGCAATATATGGCGCTGGCCACGCAGGCCGAGGGCGTCAGCCTGGTCGAGGAGAACATCTTCGAGAATCGCTTCATGCATGTGCAGGAGCTGGCGCGGATGGGCGCCAACGTCAAGGTGGAAGGCCGCACGGCCACCGTGCGCGGGCCGGCCCGTCTCTCCGCCGCAGCCGTCATGTGCTCGGACCTGCGCGCTTCGGCCTCGCTAGTGCTGGCCGCATTGGTGGCCGATGGCGAATCGATCCTCGACCGCGTCTATCACATGGACCGTGGCTATGAGCGCATTGAAGAGAAGCTGGCCGGCGTGGGCGCGCAGATTTACCGCATGGGCAACGTCTTCCCCGTAAAAGAAGAAGAGACCGCGGCCGATTGATCGCCGATTTGAGCAGTTTTATGGCGAGTGTCCTAACTTGCAGTCGGGCTTCCAGGTTACGCAAGTGTGGCAATCGTTTTGTGTGTACTCGGATAGAGTAATAGAATGGGTGCCAGACCTCCAATTGTATGGGTAGAAACTGTTCGTTCCAGGGGTGGAATTGGTCGATTGGAGTAAATTACCGGACATTGGGGTGGTCGCCTTGCTGACGTGTGCCTTCGCGTCTGTTGCGCGGCACAACCACACACCTGTCTCCAGGCTATGGCTCACTGCCTGGGTCATGATCGCGCTCCACTTTGCCGTCAGCATGTTCATCGGCGCTCCCGGCATTTGGGGAACCCTGGCGCTATTTATCGCTCTCGCCTCCCTTATCTGGTCCGGCGTTCTTTTCATGTGGGCCTCGGTCCCCTTCCGCAAGGAGCACTCCAGCCCGTTGATGCTGGCAGTGCTGATACTGGTAAACACCCTCTACGTCGGCCTCATCCTCTC
The DNA here is from genome assembly GCA_003167305.1 of Acidobacteriaceae bacterium. Taxonomy (GTDB): domain Bacteria; phylum Acidobacteriota; class Terriglobia; order Terriglobales; family Acidobacteriaceae; genus Telmatobacter. Next base: position 21,677 of record PMTP01000121.1, read on the forward strand.
TGGACCAGCCGTAGCCTGGGCATTGAACCCAGCCGCTCTTCTCTTCTGCCTCCTGCCCCTGGGACTCACTCTCTTCTCGCTGCGCGAGTTCAGTCACCCGCTTCGCTGGGCGATGGTCCTGCTGTACAGCTCTCTCGCGGCCTTCCTGCTGATCTTCCAGCATCGTCCCGGCAACGGCGTCGACCTGGCGCTGAATGCCTTGCTGTTCACCGTCTACTTCGGCTGCTGCATCCACTTCCTATATGTCTACCGGCGCGCCACCGCCGGCGCTTTTATCACCATCGCCGGATTCCTCGCCTGGGCATCGGTCTTTGTCGTGTCGCCGGTCATCGCATTCGTTTTGCCACAGGTTCAGATCGAGAGCGAGGTCTGGAACCTACCCAAATACGTCGTAGCCGTGGGCATGATTCTTCTGCTGCTGGAAGATCAGATTGTGCACAACAAGCACCTGGCTCTGCATGACGAATTGACCGGCCTGCCCAACCGCCGGCTTTTTCAGGATCGGCTGGCCAGCGCGCTGGACCGCGCCCGCCGGACCGGAGCGCAGACGGCTTTGCTGCTGGTCGATCTGGATCATTTCAAGAAGGTGAATGACACGCTGGGGCATCACGTCGGCGATCTGCTGCTGGAGCGTGTAGGCGCGATCTGCACCGGAAGGGTCCGCCGTTCCGATACCGTCGCTCGAACCGGGGGAGACGAGTTTTCCGTGATTCTGGAGGAGCCTACCAGCCGCGCGGATGCCGAACACGTTTGCCATTCGCTGATCCAGTTGCTCAAAGAACCGCTTCAACTCGACGATCATACGGTGCGGGTCGGCGCCAGCGTGGGCATCGCAATCTTCCCCGACGACGCCGCCGATATGGAGTCGCTCTGCGTGGCAGCCGACCTGCGGATGTACGAAAACAAGCATCGAGCGCCCTTGATCGGAACTGCAATCCCGGCGCTAGAACCGAACGCGTCTTCCGTTTAGCCACAGAAAAGGCCCGGAGAGCATCCGGGCCTTTCTTGTTTTCCTTCGCATAAGAAGCGAGCAGCGGGCAGTTTTTGCTGAAAGCTGAAAGCTGCACTTACTATCAGCCGCGCCCTCCGCCTCCACCACCACCGGGACGGCGGCGGCGGCGGCGGTTCTTGTTGTCGGGCTTGGGACGGCCTGCCCCTGCCGGCTGTCCGGCAACGGGAACCGGTGCGCCATCCACGCGATTGAAGTTTGGCTCGTTCTCCTCGTCGATCTCTTCGCCATCCACCTCGTCGAAGTCGTCTCCGCCTTCGATCAGGATGGTGCTCTGGTTCGATTTGGGCTGACGCTCGTCGAACTCATGGCGGGGCTTGATGGGTGCAAAGGCCGGCGCGGCGGGAGACTCCGCAACGCCCGTCTCCGCCTCTTCAGCTTCAACCGCGGCCGGAGCCGCCTGGCCCAGCTTGGCCTTCTGCTCGCGGATGAGCGCCTTGCGGCTGAGCTTGATGCGATTGCCTTCGATGGCCAGAACCTTGACCATGATCTGATCGCCCTCGCTCAGTTCGTCCTTCACTTCCTTCACGCGATGCTCGGCGATCTCGGAGATGTGCAGCAGGCCGTCAGTGCCGGGGAAGAGCTCGACAAAAGCGCCGAACTCCGCCAGGCGAACCACCTTGCCCAGATAAACCTTGCCAATCTCTGGAACCGCGGTGAGGTTGCCGATCATCTCCAGAGCCTTCTTCAGGCCCTCGGCGTCGCACGAAGCAACGTTCACCTTGCCGGTATCGTCCACATCGATCTTGGCGCCGGTCTGCTCGATGATGCTGCGGATGGTGGCGCCGCCCTTGCCGATCAGATCGCGAATCTTGTCGGTGGGAATCATCACGGTTTCGATGCGCGGAGCGTAAGCCGAGCGCTCGGTGCGCGGTCCATCCAGCACCGCGTCCATCTTGTCCAGCAGGAAGAGCCGTCCGCGGCGCGCCTGTTCCATGGCTTGCTGGAGAATCTCGCGGGTCAGGCCGCCGATCTTGATGTCCATCTGCAGCGCGGTAATGCCCTTGCGGGTGCCGGCTACCTTGAAGTCCATATCGCCATAATGATCCTCGGCCCCGGCAATATCGGTGAGGATGGCGTAGTCGTCGCCCTCCTTCACCAGGCCCATTGCTACGCCGGCAACCGCGCCCTTGAGCGCGATGCCGGAGTCAAAGAGTGCCAGGCTGGTGCCGCAGACCGTGGCCATCGACGAGGAACCATTGGATTCCAGAATGTCGCTGACAATTCGAATGGTGTAAGGCGACTCCTCGGCTGTGGGCAGAACCGCGCTGATGGCGCGCTCCGCCAGTGCTCCGTGGCCGACCTCGCGCCGTCCCGTGCCGCCCATGCGGCCCGTCTCGCCCACGCAGAAGGGCGGGAAGTTGTAGTGCAGCATGAAGGGCTTCTTCTTGTCGCCCTCATAGCTTTCCAGCCGCTGGCCTTCGTCGGCGGTGCCCAGCGTGGCCGTGACCAGAGCCTGCGTCTCGCCGCGGGTAAACAGCGCCGAGCCGTGTGTCCGGGGCAGAACGCTGGTCTCGATGGTGATTGTGCGAATCTCGTCGAAGGCGCGGCGATCGGGCCGTATGCGCTCCTTGGTCACCTGCTCGCGGAAGACACGCTCGCGCAGCTTCTCATAGTAGTGGGCCAGCTTCTTCTTGGCCGCCGGGTCCTCGGCGGGAAGCGCAGCGGCCAACTCGTCCTTGATCGCCTTGACCAGCGTCTGGCTCTCCAGCTTTTCGTGCGTCTTGGTGTCCAGCGCGTTCTTGAGCCTGTCGCTGATCTTGGCGCTCAACTCGTCAAAGTACGCCTGGTCGAACTCCGGCGCGGTGAAGGCCCGCTTGGGCTTGCCGGCCAGGGCCACCAGCTCGTCGATGGCGGCAACAATCTTCTTGATTTCGGTGTGGCCGAATTCGATCGCCGCGAGAATCGTCTCTTCCGACTCTTCCTTGGCGCCCGACTCGATCATCACAATGCCGTCCTTGTGGCCGACGACCATGATGTTGACCGTGGTCGCCGCGCGCTCCAAGTAGGTGGGGTTGATGACGAACTCGCCATCCACGCGCCCCACGCGCACCGCGCCCACCGTGGCGCCGAAGGGAATGTCGGAGAGAGCCAGCGCGCAGGCGGCGGCATTGATGCCCACCACGTCGGGATCATTCTCCTTGTCGGCGGAGAAGACCAGCGCGATCAGCTGGGTCTCGTTGCGGAAGCCCTCGGGAAAAAGTGGGCGCAAGGGACGGTCGATCTGGCGGCAGGTTAGAATTTCCTTTTCGCTGGGCCGGCCTTCGCGCTTGATGAAGCCGCCGGGAATGCGTCCGCCGGCGTAGGTGTACTCGCGGTAGTCCACGGTGAGGGGGAAAAAATCAATACCTTCCCGTGCATCGGGAGAGGCAACGGCAGTGGCCAGTACCACGGTTTCGCCAGTGGTCACCAGTGCGGCGCCAGAGGCCTGCTTGGCCATGCGCCCGGTCTCAAAGACCAACCGCTTGCCACCGGCAAGCTCGACGGCTACTTCATGCTTGGACATAGAATCCTCGTTTCATTGTGTTCGCTTGGGAAACTTGTGGATGGAAGGCGCTGGAGGGTAGGGGCGAATTGGCGATAGGCGGGGCAAAAGGCAGGGCGCGCGCAAAAGAGTGGCCAAAATCGTAATAACTGTGCGGGGGAGCGGATTCTCCCAGTCTGCCGACCGGCATCTCTGCCAGACTCCGCCTCAGGGACGCACACAGCCCATAGCTGTGCGCCGTCCCTGGCAGAGGGTCGAGTTCGCCAGGTACAACGTGGCCCCAGATTCTGGGTAGAATGGGGGCCGTGACCAATCTTCGGTCTGGGCGCTTCCGGGTCAATGTTGTTGGCTTTCTGGCTACTTGCGGATACCGAGTTTGCCGATGACGTCGCGGTAGCGATCGGTATCGTGCGTCTTCAGGTAGTCCAGAAGGCGGCGGCGCTTGCTGACCAGTTGCAAAAGGCCGCGCCGGGAAGCGTGGTCCTTCTTGTGCGTCTTGAAGTGTTCGGTCAGTTCGCTGATGCGCGCACTCAAAATCGCGATCTGGACCTCCGGCGAACCGGTGTCCGTATCATGGGTGCGGAAGCTTTCAATCAGGGTTGTTTTCTTTGCGGTCGCCAGCACGGCGTGTGTTACTCCTCTTGTCTGCTCAGTCCACTCTTAAGTGTCTAGTCAGAGATTACCACGAAAGAGCCCCCCGCGTCATGCCCCCGGCCCTGCCGGAACCCGAATGCCAACCCGCCCCGTCACCGCGCCCCAAAACGGAAGAGCCGGTTGTCGAAGCGTTCGCGGATCACCTCGGCGACTTCGATCTTCTTCGCGTCGGGATGCTCGGGGTTCAGCAGGTAGTTCCAGGTCTGCGGGGCCAGGACGGAAGGAACACGCGCCAATGGGGTTTCTAAGGAGACGAGCCAGGCATCGCCCATGCGCCGGGTCAATTCAAGATCGTGCTCCCAATCGCTCCCGGCAGGTGGATTGAGCGATTGAATGGCAAGTCCATTTGGAACAGATATTTTAAGCAGGGTGTAGAAATCCGGGGTCTCTTCGCTTTCCACTTCAAGATGCACCAGCGTTTCAACAAGAGCCGCCATTGGCGATTCTGCCAAATACACAATCCGTGAGCCTGCCGTATGCCAGCGAGCGCCGGCTTTGCGGCCACCAACGCCGCTCAGGTCAATGTAATCACTGACACGCCAGAGGGTCTTGAATTCAATATCGGTCATGATCTATTCCTTTCCCCGATACTGTACGAAGACCGGATTTCTTAAAAACTCGCGATGATTTTCAGACGAACATCCCTTCATCGATCTGAATCAGCATCTCTTCCACCTGTCGGCCACCCAAGTCCGTATGCATCATGGTCAACGGAGAACGTTCCTCAAATCGAATCTTGGGCTTCGTCAACCATCGCCGCGCCTTGTCTGGATTGCCGAAGACCCGAACGCCCAGATCATAGAGCCGTGTCACGCGCGCTAAACGGTCGGATTCCTCCAGGCTCAATGGCTCCTGACGCTGCCGCCGGTGCTTGAGCGTCCGCGCGGGAATCACCACCTCCAGCAGATCCTTGACGGCAATGCCGGAGTAGGCGGAGAACTCCTCCAGCGTCGAGAGCGGAAGCCCACGCTCAATCTCTCGCCAATCAAAGGTGAATGGCGGCGGAGAAACGGCGGGAATCGCGGCAGCTTGGCTCATAAGGACATTATGCCACACTTTGCGCGGCATTTTGTCCTTTTTTCCAAAATGCAATGGCAATCGCATGAACGTGCAAATTCAAAAAGTTCATGTTTTGAAAGGGTATGGCTTTAGCCGTGCCGCAAGGAAACCCCTAAAAATCCTGGGCTATAGCCCCTGAGGCAAGGTTTAGGAAGGAGAAATACATCCCTCGGCGGCTAAAGCCGAAACATTTTGGGCCTCGAAATCGGCACGGCTGAAGCCGTGCCCTTTCAAAGCTCTTGCTCATTGTGGTTCAAGAGCTTCATGCGATTGCTCTGGCCCATTAGCCAACAGCCGGTCGCGGCTGTACCTTTTTGGTAACAATGATCAGCTTGGCCGGAGTCAACTCCGGGCCATCCCAGCCTTCCTTGGCCGCTTCAATGTGAATCTCGCCCGGTCGCTTGCTGGACTGTACAATCACCTGCGCCAAACCATTGAAGAGCGAGCGTTTGGGTTCCTTGTCGCTTTCCTGGCAATTAGGATCGCCATTGCCCACGCCAATCAGCGCGCCAGCCCCCGAGACTTTGAAGCCAATCAAATTGTTCGCCGTCGGCACCGGGCGGCCTTCCTTGTCCAGCGCCTCGACCTTCAGGATGGCCAGGTCCTCGCCGTTGGCGTCGATCTCTGTGCGGTCCGCGGTCAGTCGAATGGAGATCGTCGGCCCGGTCGTCTCGCGCTTCTCCGTTAACACCACCTTGCCATCCTTTGAACCCCGCGCCTCGATTGCGCCCTTCTCATACTTGACTTTCCACTCCACATGGCCCAGGCGCGGAACCTTCTGGCTGCCCAGGCTCTTACCGTTCACCAGCAACTCAACCTCGTCCAGGTTCGAATACACCCAGACGGGGATCTCCTCGCCTTCCTTCCCCTCGAAGTTCCAATGCGGGAAGAGATGCAGCGCCGGCTCGGAGCCCCACCATGCCTTGTAATAGAAGAACGTGTCCTTGGGGAATCCACACATATCGATGATGCCAAACTGCGAGTTGATCGAGGGCCAGCCGTAAGGCGTGGGCTCGCCGCGATAGTCGAAGCCGGTCCAGGCAAAGCCGCCGGCCTCCCACTCGCGGGTCGCATAAAACTTCCACCACTCTTCGGCCGTCTCGCCCCAGGGGACCGCGGAGTTATAGGCATTGACGGTGTTGCGCAGTGGGTCGGTAGAGTAAACGCCCCGCGTGGAGATGGCGCTGGACGTTTCTGAACCGTAGATAGGCCGCCGGGGATTATCTTTGTGGTAGTTGTCGGGGCGGTCCAGGCCATAGTTGAATCCGATGATATCGAATGCATCGGATACACCCTGCTTGTTGTCTCCGTTCACCGCCGCCGAGACTACGCGTGTGGGATCAAGTTCGTGGCAGCGCCGCACCATGGTCGCGGCAATCTTGGCGCCCTGCTCGGCCATCGCATCCTGCAAAATCCACTCCTCGTTGCCCACCGACCACAAAATGATCGACGGCGAGTTGCGGTAGCGCTTGATCATCGCCTCCAGTTTCGCCATGCCTTCAGGGGTCGAACTCATCTGCCGCGTCTCGCACATCATCATCACGCCCATGCGGTCGCAGGCCTCCACCAACTCCGGCGTCGGCTCATTGTGCGAGGTGCGCACCGCATTGCAACCCATCGCGCGCAGCACGCCTATACGGAAGCTCTGCAAGCGGTCAGGCAGCGCCGCACCCACGCCGGCGTGATCCTGATGGTTGCAGGTGCCTTGAATCTTCAGCGGCTGACCATTCAGGAAAAAGCCCTTGTCGGCGTCGAATACCGCGGTGCGCACGCCAAAGCTCACCCGCTCGGCATCCCGCGCCTTGCCGCCCGCCTCCAGCGTCACAATCACCGAATAGAGATTCGGCTCCTCCACCGACCACAGCGCCGGATTGGCCAGTTTGGCCGTCGCGGCAAATTTGGCGCAGCCGTCCGCGTCAATCGACTGCGCCGCGGCCTCCGCCGTCGCCACCGTCTTGCCCGCCGCGTCCTGAATCTGCCAGGTGACCTTGGCGCTCTCCGCCTGCTTGCCCTGATTCTCGACCACAGTCGCCAAAGCCAGCTGCGCCGCGCCGCTGCCCACCTCCGTGCGCACCATGCTCTCCCACTTTCCCAGATGCAGCGCATCGCTCTTGGTCAGCCACACGTGGCGATAGATCCCCGCGCCCTCGTAGAACCATCCGTCGCCGAAGCTGGCGTCCACGCGCGCCATAAGATAATTCTTCCCGCCATAGCTCAAAAAATCCGTCAAATCAAAGGAAAAAGGCGCATAGCCGTTGTCGTTGCGGCCAAGGAAGCAGCCATTCACAAAGACCAGCACATCGCGGAAGGCGCCGTCGAACTCGATCGTGATGCGCCGCCCCAGGTCGCTGGCCGGAATCTCGAACTCGCGCCGGTACCAGCCCACACTGGTCTCCGGATAGCGCCGGCCCAAGGGCTTGAACCCGTGCGAATTCAGCAAATCGTCATGCACAAAGGGCAGCTCGACCGCCCAGTCGTGGGGCAGGTTCAAAGAACGCCACTTGGAGTCGTCGAATTTGCCCTTGGCAAAGTCGAATTCGCCGGTCTTGGCAAAGTCGCCCTGGCCGTTGCCAAAGCCCAGATCGCGGGCTGGGTCCGTGCCGTGGCCAAACTGAAACTTCCAGCCGAAGTCGAAGAGCAATTGCTCGCGCGGCGCCACGGCGGCCAGCGCCTCGGCCGAAGTGGTGCCGGGAGAGCCGCCAACCAGTGCGGCGGCCCGTCCCCAGGCCGAACGTGTCAGCAGAGATGCGGCGGAAAATGCCAATCCAGACGAGAGCAGGTCGCGACGAGTGATACGAACCATGGAAATTCCCTTTCTATGAGACCTCACCGTAGACGGCAGCAGAATCCCGAACGGCGAGCAAAGATGAACTATATATCAAGCGGCGCGACCCAGTAAACGATTCCAGTTTTCTCTCCGTTTCCGTCGCCGCGACCAGCGCCGGTTTCTCTTCCTCTACAGCCATACTGTATTGTGAGGGTGACATTCTCCCTCTCGGCATCCGGCCTGCAATCGGGGCCGGCGCCGCACCTTACGCAAGGGGTTTCCAGCCTATGCGCTTCTCTCGCACCGCATCTTTGCTTCTCATCGCCGCCCTCGCCGCGACACACGCCATCGCCGCCCAGGACCCCAGCGCCCTTGACCCCTCCGTTCCGCCCATGCGCGCTCTTATCGAGCGCTTCTCCGCCGACCAGGCTACGCTCCTCAGCGTCTACGCCGATCCCCTTGCCCCAGCCGCCCGCGCGCGCAACTCCGCCTTCTATCGCGAGCAACGCGCCCTGCTCGCCAAGATCGACTTCAATGCCCTCGATCAGGAGAGCAAGGCCGATTACCTGAGCTTTTCCAACCTCCTGACGCAACTGGAGCACCAGCTGGCCCTGGAGGAGCGGCAATGGTCCGAGGTTGCGCCGCTGCTGCCCTTCGCTCCGGCGATCTTCGCCCTCGAAGATGCCCGCCGCCGTATGGAGCGCCCCGATCCGCAGAAGGCCGCCGCGCAGTTAAGCGAACTGACACAAGCCGTTACCGCCAACCGCAAGGCGCTCGAAACCAAGGTCAGGGACGCATCCCCCGCCGACCGCATCAATGCCTGGCGCGCCGCCGCTGATCTGGAACAACTAACCACGCAGCTTCAGCATTGGTTCGACTTCTGGAACGGCTACGATCCCACCTTTACCTGGTGGGCCGCGCAGCCTTACAAACAGGCCTCCGCCGCGCTCAAGGACCAGTCAACGTTTCTCCGCGAGAAACTGGCCGGCATCGCCCCCGATGATAAAGCTACCGTTCTCGGCACGCCCATCGGCCGCGAGGCACTACTCCAGCAGCTCGACGATGCGATGATCCCCTACTCGCCCGAAGAGCTGATCGCAATGGCAAAATTGCAGCTCGCGTGGTGCCAGCGGGAGATGGTGAAGGCCAGCCGCGAGATGGGCTACGGCGACGACTGGCATAAGGCGCTGGAGGCGGTCAAGAACTCCTACGTCGAACCGGGCAAGCAGCCGGATCTGATCCGCTCACTGGCCATTGAAGGCGAACAATTCGCAGAAGACCGCGGCTTGGTCACCGTGCCGCCGCTGGCTAAAGAGACCTGGCGCATGGAGATGATGTCGCCCGAGCGCCAGCTCGTCAGCCCCTTCTTCCTGGGCGGCGACACTATCCTCGTCAGCTACCCCACCGACACAATGACCTACGAGCAGCGCATGATGAGTATGCGCGGCAACAACCCCGCCTTCTCTCACGCGACGGTCTTCCACGAATTGATTCCCGGCCACTGGCTGCAACAGTTCATGACCGCCCGCTACCGGCCCTATCGCCAGGCCTTCAGCTCCGGCTTCTGGCTGGAGGGCAACGCCTTCTACTGGGAGATGTTGTATTGGGACCTGGGCTATGATCAAACGCCGGAGCAGAGAATCGGCGCGCTCTTCTGGCGCATGCACCGCTGCGCCCGCGTCATCTTCTCGCTCAGCTTCCACCTGGGAGCGATGACCCCGCAGCAGGCTATCGACTTCCTGGTGAACGAAGTGGGGCACGAGCGAGACAACGCCACCGCCGAGGTGCGCCGCTCCGTGAACGGCGACTACGATCCGCTCTACCAGTGCGC
>PMTP01000132.1 GCA_003167305.1 Acidobacteriaceae bacterium
CCCACCCGCCACAAACGATGAGGGTACAAACAATGGGTGGCCCAGGTCCCGATTCTGGGACCTGGGAAACAACAAAGCCAGAACCGCCGTTCCACGCCGGCCAAGTCTTTTCCGCCCTCCTCAAGCAGCTCTACATCGACCAGCAGTACGTCCCGCGCTCGATCCTCGTCCCCACGGACTTCGATGACCGCGAGGCTCTCGCCGCGCTGCTCACCGAGCGCACCGGCCATCGCATAGAGATCGCCGTCCCGCAGCGCGGAGAAAAACGCTCGCTTGTCGATCTGGCCGGGCAGAATGCCAAGCAGTCATACATTCAGCGCTTCCGCGTGCTGGAGCCTTCGCGCAAGGCGATTCAGGAGGCGCTGGCCGAGGCGCTGATGCTGCCCGAGTTGCCCCGCCGCATCGAGTGCTTCGACATCTCTCACATTCAGGGCGCGGAGACGGTGGCATCCCTGGTGGTCTGGGAAGACGGCCAGATGAACAAGCAGGCCTATCGCAAATTCAAGGTGAAGACCGTCAGCGGCGTGGACGACTTCGCGGCGATGAAGGAAGTTGTTGGACGGCGCTACAAGCGCGTGCAGGAAGAGAAGCAGCCGATGCCGTCGCTGATCCTGGTCGATGGCGGCCTGGGCCAGCTTCACTCCGCCGCCGAGGCGCTCGAATCGCTTGGAATTACTTCGCAGCCGCTGGCGTCGATTGCGAAAAAGGAGGAGGTCATCTACCTCTATGGCAATGAAGAGGAGCCTATCGTCCTCGACCGCCATTCGCCGGTGCTGCATCTGGTGCAGCTCATCCGCGACGAGAGCCACCGCTTCGCCGTTGGCTACCATCGCCAGCGCCGCGCGATGCGAGACCGCGACAGCGAGTTACTGAACATTCCCGGCGTCGGCCCGCAAACAAGACAGCGTCTGCTAACTCACTTCGGCAGCCTGCGCGAGGTGCAGCAAGCCACCGCCGAATCGCTGGCCGCCGTCGTGCCGCGCAAAATTGCCGAAACCATCTGGCGGCATTTTCACGAAGCCCGACCCACAAACTGACCTGTGCACTGCCGATTCATTCTGAATGGACTGGCAGGTTTCCAGATTGGTTTAGGCAATGAAGCCTCCGGCCGCTCCACCAGACACCGAGCTTCCATTCGTGGGGCCACGGGTGCAAAATGGAGAGCAGAGGTTAAAGATCGGTGAATTTCAATTCGCCTTCCCCCAGCGAGCAGAGTTCCCTCCAACCGGAGTGGCTGCGGCGGCTTGATGCATGGCGCGGCCTTCTTGCCCAATGCACACTCAAGCCAAGCCGGAAGAACGTCCATGCACTGCGCAGCCAAACGCTGCGCCTGCGTGTGGCGCTCCAGCAAAGGTTGCAGGAGCGGGGCGTGAATTCCGCCGCCGCGGATGCGTTACGGCGTTGGAATAAAGAGGGAAAGAGGCTGCGGAGAGCGCTCGAACCGGTACGCGACGCGGACGTTTACCTGGCCCGGCTCAACAGCCTTCGCAGTCGCCTCCAAGGGGCAGAGGACAGTGCAACGCAACCGAATCCACGCTACCTGCGCGAAATCAGCAAACTGGAAGGCCGGCTGAAGCGGCAACGCCAGCGTGGAATCGGCGAGTTGGTGGCCGTCATTGAGGCTCGCGGGAAGCGGTTAAACCGGCTCAGCGGAGAAATCGAAATGGCGATGCAGCCGCGCTTGCCCTCGACGGCACATTCCACTGCCCAAGCGGCATGGGGAATCTTCGAGAGGCAGGCCCGGGAAATCCACGAGTTCGACAGCTCCAATCTGCACACCTATCGCAAGCGCCTGAAGCAAGCTCTCTACCTGGCCGAAATCTCCGCGGCCACCGATCCCTTGGCGGGGCGATTGGCCACTGACTTCAAGAAGATCAATAAGGCCGCTGGCGAGTGGCACGATTGGCAGGCGCTCGTCCTGGAAGCTGGCCGCATCCTTCCCGGCCACGGCAAACAGGACGGCCTGCTCAGCGTGCTGGAGGCTCTGGCGGAGAAGGCCCTGCATCGGGCGCTCGGCCAATGCCGGCGCTGCACAGCGCGCCTCCTGAAGAATGGCGGAGAGACTCGGCCGCTCCCGCCGCGAAAACCCGTAGTTTCCGAGACTGGTTTACAGTTTGACAGCGAATTCCGCAAAGTGAGAATCAGCCGCTGACCGGGATTCCTCTCTTGCCGGCGATGGCCGAGTCGCTGGCCGCCGTTGTGCCGCGCAAAACCACGGAGATGATCTGGCGGCATTTTCGCGAAGCAAAACCGGCAAGCTGAACTGCCAAACTCGGCGCAACAATTCACGGAACTTATGGAACCCTGCTCACTCTTCACGCGTAGAATCGCATAGACTGTCGCTCAGGAGGCATGCGTTTTGCCCGAAGCCAATTCGCCTATCCCCGCGCGAACATCCCTGCACACTGCCCTGCTGCTCGCCAGCATCTTCGCCGCGCTCACCTTCATGATCCATCTGGCCAGCTCGCTTTGGGGCAGTCACCTGGGCTATGGCTTCTTCCGCGACGAGCTGTATTTTCTGGTCTGCGGCCGTCATCTGGCCTGGGGCTACGTGGATCAGCCTCCACTGGTCGCCTTGCAGGCGCGGCTGGCCGAGACGCTCTTCGGCCTCTCGCCCACTGGCATTCGCATCCTCAGCTTCGCGGCCGGAGGCGTCACCGTTGGCCTGACCGGCCTGCTCGCGTGGCAGCTTGGCGGGCGCCGCAGCGCACAAGTCCTGGCCATGATGGCCGTCCTCACCGCTCCAGTGTATTTAGGCACGTCCAACTACCTTTCCATGAATTCGTTTGAGCCGTGTTTCTGGATGGGCGCATTGCTCGCCGTTCTTCGCATTGCCGAAGGCAGCGCCACCCCCCGCGCCTGGCTGATTTTTGGATTGCTGGCCGGCCTGGGCATCGAGAACAAGCACTCCACCGCCTTCTTCCTCGTCGCGCTTCTGCTCGGCCTGAT
>PMTP01000047.1:0-25725 GCA_003167305.1 Acidobacteriaceae bacterium
GCCGGTTTCGAGGATTTCGATCAAATGCTCGGGGGTGGTGGGTTCGCTGAGCAGATTCTCTACCAGCGGACGCACGCCCAGCGGACGGGCAAAGGCGCCGAGGTGTTCAAGAGCGGTGAGGGCGTGCTCGACGGCGTGCGGCGACCACTCATCGTTGCGCTCGCCCAGATGGACGACAAGGTTGCGAAAGGGGATCTGCTCGGCGGTTTCCAGGGCGCGCTTGATCTCGTCCATGGCCGCGATGCGGCGGCTCTTCTCCGCGTGCAGCAGGTTAACGGCGGGCGCGCCGGTGCGGCCCATCTCGCGGTCGGGATAGAGCGGGGCGTGCATCGACCAGGCGGTGAGCGGATTGGAACGGAAGAAAGCGGCCAGCTCGGCCACCTGCTCGCGGCTGGTGTAGTCGAAATGCTGGCGCGCGGCAAAGAGCTCGACCGCCTGCGCACCGGATTGGGCGGCCAGCTCCAAGTGGCCTGAGTGCAGGCGCTGGTGCATGAAGAGGTGCGTCGACAGGACTCGCAGCTTGGCCACAGGATTCCTCCGCGCCTCACCGGGCGCTAATGCCATTGTCGCAGGGGCGGGCATTCAACGGATGAAGGCTCCACGGAGGGAGGTCGTTGCCCAAGGTACACGAAGGAATTGCGCCCTCTTCGATTTGAGTAAACAGAAAAGTATTTTTATATTCTGAAAACCAGCCGCATGACGCGCGCAAAAGTGAGCAATAAAGAACAGTTATTTGCGCCTGACCAGGAGAATTTAATAATGGATTAGGTGTGAAAGTCTTCCAGGGCCGAGCAAAGAAAGGCGGTGGGCATCGGGTGCTCTCGCGAAGAGGCCCCGGCAAAATCGCGGAGGGGAGCGGGGAATTCGGATGAAGGAACTGATTCAGGCGCGATTTGATCCGGCCGTTTTCCTTGCGCAGGCCGGGCTCGGGCGGAGGGTTGTGCAGGTGAAGCCCAAGCGGCCTTTTTTTTCGCAGGGCGATCCGGCCGATTGCGTCTTCTATCTGCAGAGCGGGCGCGCCAAGCTGACCGTGATCTCGAAAGAGGGTAAAGAGGCAACCATCGCGCTGCTCTCGGCGGGCGACTTTGTGGGCGAGGAGTCGATGGCCGGGACGCCAGGGTTGCGCATGGCGACGGCTACGGCGATTGCTCCATGCACGGCGCTCAAGATCGAGCGCGCGGAGATGATCCGTGTGATGCACGAGGAGCATACCTTCAGCGATCTCTTCCTGAAGTTTCTGCTGGAACGCTGCATGAGAGCCCAGGCGGACCTGGTTGATCAGCTCTTCAACTCCAGCGAGAAGCGGCTGGCGCGGATTCTGCTGCTGATGGCAGAGTTTGGCAAGCCGGGCGAACCGGAGACGCTGATTCCGAAGATCTCTCAGGAGACGCTGGCGGAGATGATCGGAACAACGCGTTCGCGCGTGAGCTTCTTCATGAATCGCTTTCGCAAGCTGGGATTTATCGATTACAACGGCGGCATAAAGGTACACAAATCTCTATTGAACGTGGTCCTTCACGACTGAAGCGCGGTCCTCAAATTCCTCCCCCAGCAACTGATCCGTAATTTATCTCAGGCCTTCAGCCCGCGGCTTTATGGCAGCCGCGAGGCTGGCGGGAGTCTAACAGGTTACCGCATTAGTGGGGACTACACTGATGTGAAACAGCCAACTTGTCAGGAACGCAAACGCATAAATCACGAAGGCCCTGACGAGGTGAGTTAAGGTTGGGGTCCGCTGTGCGGAACGGCGGACGTTCCGTCATTTCAATCCCTACAGGCACCCTAGCTACGCATAGGCGACCGCACACAACGAGACTAGCCTTGGCCGATAATCGTCGTCTGCTCAATAACGCACTTGATTGGATGCAAATTATATATTGCTCACTCAAGCAACCAATGCTTCTTGGACGACAACTTGAATAGCTTGAACATTCTGCTCCACGGTACAGATGGCTGTGTCGAATACAAAATGAGTGCGATCCCATGAAGCGTACTCGCGGGAGAGCACTTCATTCCAGGCTGGCAGCTTCAATCCAGGCAGATCGGCGGCGCGCGATTCCACCCGGCGGCGGTGTTCGGCGACGTTGGAGCATTGGATCTCGACTTCAATTGCGCTGACCCCGGCGCGCGTGGCAACATCGAGCCACGCATCGCGCGTGAGCTGAATCGGGTTAACCGAATCCGCGATGACGATCCGGCCAAGGCGAAGGTTGTCCTCAGCGAGCGCGTAGGCAACGCGGTAACCCGCATCGTAGATAGGCCCTTCGACAACGCCCGACTCGCGGAGCGCCTGTTCGATGGAATCGATGCGTAGATGCACAGCAGCGAGGCAGCGGGCAAGTTCGCGCGCAATGGCCGTCTTGCCAGCCCCCGGCAATCCGCTCAGAATCACGAGAGCAGCTGCCATTCCGCCTCCTTGATCCGAGTTACNNGCGCCGGCGGTTTCTTCCTTGTCGCCGAAGACGAGGATATAGGGCGTCTTCTGGTTGGCGAAGTCGCGGATCTTGCCATTCATCTTTTCGTTGCGGCTGTCGGTCTCGACGCGCAAGCCCGCGGCCTTCAACTCGGCTTCGACCTTTTTCGCGTATGCGTGATGGCGCTCGCTGATGGGCACCAGGCCCACCTGCACTGGCGCCAGCCACAGCGGGAAGGCGCCGGCGTAGTGCTCGATGAGTACGCCGAAGAAGCGCTCGACCGAGCCGAACAGGGCGCGGTGAACCATGACCGGCTGATGCTTCTCGCCGTCTTCGCCCACGTACTCCAGCTCGAAGCGCGCAGGAAGAGTGAAGTCGAACTGCACGGTGGATAGCTGCCAAAGGCGACCGAGCACGTCTACCAGCTTGATGTCGATCTTGGGACCGTAGAAAGCGGCTTCGCCGGGGATCGTTTTATATTCGATTCCTTTCCGTTCGAGAGCCGTCCGCAAGGACCCCTCTGCAAGCGCCCAGCCCTCGTCGGAACCGGCATATTTTGCGCGATCGTTCGGGTCCCAGGTAGATAGCTCGACCTTAAACTCGTTGAAGCCGAATGTCTTCAGCACGGCCTCGGCAAAGTCGATGCAGGCAACGACCTCGTCTTCGATCTGGCCGGAGGTGCAGAATATGTGGGCGTCGTCCTGGGTAAAGCCGCGCACACGCAGCAAGCCGTGCATGGTGCCGGAGCGCTCATAGCGGTATACGTTGCCTAACTCCGCATAACGCTGCGGCAGGTCGCGATAACTCCTGGGCGAGCTTTTGTAGATGAGGATGTGGCCGGGACAGTTCATCGGCTTCAGGCGATACTCGGCGTCGTCCAGTTCCATGGGCGAGTACATATTCCCCGCATAATGCCCCTCGTGACCGCTCACCTTCCACAATTCGCGGCGCATCACATGCGGCGTAAAGACCAGCAAGTAGCCGCGGCGCAGGCACTCGTCGCGCATCCAGTCTTCCATCACTTTGCGGACGATGGCGCCCTTGGGATGCCAGAAGACGAGACCGGGCCCGGCCAGCTCCTGAATGCTGAACAGGTCCAGTTGCTTGCCCAGCAAACGATGGTCGCGCTTGGCGGCTTCTTCCAGGCGGGCAAAGTGCG
Source organism: Acidobacteriaceae bacterium (assembly GCA_003167305.1). Lineage (GTDB taxonomy): Bacteria > Acidobacteriota > Terriglobia > Terriglobales > Acidobacteriaceae > Telmatobacter. The sequence continues at coordinate 3,574 of PMTP01000047.1, forward strand.
CATCCATCTCCTTCTGCGAGAAGAAGGCTGTGCCGTAGATGCGCTGCAACTGCGGATTCTTTTCGTCGCCCAGCCAGTAAGCGCCGGCCAGCGCGGTCACCTTGACGGCCTTGACGCGGCCGGTCGAGGGCACATGCGGCCCGCGGCAAAAGTCCACGAAGCTGCCGTTGCGATAAAAGCTGACCTCGTCGCCGGGGACGGTGAATTTGGTCACGAAGTGGGTCTTCATGAAGTCGCCGTCGCGCTCAAACTCCGCCAGTGCCTGCTCTCTGGGAGAGAATTCGTGAACAAAAGGCTCGTTGCGCGCAATGACCAGGGCGATCCGGGCCTCGATCAGCGCCAGATCTTCCGGCGTGAAGGGTTTTTCGCGATAAAAATCATAAAAGAAACCGGAGTCGGTCGCCGGACCGTGGCCCAGCTTGGTATCGGGAAAGAGCTCCAGCACGGCGGTGGCCAGCACGTGGGCGGCGGAGTGGCGCAGCATTTTGAGCGCCTCGGGATCGTTCTCCTTGACCAGCTCCAGGCGCGTGTCGGCGGTGAGCGGCGTGGTCAGGTCCACCAGGCGCTCGGCGGCGGCGTCCTCGGCGGCATACATCGCCGATTCGTCCTCGGCGGCGGGCTTTTCTGTGACTGCGCCACTGACCGGCGTCAACCGCGCCGCCACGCAAACCGCGGCCAGCCGCGGCGAAATCGAGTTGGCAATCTCAAGAGGCGTTGTGCCGGCGGGCACCTCGCGAATGGCCCCGTCGGGCAGGTGTACGGCGATCGTCTGTGTGCTCATGGGCATATAGGTCCTGGGATTTCCGGCCGCGGTGTTGTCTCATTCCGCGCAACTCTCCAGAATATACCGAAGAACACCGGAACCATCCCGCGCCGGTGCGCGTAACGTCTGTTCATGGCTTATATTGTAGGCTGAGTTCTTGCTGCTTCCCGGCACGGGACTCAGGAATCGCATCTTCCAGCAAGGGGTTTGCTTATGAACTCGCGCCTGCGGAGCTTCGCGCTCCTCGTCTTGTTTGCGGCTTTTGCTCTTGGCTCTGCCCAGGCTCAACCCGCCATTCAGCCCACGGTGGACATCACCCAGGTTCCCGCCGCAGCCCAGCCCTCGGCCCACTTTGACGCCAACGCAGCTACGGAAGCCTATATGGCGATGATTCCACCCGCGGCCACAACTCGCTCGAACGCTTACTTCGAAGGCGGCTATTGGCTGATTCTCTGGGACTTCCTCTATGCCTCAGCCGTTTGTCTGCTGCTCTTGAACCTGCGCTGGTCGGCAAAGATGCGCGACCTAGCCGAGCGCATCACGCGCTTCAAGTGGCTGCAAGACGCAATCTACTGGGGACAATATGTTCTGTTGACATTCGTGCTGGGTTACCCGCTAGAGTTCTATGAGAACTACGTGCGCGAGCACAAATACGGCTTGGCCACGCAGAGTTTTGGCCCCTGGATGGGCGATGAGGGCAAGTCTCTCCTGATCAGCCTGGTTTTAGGCGCCATCATGGTGGTGGTGCTGTTCGCCATCGTGCGCAAGCTGCCCCGCACCTGGTGGATTTGGGGTTCGCTGGCCGTGATGGCGCTGTTTGTGGTGGTTATCGCGATTAGTCCGGTCTACATCCAGCCCATCTTCAACAAGATCACCCGGCTGAACGATCCGAAGGTGACTGCGCCAATTCTGCGCATGGCCCACGCCAACGGGATTCCCACCAACGATGTCTATCAGATCGACGCCAGCCGCCAGACCACGCGCATCAGCGCCAACGTGAGCGGCTTTGCCGGGACCACGCGCATCACCTTGAACGACAACCTGCTGCGCCGCGGCTCGCTGGAGGAGATTCAGGCGGTGACGGGCCACGAGATGGGCCACTATGTGATGAACCACATTCCCAAGGGCATCTTTTTCATGTCGGTTGTGATTGTGCTCTTCTTTGCCTGCCTGCGCTGGGCGTTGGCCTGGACCCTGGAGTGCTGGGGCGCGCGATGGCAGATTCGAGATATTACCGACCCGGCCGTGCTCCCTCTTGTCTTTCTGCTGGCTGGAATTTTCTTTTTTGTGCTCACCCCGGTGATGAACACCGAAACCCGCATGCATGAAAAAGAGGCTGACATGTTTGGCCTGAACGTCGCCCGCCAGCCGGACGGTTTCGCGCAAGCCGCGATTCACCTCAGCGAATATCGCAAAATGCGGCCCGGCAAGTGGGAGGAGCGGATTTTCTTCGACCACCCCAGCGGCTATGACCGCATCCACTCCGCCATGGTGTGGAAAGGCGAAAACCTGGAACTGTTTGAGAAGCCGCCGGAGCAGCCTGCCGCGCATTAAGGGCCGGCATTCCAGCGGGTCGAAGACTGACGCAAAGGAAGCAATGGGCTGAAACCGCGCATTCCAGCGAGTCTTTCTCCTTGCTGAACGCGGCTTTCTGGCGGCTGAATCCCTGAGCTTGATATGGCTGCGTCCGCAACTTACCGCCGGGTATAGATCTGGAACGGCGCCCAATAAAACGGCGCGCGAAATCTGCCCGGCGAATGCAGCAGATTGAGCTTGGCGCGGCGCAGCGCAGAGGCCGGGTTCTGGCCGTCTGCCAATCCCTGATAGAGCGCGTCCATCAGCCGCGGCGTTGAATCGTCGCTCACCTCCCAGAGCGCGCCGATGACGTTGTGCGCGCCGGCGCGAAGAAAAGCCCAGGAGAGGCCCACCAATCCTTCACCCGCATAGGAGCGCGTGCCGCTGCCATAGCAGGCTGAGATGGTCACCAGCCGGGCATCGATGGGATGCTGCATGATCTCGCGGGCGTAGAGCTTGTAGGACTCCTCGCCGGCTTTGCCGCCGGAGAGCGTGGAACCGGAAAGAATGATGGCCGAATCCAGCGGGTCCGCGCGACTGGCAATGGCATGAGAAACAAAATGAATATAGGCGTACTGCGCCGGATTGCTGGTGAGATAGGCTGACGGCGTGGCTTGCTGGCCGGCAAAGACGGCCGCATGGCGCGCGGCAAAGTGCCTCGCAATCTGGGTCATTTCAAGCCCGAAGAGAGGCAGGCTCGGATACTCCGCGCTGGGCGTTACCGGGTTGCCCAGCAGCAGCAGATTGCGAGTCCCGCCCGCTGCGGGCCGGGCCGCGGCCAGCAACTCCAGCGAAGGAGCGGAGAGCAGAGTTTGATCGTCGATCCAGTAATGCGCGCCTGCGCCTGCGTTCGAAGTAACTTGCGGACTAACTCCAGGGCCGGGAGCCAGCAGAGTTTCAAAGTTCAATTGATTCAGCGCCCCATCAGCCAGAATCATCACCGGGAAGTCAGGCCGGATGAGCTTCGCGGCCGGGGCTACTAATAACTGATAAAGCGNNCTCGACGCGCGCCGCAATCTCCTTCTGCGCGGGCAGCGGGAAGAGCGCGACCTTCGCGGGTGTAATGGCCCACAGATAGGAGTGCTGGCTGCCCAGCCAATAGAAGAGCAGCGTCGCGCCGGAGCTTTGGGCGATCTGGCGAGGGTTCAGAGTTGAGGGGTGGTAAGTGGTTTTGCTTTCGGCTATGCCCAGGCCTTGCGCCAGCGTCCGCGCGCGGCTCTGGTCGGCGGCAGCCAAGGCCTCCTCGCCGCGGCCTTGCTTCACCAGAAGGTGGATGTAGTGATCGTAGATGCCGGTGGCGTTGGTGGCGAAGGGCAGCCTCGAGTTTTCGTTCCGGAGTTGCGCCCGCGCCGACTCGAAGGTCGCCAGCGTGGCTTTGTAAGTCTGCTCAGCGGCTTTGGTGTTGCCTTCTAACTCATATAAACTGGCTAACTCGTCTCCTGCACCCAGCCGCGTCGTCGTGGGGTTAGCCGGGTTGCTTTGGACTGTACGAAAGAGCGTCGCCGCCTGCTGATCTTCGTGCCGCGCGGCGGCTAACATTCCTTGCGTCAGCAGCACATGCGCACTCAGAAGATTGCCGCCCGCGCTCTTCATCAGAGTTACCTGATCGAGATAGCCGTTTGCCTCATCCAGCTTTCCTGTCTCGACCGAAACCTGGGCAAGATCTTCCAGCGCATACGCTATGTCTTCCTTGCTGTCGATCTGCTTAGCCAGATCGAGCGCCCGGCGATAGTATTGCGCGGCATGGGGCGAATCGCCGGTATCGTGATAAATAGCACCGGCATTATTGATCCATTTGAGTTCGTCGCGAAGATTTCCGAGCCTTGTAGCGCTCTTCTCCGCTTCAAGAAACTGTTCTAGTGCCCTATCATCATCTCCCAACTGGAAATAGGCCCAACCGAGATTGCCCGATGCCGCTTGTGTAAGATTATCCGCTCCCAAATCAACGGCGGCCTTGTAAGCAATCCTCGACCAATTCACAGCTTCGTCGAAGTGGTCGGTCTGTAGCGCGGCCCATCCCAGGGTAACTGCCGTGCTTGCTTCCAAGAACTGATCCTGATGTGTTTGAGCGAAGGAAAGACACTCAAGTAATTGCTGCTTCGCCTCAGGAATAGCACCCAGCCTGACGGCCAAGAATCCTCGCATCCGAAGAACATAGCCGCAGGACGTGTAAACTTTTGTTTTACAGAGATCATCAGCCTCTAGAAGGATTTGGTTAGCAGCGAACAGTTGCTGTTTGTTGGTTAGCGCATCAGCCTCAATCGCCAACTTGTGGATCGATTCTTCCGTTTGGTTGGAATCGGGGTGATAACCGGCGAGGAGGTTCAGGGCGTCATCGTACATCCCGCGACGCACCATGATTTCCGCTTGCAGAAGTTGAAACTTCGCAGCCCAGTCGGGGTCAGAGAAACGAAATTGCCTGAATCCCTGTTCGGATACTTGTTGACCTTTTTTTAATTCGCCCCGGTGATAAATCCGTACGGCATATTGATATTCATCTTGCGCGCGGCCGGGACGTGTATCTTCGATAGAATTGAGCAGCAACAGTAAAAGGGCTGATACACAAGTAATAAACCAAGGCGAAATAGCTCGCCCAAAGTTTCCAAATTGCCGGATTCCCGCCGGACGCGAAGATATATGTATGATCCGGCGGGCATTCCGACGAATGAATTGTATTATTATCCGGGCGTTCCATTGGACCCGCCNNTCGATCATCGTCAGCGTGAAGGTGGTCTTCTTGTGAGTTTTCGCACTCGCGATCGGATCCTCGTGCTTCACGGTCAGCTTGCCCAGCGTGATCGTCCCAAAGCCGGGGATGGTGACCACGTTCCCGGCAATGGTTCCAGGGAAGAGTCCAGCCACCCGGTTGACCAGTGAACATTCGACCGCCTCCGCGGAGCCAAGAGTAGAGGAAAGACGATTGTAACGTTCCTGGAGCGCGGCGGGAAGGTTCTTGTTCTGAAGGATGCGGCCGTACTGGCGAGAGACGCGGCCGAGCACGCCTGGATCCAGCGCGTAAGGCAGGTCGTTGGCCGGCGTGGAGCCAAAGATCTCCTGGTCCCACTCCAGCTCGACCGGGACGCCGGCGATGCGCAGATTTTCGAAGCGCGTGCCGAGGAACGAGATCGACGGCATATAGCCCTTGAGGGGATGCTCGGTGATGGTCTGGCCGACGATGCGGTCTGCCGTCACCACCTCCATCACATTCAGCCCTTCGACGACCGTGGTGGTCAGTGTGTTCCAGCCTTCGCCCGGCTTGTTGCTCTTGCTGCCGGCGACATGGGAGTAGGCGGCGCGGAAGGAGATCACCGACTCAAGCCGGAAGCCATCCGAGCGCTGGCTGAAGTAGCCGCCCTTCGGATCGAGCTTGGTGTGGGCCTGGGGTTCGATGGTCTGGGCTACTGGAAGCAGCAGTTTGCCCGAGAGGACCGTTGCTTCGGCATTGTAGATGTGCTTTCTTTCTTTCGCTCCTGGCATTGGGGTACTTACCTTTCTTGATTTGGCAGTCGGGGGAATTCTAGGTCGTCTACGCGGACCTGTCAATCGGTCAAATGTAGATCGAAGGCGTATTGGTCGATCCTGGTGCGTTCTCCCTGCGCCGNNCGGCGCCCGTCCAGACCAGTTTTCCTTGCGGGTCAGTCAGGTCGAAGGAGTAGGAAACGTAGGCGCCTATGCTGGGCGGCTGGGGAAGATCGACCGGAAGCGCAACGCCGTGCTGGCGGTCGGCGGTGATAGCCAGGTGAGCGCCCCGCGTGGCCCCGTGCAGCGGAGTCCATGGAAGCAGGCGCGGCTGATTGGCTGCCGCCCGCAGTCCAGGGTAGGTGACCAGATTCTGATAGCCGATGACCAGCAGCAAAGAGGCGAATACGGGCGCGGCAAAGGCCGGCTGGAACCAGGTTTGCCACCACCCCGGCTCGGCCTTGGGCGCGCGGGATCGAACAGGTGCCGGTATAGTGCGCGCCAGCTTGGGCAACTGAACTTTTGCCTCCTCCACAAAGGCGACTCCGGCGCGAAGATCAAGGGCGCACTCCGGACAATCGAAGAGATGTTCCTCGAAGGCCTCGCGCGCATCGGGCGTCAGCTCATCCAGCAGGTAACGCTCGGCGGCCATCTGTTGTAACGCTTCGCTGTGATCCATCTTTCCATCTCCACTACGGTCCAACAGTAGATAGTGGCCGCGGCCGGCTAATCGTTTCAAAGATATTAAATATGCGCGCCCTGCGGCATCTTGTTTCCCAGCCGCTTCACATATTCGGTCTTGAATTCCTGCTTGGCGCGATGCAGCAGCACACGCAGATAGTCGCGCTCCACGCCAAACTCCCGGCAGACCTCGTCGCGGTCGCGCTCGTCGAGGAAGACAGCCTTCAGCAGGGAGCGGTCGCGCGGCTCCAGGTCGAGCAGAATCTCGCGGACTTTGTCCTTGGTCTGCCGGGCAACCACAATCTCCAGGGCGTTGGCGCTCTTGTCTGGAAGCTCGGGACGGCCCTCCACATCCAGAGACTCGCTGCCGCCGGAGGAGCGGTAATGCTCGCTGAGCACATGGCTGCAAACTGTATTCACGAAGGCGCCGAGACGTTCCGGCTGGCGCAGACCGTCCTTGCGCAAGACCGAGAAGACCCGCGCGAAGGTCTCCTGGCGCACGTCCTCGATGGCGTGAGGAGAGCTCAGCCGGGAGCGCAGCTTGAGCTGGAGCAATTCGGAAAAATAGCCGACGAAATGCTCCTGTGTCGGGGGGTCACCCGCACAGAGATTACTGACGTAACTCGCATCGAATGAATAAAACTGCAACGCTGACTCCGCCAAGTTGAGTGGACAAAGTATAGCATTGCAGAGGTTTCTTTTGCATGAAATTCTTGCTCCCTGGCGAGAGCCGGCGCAGCAACCGCTTCACAACAGGAGCAGCCACACCAGCAAAGGCAAGGAGACGTACAACCAGGGCGATCTTACAGGGCTGCCAGACTTCGACGGCCTGCCGGGCAAAGCCGGCGGCCCTCCCCATTGCCCGTAGTCTTCCGTCGCCCATAAGTTCGTCTGGGATGTCCGTGCTTTTTGCCTCATCGCCTTACACTCCGTTGATGACCTTATTCAAATAGGATGTGGAAACGGGTTTAACGCGGACGTGCATCTGCTTTCTCTGCGACGCCATTTCCAGCAGGCACGCCATCGCCGAGAGCGCCATCCACTGGATGAAAAATCCGATCCAGCTGTTGCTCATCCAGATCGCCGGGGGCAGCGCGATCAGGAAGCTCATGCAGTAGAAGCAATCCATCATGCGGCCCAACATGCCATAGCCAAGAGTGGCGCGCAGACGCCGGACCAAATCCCAGGGACCGTTCTCCCCGGCCAGCAGATGAGCAACCCGCCAGACAGCAAGCGCGCACAAAGCAAAACACCAGACATAATTGACATTGATCATTTCGAAAACCTCCTTCTTTGGTGGCTGCAGACGGAACCCGCTTCGAAAAACGAGATCCGTCTGCTTCTGGGGGAAGCCAGCCAATCCTGCTCACTCATCGCTTGCAGGAAAAAGCCAGACGGCGTGCGATTCAAGCCGGATAGGGCGCTGCGGTTAACGCTGGCGCGCTCATGGAGAACCAGAGAGAGTGCGGCGCCACGCTCCTCCATGTCGGTACGGCAACCTTTTGGCCGCCAGAAATCAAGATCGTGCAATCCAGGCTCTCTCCCCATACCACCGGTGCGTTGGGATTCGTAGTCGAAGGCGGCGTATTCCACGAAAGTACCGCCCTCACCTTGACCGTCTTTGCGCCTTCGTTCTCTGTCTGCCTGGATAGATGAATCGGCAGGACTACGCTGGTTTCCTGACCGGTTACTGGAAGGCGGCCGGAGTCATGCACCGCAGCCGAGGTTGTTCCCATGTACTGGAATCCCGAACCCCAGTCAACCCAAAAGGCAACAAACTCCCGGCTTCCCGCCGTCATGTGCCCACCGCAATAACCGATGCTCTGCTTCACCGTCAGCACGGCGGTCAACTGGCCTGCATCCGGGTCAAGCTCGATGCGCTTCAACTGTTCGTACTCGGTATTACTGTTGGTGTTCAGCCAGGCTGCCGCCACGCTGGAGAGATCGACGTCCTCGATGCCGGCAAACCATTTCGCCGGGTCCAGCGCAATCACTGGCGAGTGGACGGCCGCCGTCAGGGAAGGAGCCAGGTAGCGATGTTGCGGCACCGTGGTGCCGTCGTAGAGTTCATGCAGCTCGGCGGGAGTCAGTTGCATCGGCTTGGATGCGCTGTCGGTGAGCTTTTCGAAATAGTTGGAGCTGGCCGCCCCGAGGGCGTGATCGTCGTTGCCGGCCAGATCCGAATTCCGCCTGGCCCGGGAGATCGAGTCCCGGACCGCGGAATCGATTGAAACAACGCATGTATCGATTGGGGAAGCCATCACTCTACCTCTTGGTTTGTGAAATCTGTTCACGTCTTGAATTCGTCAGTCCGGAACCCTGAATTGCCGCACAAGGTATAGTGCCGGTCCTCCCGGAATCGTTTCAGTCTTTTGTGGAAAACTTCTGATCGCCAATCGGGGAGGGGATGGATTGCCGCGAAAGGCGCATGCGCCGAGTGACCCGCCCTTGACCAATCCATACAGCCTGGGTACCCCATCATTTGTAGCTGGATAAAGGTGGGCCAACCGGCATATAAGCCATTCATCAGGGAAAAATATTCTCTATATTTGCGCATATTTTGCGCATCTGACCATTGCCGGAGGGATGCGAAGGCGGAGAAATTCAAAAAACGCGCTTGATTTACGGGTTTTTCATCGATTTTTCATAATGGACTATTTTAGTCTTATATGGTTAATATTACCAAAGTAAGTTTCTCGCGCGGCAAATCTTCCCCAAGTTCGTGCCATATCGGAAGTCTCGCAACAAACCTAACTTCACAGCCTTGTATCGTCGCTCAGGAGGCGACTACCCTATGAATTGCAACCATGGGAAATTTCAGCAATCGGAAATCGCAATACGCAAAGCGGAAGTGCGGATTCGGCATTTTAGCGCATTTCCAGGAATCAGCCGCCGGTTCACCCTTGCCGCAGTGATCGTCGCAATCACTGTCCTTCTTGCATTCACCCCCTCCTCAGCGCACGCAACCAACTTCGTCTTCACCGGCGGAATCGTCGATTACACAGTCTCGGCTTCCGGCACCTACGATATCACCGCCGCCGGCGCCCAGGGCGGATCCGACCACTACTCCCCTGGCGGCATGGGTGCAATCCTCGGCGGGGACATCTACCTCTCCGCCGGCACCGAACTCCAGATCGCCGTGGGCGGCCAGGGAGGGACCGGCAGCTGCTGCAATATTGGGCCTGTCGACGGGGGCGGCGGTGGCGGAAGCTTCGTCGTCTACTTCAACAACACGCCCTTGCTGATCGCCGGTGGCGGCGGCGGTGCAGACTACTATCCCAACCAGGGCGGCCTGCCGGGCCTGACCGGAACCTCCGGCGGCAACGGCCAGACCTCCAGTTGCGGCTCCGGCCCGGTGACAGCGGCGGGCGGAACCAACGGCAACGGCGGCGCGGGCGGCGCCTATTGCGGCGACGGCTATTCTCCCGCGGTGGGTGGAGGAAGCGGAGCAGGGTTTTTGAGCAACGGGGGCAACGGGGGAGACAACTGGCCCGCATTCTGCCACGCGGCCGGTGGAGGCCAGGACTGGGCCAACGGCCTGGGCGGCGGCGGTGGAAGCAACTGCGTAAACGGCGGTGGCGGCGGCGGCTATGGCGGTGGCGGCGGCAGCAGCGCCGAGGGTGGCGGCGGCGGCGGCGGCGGATACAGCGGCGGCGGCGGCGGAGCGGGCGGGGGGTACGACAGCGCGGGGGGCGGCGGCGGCTCTTTTTCCGCTCTCGGCTCGCTGGCCCTCTCCGAATCCGGCGCCAACTCCGGCAACGGCTATGTCTCCATCAACTACTTCGCACCCCCCACGCCGGAACCTTCAAGCCTCATCCTCTTCGGGACCGGCCTGCTCGGCATCGCTGGCATCGTCCGCCGGCGCCGCCAATACCGGTAAACTTGCAGGCTTCCGCCGGGAGCCCACCATTGAGTTAACCTCAAAACCGGGTGCCCCATCCTTCGCGTATTTTACGAAGGGTGGGATACCCGGAACCTCAACCGCCGGGCCGCCGGGTGGCGCAGGTCCGGGGGATATAAAGTCAGGGTGGGCAACCTCGAACCTCAATCGAATGCCGCCCAGGGATGGCTTTCACATCTTCCGGCCTGAGAAATCCGTATCCAGATTGGCCCATCGCGGAACAATCCGCCGTCCTCCGAGGGTTCTACGCGGCGTTTCTTGCTAAAATCGGATAAAGTTCATCCCGATAACGACCGGGCGAGATCGCCACTCCCGGCCTATCGCATCAGATTTCTTTTTTTCAGTGCGTCGCTTTGCAGCCAGGGGCGGCGTGGAGGCACGACAAGTATGCAGCCAACATCCTCCAAGCCATTTTCTTACGAAGCTTTTCCCATCTCTGGCGTAGTGGCGTATTTCTCGATGGAAATCGCCATCAACCCCGGAATGCCCACCTACTCCGGCGGGCTGGGGGTTCTTGCCGGGGACACGCTACGCTCCATGGCCGACCTGGGCGTTCCCCTGGTGGCCTTCTCGCTGGTTCATCGCAAGGGCTACTTCCAGCAGCATCTGGACGCATCCGGCTTTCAGAGCGAGGATATCCAGCCGTGGAACCCATCCGACTTTTGCGTCGAAGAGAAGGCGCGGGTTACGGTTTCCGTGGAAGGCAGAACGGTGACGGTGCGCTGTTGGCGCTATGACCTGGTGGGCCGCTATGGGCACGTGGTGCCAATCTATCTGCTGGACACGGACTTGGAGGGCAACTCGGGCTGGGATCGCGGCCTCACCGATCACCTCTACGGCGGCGACACCAACTACCGCTTGCAGCAGGAGATTGTGCTGGGCATGGGCGGAGTGCGCATGGTCCATGCGCTCGGCTACCGGGTCAACGTCTACCACATGAACGAGGGCCACGCGGCGCTGCTCACGCTGGGCCTGCTGGAGCGCCAGTTGGGCGGCGGACCGCTGGGCGCGGCCACGGAGACCGACATCGAGCAGGTGCGCAAGAAGTGCGTCTTCACCACCCACACACCGGTTCCGGCCGGCCATGACCGCTTCTTCACCGAGCAGGCCATTCGCATCCTGGGCGGCGACCGCACGTCGCGCCTGGAAACGCTGGGCTGTTTTCGCGACGGAATGCTGAACTTGACGCTACTGGCGCTGCGCTTCTCACGCTATGCCAACGGCGTGGCCCTGCAACATGCAAAAATCTCCCGCGAGATGTTTCCGGAGTTTCCCATTGATTCGATCACCAACGGCGTGCATGCGCCCACTTGGGTCTCCGATACCTTCCAGCAAATGCTGGATACGCACATCTCCTCGTGGCGGCGCGATACTCTTTATCTGCGCAACGCCATCGACCTGTCCGTGCAGGATATACTTGCGGCTCATGCCTCGAACAAGGAAGCATTGCTCGCCGAAGTGGCCCGGCGAACTCATCACGCACTCGATCCCAAGGTGCTCACACTGGGTTTTGCCCGCCGCGCCGCTACCTATAAGCGGGCGACGCTTTTGTTTACCGATCCCAGGCGCCTCCAGGAGATTGCCGCCAAGGCCGGCGGACTGCAGATTCTCTACGCCGGCAAGGCCCATCCCCAGGACGAGCCCGGCAAGGCGCTGATCCAGCAGGTCGTCGCCGATGCCGCACGGCTCTCGAACGATTTGCTGCGCATCATTTATCTGGAAAACTACGACTGGGATCTGGGCGCATTGATGACCGCCGGCGTGGATGTGTGGGTGAACACGCCGCGCCGGCCCTACGAGGCCTCGGGCACCAGCGGCATGAAGGCCGCGCTCAACGGCATTCCCAGCCTGTCGATTCTGGATGGCTGGTGGATCGAGGGCTGCATCGAGGGCTTCACCGGCTGGGCCATCGAAGACGGCGCCAGCGACGCCGAGGAGGCCAACTCGCTTTACAATAAGCTGGAAACAGCGGTGTTGCCGCTCTACCTGGATGCGCCGGAGAAGTGGGCCGGCCTGATGCGCACCACGGTGGCCTTCAACGGCTCCTATTTCAATACCAACCGCATGGCCCGGCAGTACACCCGCAACGCCTACTACCCGGTGAAGCTGATCGAGAGGGTCAAGAGCTGGAAGAAGCCGCCGCGGGCTGAGGGGGCTTGAGAACCAGGGACTAGGCCTAGTCCCTCGGTCAGTCTCCCGGCGCATCTTCCAGTTCCGTGCCAATTCGGTGCAGCTTCATCACCCGCCATTGCAGGCGGTCGAAGAAGAGGTAGACGACTGGGGTAGTGAACAGCGTCAGCATCTGCGAGACGATGAGGCCGCCGACGATGGTGATGCCCAGCGGCTTGCGCAGCTCCGAGCCCACGCCCATGCCGATGGCCAGCGGCAATCCGCCGAAGAGCGCGGCCATGGTGGTCATCATGATGGGGCGGAAGCGCAGCAGGCAGGCCTGATAAATGGCCTCGACCGGTGGCAAACCCTGTTCGCGCTCGGCCTGCAAGGCAAAGTCGATCATCATGATGGCGTTCTTTTTCACGATGCCAATCAGCAGGATAATGCCGATCAGCGCGATAACACTCAGGTCTGTTCCGGTCAGCATCAAAGCCAGAACCGCTCCCACGCCGGCCGGAGGGATGGTGGAGAGAATCGTCAGCGGATGGATCAGGCTCTCATAGAGAATGCCGAGGACGATGTAGACCGCGGTCAGCGCGGCCAAAATCAGCCAGGGCATATTGTTCTTCGAATCCTGGAAGGCCTGCGCGGTTCCCTGGAAGGTGGGGTGAATCGTCGAGGGCATTCCCATCTCGCGCTGGGCCTTTTCGAGCGCGGTGACGGCGTCGCCCAGAGCCACATTGGGGGCCAGGTTGAAGCTGAGTGTCACGGCCGGATACTGGCCCTGATGGTTGACCTGGAGCGCGGTCCGCTGCTGCTCGAATTTGGCAATGGTGGAGAGTGGAACCATCGACCCTGTCGAGGATTTGACGAAGATTCCGTTCAGCGAGTCGGGACTGAGCTGATACTTGGGATCAACTTCCATCACCACGAAATACTGATTCAGCGCGGTGTACATGGTGGAGACTTCGCGCTGGCCGAAGGCGTCGTAGAGCACCTGGTCGATGGCCAAAGCGGTGATGCCGAGGCGCGAGGCGGAGTCGCGGTCGATGACCAGGTTGGCGGCGAGGCCCTGGTTTTGCTGGTCGCTGTTCGCATCGCGCAGCTCGGGCATGGATCTCACGCGGTTGAGCAGTTGCGGCGCCCAGGCATTCAGCTCATTGAGGTTCTCATCGGAGAGAGTGTACTGGTACTGCGCGGCGGAGCCGCGTCCGCCGATCTGGAACTCTTGCTGAACCTGAAGGATGAGGACAGCACCGGGCACGCTACTGAGTTTGCCGCGGAGGCGATTGACGACCTGGTCGGCGGAGACGCGGCCGGGGCGCTGATTGAGAGGCTTAAGAGCGATGAACATATTGCCGATGTTGGAGCTGCCGCCGCCCGGTCCGCCGCCGCCGACAAAGGCGGTGACCGACTGAATGGCCGGATCGTCGAGGACCATCTGGGCAAGCTGCTGCTGCTTGACCTTCATGGAGTCGAAGCTGATGTCCTGCGCGGCGCGCGTTTGCCCGCCCATGCGACCGGTGTCCTGCTGCGGAAAGAAGCCGAAGGGCACAATCGTGAAGAGGTAGACATTGAGTCCGATGGTGCCGATCACCACACACAAAATCAAAAACTGATGGCGCAAGACCCAGCGAAGGCCAACCGCATATTCGTTGTGCAGCCAATTGAAAGCGCGCTCGGTGGCGCGATAGATAGAACCGTGGCGGCTCTCGTCGCGCGATTTGAGAAACCTGGCGCAGAGCATCGGCGTGGCGGTCAGCGAGACCAGCAGCGAGACGGCGATGGCCACCGAGAGGGTGACGGCGAACTCGCGGAAGAGCTTGCCGACGATGCCGCCCATCAAAAGAATCGGAGTGAAGACGGCGATCAAGGACAAACTCATGGAGAGCACCGTGAAGCCGATCTCCTTGGATCCCTTCATCGCCGCTTCGTAGGGCATGTCGCCCATTTCGAGGTAGCGCGTGATGTTCTCGATGACCACAATGGCGTCGTCCACCACAAAGCCGGTGGCGATGGTCAGCGCCATCAGCGAGAGGTTGTCGATTGTGTAGCCCAGCAGCCACATCACGCCGAAGGTGCCCACCAGCGAGAGCGGCACGGCCACCGACGGAATGATGGTGGCCCAGATCTCGCGCAGGAAGAGAAAGACCACCAGCACCACCAGCAAAACGCTGATGCAGAGCGAAATCTCCACGTCGCGCACGCTGGAGCGAATGGTGGTGGTGCGGTCCACGGCCACATCGATATGGATGGTGGGCGGGATGGCGGCCTGCAGGCGCGGCATCTCGGCCATCACGTTGTCCACGGTCGAGATGACGTTGGCGCCGGGAATCTTGAAGACGATGATCAGGATCGCGTCCTTCAACTGGCCGGTGCCCTTGGCGGTGTTGATGCCGCTGACGCCGGCGTTGCGAATGTCGGCGACGCTGTCTGTGACCGTGCCCAGGTCACTGACGCGCACCGGCGCACCGGTCTGCTGGTTATAGCCGGCGATGATGGGAGCATAGTCGCTGGCCTTGAATATCTGATCGTTATCGCTGATCTGCCAGCGATGGCTCGCGTCCTGAAAGGCTCCTTTGGGGCGGTTGGCGTTGGCGCCGGCCAGAGCCGTACGCACCGCCTCCAGGCCCACGCCGTTCGCGCCCAATTGCATCGGATTCAGCTCGACGCGGACCGAAGGACTGGAGCTACCGCCGACGAAGACCTGGCCCACGCCGTTGATCTGCGAGATCTTCTGCGCCAGAATCGAGTTGGCCTTGTCATAGACCTGCACCTTGGGTATCACATCCGAGGTCAGCGTAAGAATCAGGATCGGCGCTTCGGCGGGATTGGCCTTGCGATAGCTGGGGTTCTGCGGCAGGTAAGATGGCAACTGACTGCGCGCCGCGTTGATTGAGGCCTGCACGTCGCGGGCGGCGGCGTCGATGTTGCGATTGATGTCGAATTGCAGAGCGACCGAGGCTGCGCCCAGCGAACTGGCCGAGGTCATCTGATTCACGCCGGCGATGCGTCCGAACTGGCGTTCCAGCGGCGTGGCGACCGACGAGGCCATCGTCTCCGGACTTGCGCCGGGCATGCCCGCGCCCACGCCAATGACCGGGAAGTCGACATTGGGAAGCGAAGCCACGGGCAGCAGCGAGTAAGCCACCGAGCCAGCCATGAGAAGCGCCAGGCTGAGCAGCGAAGTGGCTACCGGCCGCTGAATAAATGGTGCGGAGAGATGCATCTTTTAGCTTCCCGATGAACTAAGTACGGTTGAGGTTTGAGGTATCCCAAGTCTCAAAATCGAGACCTGGGGCACCCAAATATTTGGAAGTGTCCAGAATCAGCGCCTGCCCCATCGCAAAACCGGAATAATGATAGAGGAGGCTCCCCACAACAAGAGCATAAGACCGTTTAACAGGACAAAAAAAATGCGTTCTCCATGTTGCGCATTAAAACTTGCTGCAAACAAACAGAAAGATTCTCCCAGCGCAAAAAGTGGCAGAATTACTATCATAAAAAACGGAAGTTCGAAGCTATTCATGAAGCTATTCATCAAGTTCATCGAATTGAGAGCACACTTTACTGCAAGCCAAAGTACGTAGCAGGCGAAATTTGCGCCGCTGAAGTAATAAAGCAATCTGGTTCGGACGCCTCGATGCTTCAACCACCAACATATTCCCGAAACAGGCACTCCCAATAAGACGAAATGCTCAATTTCTCTTGGATACAACCAGATCGTAGTATTCATTTATCTGCCTCACAGTCAGATAATGCATACCCTGTGGATTCTGCGAAACGGACTGCGGTTGAGGTTCGATGATTTCCATCCAAGCCGCAAAAACAAGAACGCGGCGAGGGTGGGGCACCCAAATACGAGCTAAAGGCCAGACTCGGGGACCTGATCCCTGTTCCCTGTTCCCTGTTCCCTGATTTCCCGCGGCTTCAACCGCTGGGCCAGTTTGTCGAAGTAAAGGTAGATGACCGGCACGGTGTAAAGCGTAAGCGCCTGTGACATAATCAGCCCGCCGACGATGGTGATGCCCAGCGGCTTGCGCAGTTCGGCGCCCACGCCGCCGCCCAGCCAGAGCGGCAAACCGCCCAGCATCGCGGCCATGGTGGTCATCAGAATCGGCCTGAAACGCAACTGGCAGGCCTGGAAGATGGCCTCTTCGGCGGACTTGCCTTCGCCGCGCTCGGCCTGCAAGGCAAAGTCGATCATCATGATGGCGTTCTTCTGCACAATGCCGATCAGCAGAATGATGCCGATCAGTGCAATCACGCTGAATTCGGTGTGCGTAATCATCAGCGCAAGCAGCGCGCCTACGCCCGCCGAAGGCAGCGAGGAGATGATGGTGATGGGGTGGATGTAGCTCTCGTAGAGCACGCCCAGCACGATGTAGACGGTGATCAGCGCGGCCAGAATCAGCAGCGGCTCGTTGGCGAGCGAAGTCTGGAAGGCCGCGGCTGTACCCTGGAAGCTGGCGTTGATGGCGGTCGGTATCTGGATGCGCTGCTCAACGCGCTTCATCGCTTCGACCGCATCGCCCAGCGCCTTGCCCGGCGCTAGATTGAAGCTGACCACAGTGGAGGGGAATTGGCCCTGGTGGCCGATGGCCAGTTGCGCCTTCGTCTGCTCCCAGTGAGCCACCATGCTGAGCGGAACTTGCGTGCCGTTGCCCGACTTGACGTAAAGATTGTTCAGCGTCGTGGGATC
Source organism: Acidobacteriaceae bacterium (assembly GCA_003167305.1). GTDB lineage: Bacteria > Acidobacteriota > Terriglobia > Terriglobales > Acidobacteriaceae > Telmatobacter. The sequence continues at coordinate 20,767 of PMTP01000047.1, forward strand.
GGTCTGGAAGTTCGGACCGACCTCCATCACCACGTGGTACTGGTTGAGCTGGGTGAAGATGGTCGAGACCTGGCGCTGGCCGAAGGCNNAAGGCGTCGTAGAGGGTGTTGTCCACATCGGCCATGGCGATGCCCAGGCGGGCCGCGGTGTCGCGGTCAATGACTAACTGAGCGCCCAGGCCCTGGTCTTGCAAGTCGCTGGCCACGTCGGTCACCACGGCCTCCTTGCCCAGCTCAGTGACCATTAGCCGGGTGTATTTGGCCAGCTCCACCTGGTCGGGATCTTCAAGGGAATACTGGAACTGAGTGCGGCTCACGCGGTCTTCGACGGTGAGGTCCTGCAGCGGCTGAAGAAAGAGCTGAATGCCTTCAATGCCTTCGAGCTTGGGCTGTAGGCGCTGAATCACCTCGGTGGCGGAGATTTTGCGCTCGTCGAGCGGCTTGAGGGTAATCTGGATGCGCCCCGAATTCAGCGTGGTGTTGGTTCCGTCCACGCCGATGAACGATGAGACGTTATCGACGGCGGGGTCCTGGAGCACTACCTCCACAAGTTTTTGCTGGCGCTCGGCCATCGAGGTGAAACTGACCGTCTGCGGCGCTTCGCTGATGCCCAGGATCACGCCCGTATCCTGCACCGGGAAGAAGCCCTTGGGGATCACTACATAAAGCGCCAGCGTGCCCACCAGCGTGCCGATGGTGACCAGCAGCGTGATGAAGCGATAGCGCAAAACCACTGTCAGCGTCCGCCCGTACCAGGCGATGACGGAGTTGAAGACCTTCTCCGACCAATAGTAGAAGCGCGTCTGCCTAGCGGTTTTCTTATCCTGAAGAATGCGCGAGCACATCATAGGCGTCAGCGTCAGCGAGACGAAGGCGGAGACTAGGATGGTGACCGCCAGCGTGATGGCGAACTCGCGGAAGAGCCGGCCCACAACGTCGCTCATGAAGAGTAGCGGGATCAGCACGGCAATCAGCGAAACCGTCAGCGACATGATGGTGAAGCCGATCTGCTCGCTGCCCTTGAGCGCCGCCTTCATGGGGCTGTCGCCTTCCTCAATGAAGCGGGAGATGTTCTCGATCATCACGATGGCGTCGTCCACCACAAAGCCGGTGGAGATGGTGAGCGCCATTAGCGTCAGGTTGTTCAGCGAGTAGCCCAGCAGGTACATGACGCCGAAGGTGCCCACAATGGAGAGAGGCACAGCGACCGAAGGGATGATGGTAGCCGCCAGATTGCGCAGAAAGAGGAAGATCACCATCACCACGAGGGCGACGGTGAGCATCAGCTCAAATTCCACGTCCTGCACCGAGGAGCGAATGGTGACGGTGCGGTCGGTGAGTACCTTCACCTGCACGGTGGCCGGTAGGCTGGCCTGCAACTGCGGCAGCAGCTTTTTGATGCGGTCCACTACGGCGATGATGTTGGCGCCGGGCTGGCGCTGAATGTTCACGATGACCGCCGGCTGGCGATCCATCCAGGCGGCCTGCTGTGAGTTTTCCGCGGCATCGACAATCGTGGCCACATCGGAGGTGCGCACCGCGGCCCCGTTGCGGTAGGCCACAATCACCGGCCCGTAATCGCCGCTGGCCAGCAACTGGTCGTTGGCGCCGATGGTGTACGATTGGCGGTTGCCGTTCAGCGTGCCCTTGGCCTGATCCACGTTGGCCGCCGCCAGCGCGGTGCGCAGATCCTCCAGGCTCAGGTTGTAGGCAGCCAGCTGCGTCGGATTGGCCTGGATGCGCACCGAGGGCTTTTGTCCGCCGGCGATGGATACCAGTCCCACGCCGGTGACCTGGGAGATCTTCTGCGCCAGGTTGGTGTCGGCCGCGTCCTCGATCTTGTCCAGCGGCAGGGAATTCGAAGTCAGCGCCAGCGTCATGATCGGCGCGTCGGCCGGGTTCACCTTGCTGTAGATCGGCGGATTGGGCAGGTCGGCGGGCAAAAAACTGTTGGCCGCGTTGATCCCCGCCTGCACCTCCTGCTCGGCTACGTCGATGTTCTCGTCGAGATTGAATTCCAGCGTAATAACCGAGCCGCCGCCGCTGCTGACCGAGGTCATCTGCTTCAGTCCCGGCATTTGGCCGAACTGCCGCTCCAGCGGCGCGGTCACCGAGGAAGCCATCACCTCCGGCCCGCCGCCGGGATAGAAGGTGAGCACCTGAATGATCGGGTAGTCCACTTCGGGCAGGGCCGAGACCGGCAACTGCTCGTAGCCCACAAAGCCAGCCAGCAGAATCGCCGCCATCAGCAGCGAGGTCGCCACCGGGCGCAGAATGAATGGCCGGGAAGGACTCAGGCTCACTGCTGCTCCTTCATCTCGTGTTTGCCGTTATCTTTGCCGGCCGCCGGCGCGCCGGGCCGGCCCTGTCCGGAAGTCGCGTTGGGAGCTGCGAACGGACCGCCGCCAGCCTGGCCTGTTGCCGTCTGTCCGGCAGCCTGTCCGCCCCGCTGGCGGCCCACGCTGGCGATCACAATCTGTCCAGGGCGCAGCCGGTCCGCGCCGTCCACCACCACGTTCTGGCCCGCTAGAAGGCCGCTCTCTAGGATGGTCACCTGTCCCTCGGCCAAAGCCACCTTCACGGGCTGCATCCGGGCCGTCGAACTCTTCTTGGCGGCGTCGGTATCGACCACCCACACAAACGAGCCCTGCAATCCGCTTTGAATCGCCGCCGAAGGCACTACTAGCGCGTTAGGCCGCTCTTCCATCACCAGGTGTATGTTGACGAACTGGTTGGGAAAGAGCGCCTGGTCCTTGTTGTCGAAGACCGCCTTCAGCTTGTCGGTTCCGGTGGTGGTGTCGATCTGGTTATCGGCGGTCAGCAGATAGCCCGAGGCCAGTTTCTGCGTGTCGCCCTGATCGTAGGCCTCCACGTCCAGGCGCTTTTCCGCCCCCAGCTTGTGCAGCACCTGGGGAAGCTCGTCCTCGGGCAGCGTGAAGTAAACCGCGATGGGCTGGAACTGGTTGATGACGACCAGGTTGGTCGTGTTGGCGGTGATGATGTTGCCGGGGTCCACCAGGCGCAGGCCGATCTTGCCACTGATCGGCGACTGAATGGTGCACCAGTCGAGCTGTAATTGAGCCGCCTCGATGGCCGCCTTGTCCGCCGCAATGGCGCCTTGGTATTGTCCCTGCGCAGCCTCATCGGCTTCCATGGCCTCCTTGGAGACCACGCCTGCGTCAAAGAGCGCCTTGTAGCGGGCGAACTCCGCCTGGGCGTTCTTCAGCAGCGCCTGATCGTGGGCCAGGTTGCCCTTGGCCTGGTCCAGCGCGGCCTTGTAAGGCCGGGGGTCGATCACCAGGATCGTCTCGCCCTGCCTCACCTGCTGGCCCTCGGTGAACTTCACCGGCTCCAGCTCGCCGCTGACTCGTGCCTTGACGGTCACGCTCATGTAAGGCGTCACCGTGCCCAGAGCGGTCAGGAAGATCGGCATCGGCCTCTCGGCGGCGGCTGTCACCTGCACCGGAACCGGCCGGCCCATCAGCGCCGCCGCCTGGCTGGCGCTATTAGCCGCGTTCAGCTTCTGGTTCTCGTGAATCTTCCACACGATCAGCCCCAAAGCGGTGACCAGCACCAGGTACACAACGATGCGCACCCATGAACCCTTGTGAGCGGGGGGTTGTGGCTCAATGTTGTCTGCGGCCAGGTAGGACTCCGGAGCGCCTTCTATGGACATGGTGTCAATTCCCGTCGTTTTCTCTTGAGTGAATGCCCGCAAAAAAAGGGCATCAATGTAATCCTTTCGGGCAGAACACAAACTACCCGCATTCGTTTCTACGGACGCTTGAGTTTCCGGAAAGGTTTCGTCCGATAAGCCAGCCTGACTTGCGAGAGCGCGCGTCCTTCCCGGCGCGGATACACTCCGCCTATGAATGGAAGACGAATCCATTGTAAGGGAATCGGGCGCTCCCTGGGCGCCTGCGGCCCGCGCGATAGCTGAATTTAGTTGGACGGTATTCTGAACCTTGAGTTTACCCGCGGCCTGTTTGACCTTACTGGCCTCTCCTGGCCATCGCGCGCCAGGAGATGATGGCCAGCCCAAGCGATCCTCGTCCTTTACTCCCGCTCATCCGTCATAAAAAGCAGCGCGCGGAACCCCCTTTTCCCGTGCGCGCCTCTTTCGCAAGCGTCTTCGACTAAGATTGTACTTTGAACAGGATGTTGGAACGGAGCTGGCGGCGAGCGCCGTCCTCTCCCGAAACCCTATGAGCCGGTCAGGCCCGGACAAGGACTAATCGAGCCGTTCCGGTCGCGAGCAGCCCGGCTCAGGAGCGAGAACCTGCCTTATGTGGATTGTCCGGCTTGCGCTGCGGCGGCCCTATACCTTTGTCGTCTTTGCGCTCTTGGTTCTGATTCTCGGCGTCTTCAGCATCGAGACGATGCCTACGGACATCTTTCCCAACATCGATATTCCCGTCGTCACAGTGATCTGGGGCTACACCGGCCTCTCGGCCCAGGAGATGGCCAGCCGCATCGTGACCCCCAGCGAGCGCGTGATGACCTCAACGGTCAACGACATCGAGCACGTCGAGTCGCAGTCGCTCAACAGCACCGGCATCATCAAAATCTTCTTTCAGCCGCACGTGGATATCGGCAACGCCGTGGCGCAGGTGACCGCCGTCAACCAAGTGATGCTGCGCGCCCTGCCGCCGGGCACCACGCCGCCTTTCATCATCCAGTACAACGCCTCCAGCGTTCCCGTCCTGCAGTTGGGACTCTCCGGCCAGGGCCTCGATGAACAGCAGTTGTTCGATCAGGCCACAAACAATATCCGCGTCCAGTTGGCCACCATCGAGGGCGCATTCACTCCTTTTCCCTATGGCGGCAAGCAGCGCCAGGTGCAGGTGGACCTGGACCTGCCGGCCCTGCAGGCCAAAGGACTTTCGCCGATCGATGTGGTCAACGCCATCTCCGCGCAGAATCTCATCGCCCCTTCCGGCACCATGAAGATCGACCGCTT
>PMTP01000047.1:25747-34508 GCA_003167305.1 Acidobacteriaceae bacterium
GACGGCAGCCGCGCCATTCTGATGAGCATCATGAAGATCGGCTCGGCCTCCACGCTGGACATCATCAGCGGCGTTCGCGCCAAGCTGGAGAGCATCAAGGGCCAGTTGCCGCCGCAGTTGCAGATCAACACCCTCTCCGACCAGTCGATCTTCGTTCGTGGAGCCATCAACGGCGTGGTGAGCGAGGCCGTCATCGCCGCCTGCCTCACCGCCATCATGATCCTGGTCTTCCTGGGCAGTTGGCGCTCCACGGTCATCATCGCGGTCTCCATTCCGCTCTCCATTCTCTGCTCGCTCAGCATACTGGCGATGCTGCACGAAACCATCAACATCATGACCCTGGGCGGCTTTGCGCTGGCCGTCGGCATCCTGGTGGACGACGCCACCGTGGCCATCGAGAACATCAATCGCTATCTGGAAGGCGGCAAGGAGCTGGAGCAATCCATCCTCGACGGCTCGGCGCAGATCGCCGTCCCCGCCCTGGTCTCCACCCTCGCCATCTGCATCGTCTTCGTGCCCATGTTCTTCTTGAGCGGCGTGGCGAAGTACCTCTTTGTGCCCATGGCCGAGGCGGTCGTTTTTGCCATGCTGGCCAGCTACTTCCTCTCCCGCACGCTGGTGCCCACCATGGCCAAGTACCTGCTCCGGGAGCACGACGAAGCCGAAACCGAAAGAAAACGCTCCAGCCGCAACCCCTTCATCCGCTTTCAACAGGGTTTCGAGTCCGGCTTTGAGAACTTCCGCCACGGCTATCTGCGCTTATTGACGTTATGCGTGGACAACGCGGCGGTCTTTCTGATTCTCTTCCTGCTTTTCGCTGTCGGATCGTTGGGACTTGCGCCTTTTCTGGGCCAGGACTTCTTCCCCTCGGTGGACTCCGGCCAGTTCAAGATTCACGTCCGCACCCGCACCGGCACGCGCATTGAAGAAACGGCAGCCCTCTGCGACCACATCGACTCGACCATCCGCGAGAATGTTCCCGCACGGGAGGTCGTCTCCATTGTCGATAACATCGGCCTGCCNNTCGACCTCGGCGCCCATCGGCCCGGCCGACGCCGACATCCAGGTGCAGTTGACCAAGGAGCACCATCCCACGGCGGCGTACGTCGAGCATTTGCGCGGCGTACTGGCCCGCCAGTATCCCGGCGTCACCTTTTACGTGCTGCCGGTGGACATCGTGACCCAGATTCTCAACTTTGGCCTCTCCGCGCCCATCGACATCCAGGTTGTCGGGCCGGACCTTTATGGCAATCGCGCCCTCGCCGAGCGCATGGCCAGCGAAGTTCGCTACATTCCCGGAGTGGCAGACGTGCGCATCCAGCAGCCCTTCGACTACCCCAATCTGAAGGTGAATGTGGACCGCACTCGCGCCCAGTCCATCGGCCTGACGCAGAAGGATGTGGCGACCAGCCTGCTGCTGGCCCTGAGCGGCAGCTTCCAGACCAGTCCCAGCTTCTTCCTCGATCCCAAGAACGGCGTCACCTATAACGTCGCCATCCAAACCCCGCAGTATGGACTCGACTCGCTGGCCGCGCTTCAGAGCCTGCCCGTTCCCGGCAACTCCGCCGCCCGGCCGGTGAGCGGCTCGGCGACTGCCGGCGTGCAGCCCCCGGTTCAAGTGCTGGGCAGTCTGGCCTCCATCACGCCCGGCTCCGAGATGGGCACGGTGAGCCACTATGACGTTCAGCCGGTCCTCGACATTTTCGCCAACGTCGATGGAACCGACCTGGGAACCGTCACCCGCGCCGTCGAGGCGAAGATCGCCCTTCACGAGAAGAATGGCGAGCTGCCCCGTGGCTCGCACTTTGACCTGCGCGGCCAGAGCGAGACGATGAAGAAGTCTTACATCGGCCTGCTCGGCGGCCTCGCGTTTTCCATCCTGCTGGTTTATTTGCTCATCGTCGTCAACTTCCAGTCCTGGCTTGATCCCTTCATCATCATCGCGGCGCTGCCGGCGGCTTTGGCCGGCATTGTCTGGTTCCTCTTCCTTACCAACACCCGCCTCAGCGTGCCGGCGCTCACCGGGGCCATCATGTGCATGGGCGTGGCCACGGCCAACTCGATTCTTGTCGTGAGCTTTGCCCGCGAGCAACTCGAAGTTCTGGTGGGCGACGCGCGCCATGCCGCGCTCAATGCCGGCTTTGTCCGCCTGCGCCCGGTGCTGATGACCGCGCTGGCCATGATCCTCGGCATGGCGCCGATGGCTCTGGGCCTGGGCGACGGCGGCGAGCAGAACGCCCCGCTGGGCCGCGCCGTGATCGGCGGGCTGCTGGTGGCCACCGTGGCTACGCTCTTCTTTGTGCCCGCATTTTTCTCATTGGTTCACGGCTGGCTGGAAGGCCGCCGCCAAACGGCCCCCAGCATTCAGACGGCCGGAGTACCGGACGAATTTGACGAAGTATCGGAGTAGTTTTTCATGAGCAACGAACACAATCCGAAGCAGCAACCGAATTACGACCATGAATCCGCGCCCGAGCAAGCTGCCATCTCGCCGCAAAAGGCTCTTGTCACCGTGGCCATCGTCGTCCTTATTGCGGGTGCTCTGGCCGGTTACGGCATTCTGCGCCGCCATCAGGCCGGCAAAGTGCTGGCCCAAACCACCAGTGAGCTGGCTGCTCCCACGGTCATCGTCGCCACCCCCAAAGCCGGCGCACCCTTGTCGAGCTTTGTGCTGCCCGGCAACGTGACCGCCTATACCGATTCGCCCATCTACGCCCGGACTTCCGGCTACCTCACCCGCTGGTATTACGACATCGGCGCCAAAGTCAGGAAGGGCGATCTGCTGGCCGAGATCGCCACCCCCGAAGTGGACCAGCAACTGGCCCAGGCCCAGGCCGACCTGAATACCGCTCAGGCCAACGCCAACAACGCCCGCATCCAGGCCGAGCGCTACACCGGCCTCGTCGCCTCCAACGCCGTCTCCCGCCAGGACACTGACACCTTTGTCAACCAGGCCGCGGCCATGGCGGCAGCCGTCAAATCCGCGCAGGCCAACGTCGAGCGCCTCCGCGAACTGCAATCCTTCGAGAAGGTCTACGCGCCCTTCGACGGCGTCGTAACCGCCCGCAACGTCGATACCGGCCAGCTCATCGACCCCGGCGCGGGCAAGGAACTTTTTCGCCTCCAGGCCATCCAGACCCTGCGCGTCTACGCCAACCTGCCGCAGGCCTTTTCGGCGAACGTCAAGCGCGGCTCAACCATCGACCTGACCTTCGCCGAGCACCCCGGAAAAATCTACCAGGGCACGCTGGTCCGCACCGCCGACGCCATCGACCCGGCCAGCCGCACCCTCCTTGTGGAGATCGACGTCAACAACAGCGCCGGTGAACTGCTGCCCGGCTCGCTGGCCCAGGTCCACTTCAAAACGCCGCCCGCCGGCCCCACCTACATCGTGCCCGCCGCCGCGCTCATCTTCCGTAAGGAGGGACTGCGCGTGGGCGTCGTCAACGGCAGCGTCGCCCACCTGATTACGGTGGTCATCGGCGAGGACGATGGCGCCAATGTGCAGATCGTCACTGGCCTCGGCCCCGCCGAACAGGTGATCCAGGACCCGCCCGACTCCCTCATCGAAGGCGAAACGGTTAGGGTCGTAAGCCCCTCCAGCCAAACCAACACGGGAGGCAAATGACCATGCCAGCGCCGCTTGCAGCGGAAAGACCTTTTGAATTCACCGGGTGCCCCACCCTCACCGCGTCTTTGTTTTTGCGGCTAGGGTGGGTTTTCATGGGCGCTGCTCTGCTCACCGGCTGCAAGCCCGTAGGCCCCAACTACAACCGTCCCGCCTACGACGCCCCGCCCGCCTACAAGGAAACCGGCGCAACCGCAGTCATTCCGCCGCCCGCTCCGGCCGGAGGCGCATGGCAGCCCGCCTCACCCTCCGACGGCCTGCTCCGCGGCAAATGGTGGGAGATCTACCAGGACCCGCAGCTCAACCAGCTCGAAGAGCGCATCGAAGCCAGCAACCAGACCCTGCGCCAGGCGCTGGAAACCTACCTCGCCGCCCGCGACCAGATCACCGTAGCCCGCGCCGCGCTCTATCCCACGCTTTCGGCGGGACCTTCTATCTCGCGTAACAACATTTCCGCGAACGGTCCCTCCGCCTCGCCCGGCAAGCCTACGACTTATAACGACTTTGTGATTGGCGGTCAGGCCAGTTGGGAGCCGGACTTCTGGGGTCGCATCCGCCGCACCGTCGAAGCCGCCCGCGCAGGCGCCCAGGCCAGCGCCGCTGATCAGGCCAACATCGACCTAAGCCTTCATGCCGAGATGGCCGCCGACTACCTGCAACTGCGCGGCCTCGACGCCCAGACCCGGCTGCTCGCCGCCACCATAGCCGACCTTCAGGATCAGCTCGACCTCACCCAGCGCCGCCTTGCCGGCGGAATCGGCACCGAGGTGGACGTTGCCCAGGCCCGCACGCAACTGGAAACCGTGCGCGCGCAACTGGTCGATCTTGGCGTGGCCCGCGCCCAGTACGAGCACGCCATCGGAACCATCGCCAACCTCAATCTCTCCGCCTTCAGCATTCCGTTTTCGCCGCTTGTTCAGTCTCAGGATCTGGCGCTGCCCAAGCTTCCCATCGGCGTGCCTTCGCAACTGCTCGAGCGCCGTCCCGACATCGCCGCCGCCGAACGCCGCGCCGCCGCCGCCAACGCCCAGATTGGTATTGCGGTCAGCGCCTTCTATCCCACCATCACCCTGAATGGTGGCGGCGGCTTTGAAAGCATGAACGCCGGAACCTGGATTCAAGGCCCCAGCGCGCTATGGAGCCTGGGAGCGCAAGCAACGGAACTGCTCTTCGACGCTGGCCGCCGCCACGCCCTCACCGATCAGGCCCGCCACGCATACGAAGCCCAGGCTGCGGGCTACCGCAGCGTTGTTATTGCCGCCTTCAATGATGTGGAAGACCAGCTCTCAGGCCTGATGATTCTGGAGGCGGAGTCAGCCGTCGAGCAGAAGGCCGTCGCCTCAGCCCAGCACTCCCGCGATCTCTCCAGCCAGCGCTACCAGGGCGGCGTCACGAGTTACCTTGAAGTTCTCACCGCCGAGGCCACGCTGCTCCAGAACCAGCGCGCCGCCGTCGATCTCCAAACCCGCCAGTTCGTCTCCAGCGTAGGATTAGTCCGCGCCCTCGGCGGCGGATGGGATGCGAGCCAGTTGCCGAAATAGAAAGGTAGCTAAAGCACCCAGCCTTCATGGCCTCTCCGGCCAATCCTCATCAGGCAGGGCCGGAAGCGGCTGATCCGGGCCAAGGTTGTCCGCACTCACATCATCGATAAATTCTCCAGCGGACCGGAGAGCCCATAAGACAATTTACCGCAGCGCCATTGCCAGCAGCAGCGTCATGCCCAGCCCGGCTACCGAGAGCACTGTCTCCAGCACCGTCCAGGTGGAGAGCGTCTCCTTCAGCTCCAGCTTGAAAAAGGACTGGATCAGCCAGAAGCCGGGGTCATTCACGTGAGAGAGAATCAGCGAACCGGTGCCGGTGGCCAGCACCAGCAGCTCGGGGCGTACGCCGAAGTGGAGGGCGACAGGGGCCAGAATTCCCGAGGCAACGGCCGTGGCCACCGTCGCCGAGCCAACCGAGACGCGGACCACCGCGGCCAGCAGCCAGGCCAGCACCAGCGGCGGCATGTGCGCGCCCAGAGCCAAACCTACCGTAGCTTGCGCTGCGCCGGAGTCGCGCAGAATGCCGCTCAGGCCTCCGGCGGCGGCCAGAATCACCAGCACGCCAGCGATGGGTTCAAAGGCTTCGCCGGTTAATTTACGCAGCAGCTCGCGGCCATGATGCTGGCCGGTCTGAACGTGTCTCCCGAGCGTGATCAGAGCCACTAGAACTGCGATCAGCAGGGCCACATCCGCGCTGCCGACAAAATGCAGAATCTGATTTACAAGGTGCCCCGGAGTGGCCAGCGCGTCTGCCCAACTGCCCAGGAAGATCAGCGCTACCGGCAGTAGGATGGCAGAGGCGGCGCGGATGGGGCCGGCCGGCGCGCGAAGGTCCGCGGCTTTCGGGAAGAGGTCGGCCTCTTTCGCCTGCTCGTCCATCTGCCGATCCTCGGCCAGCGTCGGGGCAAAGAGCGGCGTCTCCTCTTCGCCGGAGGCGAGCGCACCTTTGGCCTTCCGTCTGTCCCAGCGGCGCATCATAACCCAACCCAGCCCCGGCCCGGCCAGCGCGGCGGCGGGCAGGCCGGCGGCCAGCCCCCACAGCATGGTGCGCCCCAGGTCGGCGTGGTACTGCGTAACCGCCAGCATCGCCGCCGGATGCGGCGGCAACACGCCATGCACGATGGAAAGCCCTGCCAGCAGCGGCATTCCCACCAGAATCGGCGGGCGGCCGCTGCGCTGGGCGGCGGCGGCCACGATGGGCAGCATCAGCACCAGACCGACCTCGAAGAAGACCGGCATCCCCACCAGAATTCCCAGCACGAGCAGCGCCCAGGGCAGGCCCCTGGTTCCACAACTGTCGACCAAAGCCCGGCCCAGCGCAGTTGCGCCGCCGCTGGAGGCGAGCAGGCGGCCCAGCACCGCGCCCAGGCCCAGAACAATGGCGATGTGCCCCATCAGATTGCCCACGCCGGCGGTGAAGGAGAGCGGAACCTGGACCAGTGGCATTCCCGAAGCCACGCCGAGGCCGAGTGCGGCCACGGTCAGAGCCAGCGCCGGATGCAGCCGCACCTTGGCGATCAGGATCAGCAGCAGCAGCACCGTCCCGGCGGCGCAGGCGACAAGAAAGAGATCGTGGCTGGAAGCAGCGTGAAGGTCCACCGGCAGATTATTCCACATCGGGCTACGCAACGCAGAGAAACCGCTTGTCCCACATGGGAATGCGCGCATCCTGAATCGGCCGGACGAAGCGCCGCGGGCTGACTGTGCGCTCTCGCACACATTTCCCTTGCGCGCCTCTGCTACCATGAGATTGATCGTAGTTCCTGCCGCCCGACAGGCTGATTGCCTGCTCTGAAATGCCCGAACACACAGGCGGCTGGACCCAACCCAACTTCGCCGGAATCACCGGCACAGGAGAAACTCAATGCCTTTAGTCTCCACGCGGCAACTCCTCGACGAGGCCGCCAAGGGCGGTTACGGCGTCGGCGCATTCAACGTCAACGATATGGAACAGATTCAGGCCATCATGGAAGCGGCGAAGGAAACCAATTCGCCGGTGATCATTCAGGCCAGCCGCGGCGCGCGCCAGTTCGCGCAGGACAACTACCTCTTTCACCTGATCCTGGCGGCCAACGAACTCTATCCCGAGATTCCCATCGCCATGCACCTGGATCACGGCAACAGCTTCGAGACCTGCGTTAGCGCCATCAAGCTGGGCTACTCCAGCGTGATGATGGACGGCTCGCTCAAGGAAGACGGCAAGACTCCGACGACCTTTGAAGAGAACGTCGCGGTCACCCGCAAGGTCGTCGATTACGCGCATGAGCGCGGCGTCGCGGTCGAGGGCGAAATCGGCGTGCTGGGCGGCATCGAAGACGGCCACGGTGCGGGCGGTTCGGGCCTGGAGCATGTCACCGACCCCGATCAGGCGGTCGAATTTGCCGAGCTGACCGGCGTCGATTCGCTGGCCATCGCCATCGGCACGAGCCACGGCGCTTACAAATTCACTAAAAAGCCCGACGGCTCGGTGCTCAAGATGGACCTGCTGATCAAGATTCACAATCGCCTGCCCAAGACCCATCTGGTCATGCACGGCAGCTCGTCCGTGCCCAAGGAGTTGCAGGACATCGTGAATCAGTACGGCGGCAAGCTCAGGGAGACCTGGGGCGTGCCGGTCGAAGAGATTCAGCTGGGCATCAAGAACGGCGTGCGCAAAATCAACGTGGACACCGACAATCGGCTGGCCATCACCGGCGCCATTCGCAAGGTTTTGTGGGAGACGCCGGAGAAGTTCGATCCCCGCGACTACATGAAGCCGGCGCGCGCGGCGATGCAGAAGGTGGTTGCCCAGCGCATGATGCAGTTCGGCCAGGCCGGACATGCCAGCGACTATAAGGCCATCTCCATTGCCGATATGGCCAAAGGCTACAAGGACGGTTCGCTCAGCACCAAGCCGCTGGTGGCGGCCAGGTAACTTCAGCCGGCTTGAACACATGCAGCAAGGGGCCACTCCGCAAGCGAGTGGCCCTTTCTGCTATTTGCGAGAAATGCGGCTCACTCGGGGGTACCCTTGACTGCGGTGGGCTCTTGAAGGGAGATTGCAACAGGCGGCTGCTCATTGTGGGCCGGAGGTGTGTAGTATCCGGAGCGTGTGCGCGCCTTGAGGCCCGGCCTATCAAGCTGCACCTGGATGGCGTGGTACTCGTTGGGATGGGCGGCTGGAGGCGGTTTGAAGGTGAGCACATAATTGACTTTCGCATCCATAACGCATCGGTCGATCAGGTCGGCCAGGTCGCTGCTGCCCATGAGAACCTGCCCGCCGGTCTGAGTGGCGAGGACCGGGAGAGAGAGATCTCCCAGGTCAACGTGGTTGGTATCGCTTACGCCCTTGACGTATGTCATATAGATGTCCCCTCTGCCGAAGCCGCTGCCGGGGATGACATCGTAGAGAGTGATACGCGCCTCGCGCAGAGCCGTAGACAGCGAAGCGATGTAATTGTAGATGTTTTGCCGTTTCTTTGGCCCTCCAATCGACATTGGATTGGAGGCGACGCTCCAACCCCTGCCGAGCCAAATGAAGAGCTTTCTGCCGGGCCGCTTGCTCTGTTGCACGGCAAAGAGATTGAGGGCCTTGAGCGAGTCCTCCTCGCGC
>PMTP01000047.1:34527-38283 GCA_003167305.1 Acidobacteriaceae bacterium
TCGCTCTAGAAAGGGCACGTTGATGGCGTCGATGACCAGGAAAACCTGGACGGGAGGATCGGCATGCGCCTTCATGCCGTTTGCGGCCTGGACGGAGATAATCTTCTGCGGCTGATTATTGTCCAGCAGTTTGAACTCCCCCGGTTGCAGACCGGAGACCGGCGCGCCGGACTTATTGAAGACCACCACATCGAGAGTCAGGCTTCCTTTTGGGGCGGCGGGATAGGGTGAGCCGGTGCGGCTTTCATTGAAGGCATGGGGCAGCGCAGCCGCTGCTGTCTGCAAAACCGGGGGCGCCTGGGCTTGATCGATTTGTCCCTTGGCAGCCAGCGGCATCCAAGGAAGAACTGCTAGAAAAGCGGCAGGAATTGCGAATCTGTTCTTCATCTCTCTCTCCTTTGGGCCCAATCTCATAGGCCTGTTGTTATGAATCTTCCTCATCCCACGTGCATTCGCGTCTGGTCCGGCATGGGAACCGCATTAGTGATGGCCGCCGCTGCTGGAACTGCTTGAGCTGGAACTGCCCGCACTGGAGCTGCCACCACTGGAACCACCGCTGGAGCCGCCTCCACTATGCGAACCGCCACCGCTGGAACTGCCTCCGCCACCGCCATGCGAGCCACCGCCGCCCNNTCGAGAGCCCCCGCCGCTGGAGCCGCCACTTGACCCGCCACCGTGATAGCCGCCTCCAGAGCTTCCGCCGCCATGGTAGCCTCCACCGGAACTGCCGCTGGAGCCGCCGTGATAGCCGCCTCCAGAGCCTCCGCCGCCATGGTAACCGCCGCTGCCGCCACTGAAGTGATCGGCCCGCGACTGCAGATTGCCTCTGCTGTTGTTGATCGGCGCGGCGATGGTGGCGCTCTTGCTTCCCTGCATCACCTGCCTCTCCATCATGAAGCTCTGCGACTTATGGTCGAAGCTCAGCGGGACGCCCGCCGCCCTGGAATGCTCTCCATTGATTCCGAAGAGCGCATCCTTCATCGCCAGTGCGGTCATCGACGGAGCCTCGGCTAGGGCGAGCGCCGGATAATACGCCTTGCTGAACTCCTTGGGAGGCTCATCAAGCAGCTTGACGGGCTGTGTTGGATCGAGTCTTGTCCGCTGAAGCGCAAAACCGTCCTTGTGGATCACCGCCAGGACTTCTTCGTTGCGGTTGAACGGGGGCCGTCCTTTGGCATCGTAAGGATGGATGGGGACGAAGGCAGTCTTGTGTCCGCTCTTGACCCAGCGCCCCGCGCCCTGATGATGCCGCTTGTGGCCCGCAACCCAGACGTATCTATGCCCGCGGTGAATCCAGCCGCCAGCGTGGCAGACGGCCCAATAGTATGGGAAAGACGATGGGTTCAAAGCATCAGAATATGGGTTCAACGCATTGGAATAATTGATGGTCCTCGCCATGCCGGAATCGTCTCCCCAATAAAAGTTGTATCCGGATGAGTTGAGAGGATAGCAGGGAAAGAACTCGTCATATCCAAGCGGTTCCATGGACGCGGCGGATTCATACCCCGTCGTCGATGCCAGATGCGAGGAGGCATCACCGGCAGCCGTCTGCGCCTCGGGCTGAAGGTTGCTCTCCTGCTCACGCGCGAAGACGTCATTCGGCTCCCAGCAAGTGCCATAGGGCGCGCAATCAAAGAATTTCCCTTGGCCATCCATTTCCGCCAGGCCGGGGATGGACTGCGTCAATCCCGAGGCCTTCAGCATCGCCTCCATGGCCGCCGATCGCTGGTTGACGAGGTTTTCGACCCAGAGATCCCACTCGGCAAATGTGCCAGGATCGCCGGGGCTGGCTTCTTTGACGCGGCCGCCATTACGAAAGAAAAGCGTCTGGCCGATGGCCAGATCCTGCGGCGAGAACCCGATGATATGAAGCTCACCGCCGGGCAACAGCGTCATCGCCATTCCATCCAGATAACTGCTGATGCGCACGTCAACCTTGTCGCGGTACTTGGCGGCGAAGGTGTCCGTGGGAGTCCTTAGATAAAACCATTCGCCGGCGATATCGGGGCGAAGATGGAGAGAGACTGTGCCGCTGAGCAGCGCCATCGCGCTGTAAGGAACACCTTCTGTAGTGTGCAGGTCGTTGAAGGCGAGCACCGAATTCTCGGCCAGATAGAGGTTCGAAGCGTCTTCGAATTCGATCACCGCGCGCCCCGCGCCGGTCACCAGGCTGAAGCCCGTCTCCAGCGGCAGGCCGGGAACGGCCTTCTCCCAGGCAGCTCCCGTGCTCCGCTCCGCCTCCGGGCCCCGCTCAATGCGCACATCTCCCTCAACGCGACTGATACGCACTATCTGCGCATAGGTGGCATCCGAATAGTGATGTCCGAGAAGAAATTGCACACCTTTTTTAAGTTTTTCCGAGGAATCGCCATTCAGAATCTCCTGAATCTGCTCCAGACCGGCGGCCTCGTCGCGGCGAAGCAGGTCGTTGAGCGCCAGCAGCTTCACGTCGTCGGTATCGCTGCTGTGCGGCTGAACGGGCTGATTGCTCTTGGAGCGAATCTCGATCTCCAGAGCGCCGCACTCCTCGATCCAGCGGCTCTTGGGATAATCGCGGCCCAGCGCAACGCAGGTATCCAGCGCGGGCTGAGTGCGCCCCTGCTTGTTCTCGGCATAGGCCTTCCAATAGAGAGCGCCATCTGCGTGCTCGCCCTTCTGGTCAGCAACCGACGCGAAGATCGACTCCGCATTCGCCCAACGGCCTTCATTGAGGGCGCTCGCTCCCTGCGCGTAGAGGATGCTCTCCGGAGAACTGGCCGCAATCAGGGCGTCGTCGATTCCCAGCTTCGCAATGCCACCGGAAAAGCTCTGCCCCGGTGTGAACTGGGCAAAGCCGGCGCCGGGCGCGCACAGCAAGACGCCGAGTATAGCGGGGAAAAGCATCGATGCGGTTTTCATATCGTGCCTCCATTCGGCCGTTTGTTCGCGGTCGGCTGTTGATCCGGAATTCGGGAGCGCAAGACGCGCACTTCAAAGAGCAAGCTGCCCGAGTTCATTTCCTTTTGCAGGCGAGTGAGAGCCGCGGCGTTCAATCCATCCTGCTGGTTTGCCAATTCGACGAGTAGATGATCCAGGCGAGCCAGAGCCGCGGCCAGCGCCGGATCGTCGTCCTTCTCCGCATTCTGGCGGCAGACACGATTGGCTGCCAGAAGGCTGCGGGCTTCGTCGCGCAGCGGTGTTACCATCTCCTCGCTGCCGGCATCGGCATGTTTCAACTCGACCAGCAGCCGCTCCGAGCGCTCCAGATGGTCGCTCAATACGACGACGACAAGCCGCTGCTGAGGTGGCGTTGCTTTTTGCGGGATCGCAGTAGGATTGGCGCCTGCCGTTGTCCGTATCTGCTGGTGCTCCCACACGCGCCCCGCAATGAATGCGCTCGCAACCAGCACCGCGCAGGCGGAGGCATAACTCAGGCCTCTCCATGCGCCGCCGCGCAGCCAGCTCCGCTTGCGCGCTTCGTATACGGGCAGAAAGGGAGCAATCGACCGCCAAACGCGCTCGCCATACGCGGCATCCCGTGCCGGAAGCTCTGCGGATTGCATCGCATCGAGATCGTTCTTGAACACCGCAAAATCCTCGGCGCACTCCGCGCAAGCTTCAAGGTGCCGCCTGGCGCCGGCTTTGCCCTGCTTGTAGTACTGCTCGATCAATTCCTCTTCATTCAAGTGCTTCATCGCTTCACCCTCAAGGCAGCCAATCGTATCCGCAGTTTCTTCACGGCGCGAAAGACCGCCTGCTTGGCCGCATTGGGCGCGA
>PMTP01000144.1:0-11206 GCA_003167305.1 Acidobacteriaceae bacterium
TCAGGGTTGTTCCCGGCCGTTCATTGTTTTCTTCCCCTTTTGTTCGTCCTTCATTCGCTCCTGAACCCTCTTCCTTTGCCCTACTCAAGACCATTGTGCGCCCAGGGAAGTTAATTTTACGCAACCACCTGCGATGGGGCGGACGGCGCTTGCGCGCCACTGAGTTCGTGGTTTCCCAGGTCCCAAAATCGGGACCTGGGGCACCCGGCGCCTCTTCCTTTGTCCTACTCAAAACCTATTATGCGCCCAGGGAAGTTAATTCTAAGTAACCACCCGACGAACTCACTCAAGACGGATTCTATCGTGGAGCGGAGAGCGTAAAAAGCAGGGAATAGGAAAGAGAGTATAGCCGGTTTCTGGAAGGTTCGTGGACTCCCACCCTTTTGCCAAGTAAGTGAAAAGATAGGGAACTTACTTTGTTAGAAGGTTAAGATTTTGAAAACCTTAGGGTGTGCCACCCTCAGCTAGCCATAACCGGGGTTTGTGCGAGACTAGGTGTATGAATGTTGCTCTTGTTTTGCGCGACGTGTTCCCGGTTTCCTGCTGGCTGGTGGCTCTGGTCTGGGCGGCTCAGGCGATTGCTGCGCTGCGCGGAATGTCGCGGGTACAGGATTTGACGCAGATGGACGAGGGGACGCTGGCAAAGTCGAACGCAGCTGATGGGACATACGGGACGGCACCCGATCTCACTGTCATTGTGCCAGCCTGCAATGAAGAAGAGTCGATTGAGACGACGCTTCGCTCGCTGCTTGGTTCGACAGGGTTAAGGCTTCAGATCATTGCAGTGAATGACCGCTCGACGGACCGGACGGGCGAGCGGATGGATGCGGTTGCGGCGGAGGCACGGGCAGCGGGCGGTCAGCACACGCTGGAGGTGATTCACAACAGTGCGCTGCCCGAGGGGTGGGTGGGCAAACCGCACGCGTTGGAGTTGGCGTCAAAACGGGCGCGCGCGCCGTGGTTCTTGTTTACCGATGGCGATGTACGCTTCGACGAGCGGGCGCTTGCTTTGGCCTTGCAGTATGCATTGAAGGAGCAGGCCGACCACGTGGTGTTGAATCTGACCATGGACAGGATGAGCTGGGCGGAGAATGCTGTACTCACGTCGGTTCTGGCGCTCTCGCAGTGGAACAACCGGATGTGGAAGGTAGCCGACCCCAAGGCGCGGGACTTCTTTGGGCAGGGCAGCTTCAACCTGATCCGGCGCGAGGTCTTCGAGAAGCTGGGCGGTTTTGAGCCGCTACGCATGGAGGTGGTGGAAGACCTGCGCATGGGCTGGAGGATCAAGCGGGCTGGTTATCGACAGCGGATCGTGGTGGGCGATGGGCTGGCGCGGATCAATTGGATGACTGGGCCGTTGGGAATTGTGGGACTGCTCGAAAAGAACGCGTTTGCCGTCTTCCGCTACCGGACTGGGCTGACGCTGGTGGCTCTGGTAGGCACTGCGGTGCAGATTGTTTTGCCACTGGCGGCACTGGCCAGCGGAGAATGGACTGCTGTGGCGGGAGGGATGATCTATCTGTCGATTGCGGCGAACTTTGCGGCTTACAAGCAGCAGCCGTGGCTAGCAATCTTCTATGCGCCGGCGATCGCAATTTTTACCTTCGCGCTGGCGCGCTCAATGGTGCTTGCGCTTTGGCGAGATGGGGTAGTTTGGCGAGGGACGCACTATAAACTCGATGAACTGCGGGAGGCTGCGGGGCGAGGCTGGTAGGGGCTACTTGGCGGGCAGCGTTTCTTTAGTCAGCGGTTGGTCCATGTCTAAATAACCCGAAATAATTGGATGCCCCAGGGTCTCGTCTTTGGCATTCTGAGACCTCGGGAACCCGCTATTCACGGACAATTTTGACGAAGATGCCGTCGGGGAGTTCGCCGCCCAATAGGTGGACTACGCCATCTTTTACGTAGCCTTCGAGGATTTGGCGGGCAGGTTTGGCGGACGGGTGTGGTGCAGGCCGGGGTGCGGCTGGACTGCTGACAGGCTGACTCGCTGGCTTGCTGACCTGCTGTCGGGCGGCTTCGAAGTCGGCTGGCTTGCCTACCTGCGGGATTGCCGACTTGCCCATGCCTCGATCCATCGCTTCGTTGGCGAGGCGGTCGGCTGTTTTGTTGCCGCCGCGCAGGGTGTGGCGCATTTCGAAGCTCTCGAGACGGCGGGAGAGCTTGCGGGCTTCCTCAAAGAGCGGGCGGAGGATGGGGCTCTTCACCGCGTACTTGCCCTGCATCTGCTTGACCATCAGCTCGGAGTCGGAGATGACGCGCAGGCGCTTCGCGCCGTGATCGATGGCCCAGCGTAACACTCCCAAGAGGCCGGAGTACTCGGCGAAGTTGTTGGTCTGGATGCCGACGAACTCGCTCAACTCGGCCAGGACGCGGCCTTTGGCGTCTTCGATGACGGCGCCGTAGCCGGAGGGGCCGGGATTGCCGCGGGAACCGCCGTCGCAGTGGGCGGTGAGCCAGTCGGCGGAGTTGGCCGCGGGATCGGGGAAAAGAGTATCGTTCATCGCTTTTTAGTGTAGCGGGTGGGCCTCTTGCGGCAGGGCCTACCGCCCTCGGCTCGTTCTCTCAGAAGGACAGTTCTAGTGAGGAAATGACAAGATTCGGCGCCGGTTGATGATGCCACCATCAAGAACATCGATGCTTACCAACAGAAGCGCATCGCGTCTATCGCAGTGCGGAGACTCCCCAAACCCGGAGCGGATTCGATGGCAACGGATGTGGTGATTTACCCGGTTTCCCCGGTTCGTGGACCGGCTGGCATGGTTTGGCCGGCGGCCCGGAGGGTACAATCCTCCTCAGGCATGGCTGCAACCAGGGCAAATAACGGGGCGAAGACCGCCGAGGAGCGGATGCAGGCGCGCGCGCCGGAGATGGAGCTGATCCGCGAGGCGCAGGCGGGCTCGCGGACGGCCTTCGACACGCTGGTCCGGCAGTATGAACAGCAGGTGCTCAGGCTGGCGCTGCACCTGACCGGGAGCGAGCACGACGCCGAGGACATTTTTCAGGAAGCGTTTTTGAAGGCTTACCGGTACATTGGGAATTTTCGCTTCGAATGTTCGTTTTACACGTGGATTTACCGAATTGTGACCAATCTTTGTCTGGACCAGATGCGGCGGCGCAAGACGCGGCGCGAGAGCAACACGGTGCTGGTGGACCACTCCGGGGACGAGTTTGACCTGCTGGCTTCGGTCTCGGACGACCGGTCGTTTTCGAACCCGGCGAAGGAGCTGGAACGCAAGGCGCTGGGGGAGCGGATTCAATCGGCGCTGGAGAAGCTGACGCCGCGGGAGCGGATGGTTTTTGAATTGAAGCATTACCAGGGGCTGCGATTGCGGACGATTGGGGAGATGCTGAGCACCACGGAAGAGACCGCCAAGAATACGCTCTTCCGGGCAACGAAGAAGTTAAGAACACAGTTGGCGGGGTTGCGGTAAAAGCGCTGGTGGCATCTCTTCCGCATCCTGGAGGGAGCCGGATGGTTGGGCGCTGAAGGCAGTTTTTTGAGGCTGGAAGGACGTAGCGATGAATTGCGAAGTAGCACATGAGCGGATTGTGACGGCGGCTTATGGGGAGCTGGCCGACGAGCAGGCCCACGAGTTGGAGCGGCACCTGGGCGGCTGCCCGGAGTGCGTCAAGGAGCGGGAGCAACTGCTGGCGCTGAAGTTGCTGATGGATGCGCATCCGGCCGCCGAGCCGGAAGCGAACCTGATTGCGCGTGCGCGCATGCGCCTGGAAGAAGCGCTGGACGCGCTGCCGCCGTGGCGCTGGTATGAGCGTCTGGGCCAGCGGATGATGAATGGTTTCGCCAGCTTGCAGGCTGCGCCGGTGGCAGCTTGTCTGCTGCTGCTGGCGGGCGTGGGGGCGGGCTCACTGGGCGAATACAAGCTGGCCGGGAATCGCGCGGCTCATACAATGGCGGCGCGGGTGCAGGCTCAGCCGGCGCCGGCGGCGGGAGTCGCCGTGCCAGCGGAGATTGCCAGCATTTCCAGCATTGTGCGGCAACCGAACAGCCACATGGTGGAGGTGCGTTACAACCAGTTGGTGCCGCAGCGATTAGAGGGTTCGCTGGACGATCCGGCGATCCGGCAGTTGCTGATGCTGGCCAGCCAGAACTCGGCGTCGACGGGGGTGCGGGACGACTCGGTGGGATTGATGGCAGCCGAGTGCAAGGCCGGGCACAGCTGCAAGGCGGCGGGAATTCGCGATGCGCTGATGGTGGCGCTGCGCTACGACAAGAATGATGGCGTGCGCAAGAAGGCGCTGGAGGGTCTGGAGCCGTATGTGGCCGAGGATATGCGGGTGCGGGATGCGGTTCTGGAGGCGCTGATGAACGACTCCGACCCGCGGATTCGCACCGCCGCAATCAACATTCTGGAGCCGGTGGAGGGCGATACCAGCGTGCGGCAGGTGCTGCACTCGGTTGCCAATACGGACCGGAACCCGTACATCCGGACGGTTTCGCGGCAGGTTTTGGACAGCGTTCCGGAGATTCAATAAGTGGAATAACTCCCGTCGGCGATCGCATCGTCAAGAAAAGAGTGCGGGGCAGCCGGGATTCGTGGGAGAAGAAGAGATGAAGCACTTTTTGAGGCTGTATTGGAGTTTCGGAGTTGTGGCGTTGCTGGGGGCGATGGCGCCTGCGAGCGCTCCTGCGCAGGGGCGTGGGATTATCGATCTCCTCCAGGAGCCCAGCGTGCTGCTGCACTCAGGTTCGCAGGGCTACCTGGGCGTTGATCTGGCGGACGTGGACCCGGAGAAGGCGCAGGCGCTCAAGCTGAAGGAGGTTCGCGGAGCTGTCATCACGCTGATCGATCATGACGCGCCGGCGGGGCAGATCGGGCTGAAGGTCAACGACGTGGTGGTCAAGCTGAACGGCCAGGCCGTGGAGGGCGCCGAACAATTGCGGCGCACACTCAGGGAGATTCCGGCTGGGCGCAAGGTCAGCCTGGAGATCAGCCGCGACGGCAACCTTCAAACGCTGGCTGTGCAACTGGCCGACCGCAAGGCGATGGAACAAGATGTGTGGAACAAGCTGGGCAATGGCGGGGACGTCTTTGCGCCGGGGCCGGGGATGGGGATTCTGACCAATGGCGACGCGTCGCTGCCGGGCGGGTTTCATATGCCGTTCTTTGGCAGCAGCCTGAATGTGGGCGCGCTGGTGGAACCGCTGACCTCGCAGATGGCCGAGTACCTGGGCGTGCCCAGCGGGCTGATGGTCAAGCAGGTGGCGCGTAAGAGCGAGGCCGACGCGGCAGGACTGAAGGCCTTCGACGTGATTCTCAAGGTCGGTTCCGACGGCATTACCACGCTCGGCGACTGGGAGCGGGCGCTGCGCTCGAATCAGGGCAAGCCGGTGCAGGTGACCGTGCTGCGCGAGAAGAAGCAGCAGACGCTGACGCTGCAGGTGGATTCAAAGCGGCATAGCGAGTTGCTGTTGCCCCTGCTGCTGATGAATCAGGCTGGTTGAGGGGCGTTGTTTCCCTCCTTCCAACAAAAAAGACCGGCTGGTTGGCCGGTCTTTTTTGTGATTGCTTGCGCCCTCACCCCTGAATATCGAACTGCTCGGGATGGAGCGTGGGATCGCTCTTGACCAGGATGTTCTTGCCGATTAACTCCTCGTATTCGGTGAGCCAGCTGGCGCTGTTGGATTTGAGCACCTTGACCGTCTCCGGGTTGACGCGCAGCAGAACATCGGCGCCCTCGAAGTGCTTCTTCATCTTGCGAAGCTCGGTATAGATCTCGTTGCAGACGGTGGTCGGGCTCTTGACCATGCCGGTGGCCTGGCAGGTGGGGCATGGGACTGAGAGCGTCCGCTCCAGGGACTGCTTCACGCGCTTGCGGGTGATCGCGACCAGGCCAAAGTCATTGAATTGGAGAACCTTGGTGGGAGCGCGGTCGGATTTGAGAGCTTCTTCCAGGGCGCCCATCACGCGGAAGCGGTTCTTGCGGTCGTCCATGTCGATGAAGTCGATGATAATGATGCCGCCCAGGTCGCGCAGACGAATCTGCCGAACGATCTCCGGCACGGCGTCGAGGTTGGTCTTGACGANNTTGATGACGATGGAGCCGCCCGACTTGAGCCATACCTTGGAGTTAAGGGCCTTGGCGATCTCGTCCTGAATGCCGAAGTGCTCGAAGAGCGGAGTCTCCTTGGTGTAGAGCTTGACGCGGCGAACCAGAGTGGGCGAGAAGCGGTTGAGGAAGCGGACGATGCGCTCGTAGTTGGCCTCCGAATCGACCCAGATGGAGGAGAAATTGGAGCTGACCTGATCTCTCAGGATGCGTTCAATCAGCGAGAGGTCGTGGTAGATGAGCGCGGGCGACTTGGAGTCGTCGGAGCGCTGCTTGATCTCGGCCCAGAGGTTGAGCAGGAAGCGCAGGTCGGCGCGGAGGTCTTCTTCCGATGCGCCTTCAGCGGCGGTGCGCACGATGAATCCGCCGGAGGCCTCGCCCCGTTCGTGGGTGAGAATGCGCTTCAGGCGCTGGCGCTCGCTGTCGGACTCGATCTTGCGGCTGACGCCGATGTGGGAGACGGTGGGCATGAAGACCAGGAAGCGACCGGGCAGGGCGATGTGCGAGGTGATGCGCGCGCCCTTTTTGGCGATAGGCTCCTTGGCAATCTGGACGAGAATCTCCTGGCCGGGCTTCAATAAATCACTGATGATAGGCAGGTCGGACAACTGCGCCGAGCGGCGCGTGGGACCGCGGCCTCGGGAGCCTTGCGCGGCCGGCGCGCCCCGGCCGTGCCGTCCTCCACGGGCGTTGCGGTCACGGCGCTGGCCTGGCGCTCCGGCGGCGGGCTGGCCTTCGGCGGTTGGCTCTTCTTCGTCTTCTTCCTCGTCGAAGCCTTCCTCGTCGCCATTCTTTTCGTCAAAGTTCAACTGGATGCGGTGGTCGAGGTGGGCCTCCTGGAGCATCTCGCCCAGGTCGCCTGTGCGCATCTGGTTGGGCAGCGTCTCTTCTTCAAAGTCGTCGCTGTCATGATCGCCGCCTTTGGCACGGTTCTGATGGCGGGGAGCGTCAAACTCCTCTTCCTCGATGGTCTCTTCGACGATGAGGCCGCTGCCGGGAGCATAGGTCGAAACAGGCTTGGCCGTCGGCTTTGCGGCCTCTTCGGCCTTCTTCTTGCCCAAGCCAAAGAGCCGGAATCCGGTGGGAGGCAGAGGGTCCACATTGTGAGAGGCAGTGGCGTCGGGGGCTGTGGTTTCGGGAGTCTCGGTCGTGGATTCTTCAGCGGGGGCTTGCGCTTCTGTGGTTGTTTCCCAGCTCCCAAAAGCGCGATATGGTACACCCGCTGGTTCTATTGCTGATTCCGTCGTTTCCTCGAATTCATCCTCTTCGACAGGCTCCTCATCGACCAGGTGGTCTTCGGCCAACTCAGGAACTAACTCGTCTTCTGTCGCGTTCACGGCAGGCTCATGGACGGCTTCGGAGGCAGGCTGTTGCGGTTCGGCCTCGGCCGTCTCCGCGAAGAACTCCTGCTCCTGAATGGCGTCGGGGGTAACGACACTGGCTTCCGGCGCATCGGGATCAACACCCTGCGGCTCGGATAGGGCTTCCGCGGCTGGCTCGGCCTCCTGTTGCACGGCAGGCTCGACTGGGCGAGTGCGATGCCTGGAGAGCGACTCGCCGGGGAGCAGGCCACTGCCATCCCACCGGATGGGCGACTCGATCAGTGTCGGAGGCTTGAAGGAGCTGCGCGGCGCGACGTGCGCGGCCGCGGGCCGGGCGGCGTCCTCTTCTGCCGGAGCGCCGCCGTACTTCGAGAGCGACTCGCCGGGCATGACAAATGGGACTGGGGCGGAAGCTGGGGCGCGCTCGGAACGGCGCGCCGGCTCGGCAGACCACCCCGGTGACGAAGACCTGTCTGCCGGGGCGCCAGCGCCAGCGTGAATCTGCGGCGCAACCTCCTGCTCGGTCTCCGCGATTTCCTCGACGTAGGCCGGCGAAGCCATGCCGGTCTCGGCCTGGCTCTCAGGCGTGTCCGCGGCGCCACGGCCACCACGGCGGCGGCGGCGTCCGCGCCAGCGCTTGGCGCCCGGCTCGCCGGAATCCTGTTCACCGTTGTCTGCCAGCTCGGAGAAGGATAAGGAGCCGGATGCGGGCAGGGATGCGAACTCGGCCTCAGGGAGGGCCTCAACCGTCAATTGGCGTTTTTCAGGGGCCGGACGTTCCTGAGTCGGCCGTTCCTGGGCCGGACGCTGTTCCTGTTTCTGCTCAGGCTTCTGCTCGGGCTTCTGGACGGGGCGCGCGTTGCGCGTCTCTGGAGCGGCGGTGTGCCGGACTTCGCGCGGAGGCTGGTTGGCGCCGCTGGCCGCGGCTTTTTCCAGCTCGTCGGTCTCTTCCGGGTCTTCCAGCTCCATGAAGTCGGTTACATAGAGGAAGGCATCGCGCTCCAGGCCCACGTCCACAAAGGCCGACTGCATGCCGGGCAGGACGCGGGTGACGCGGCCGTTGTAAATCGAGCCGGCGAGGGTGTACTCGTTTTCGCGTTCGTAATAGATTTCCGCGAGTTGATCGTCTTCAAGGATTGCCAGCCGCGTCTCATGCGGCGTACTGGAGATACAAATTTCCTTTGCCATCGTACCTTTCCGCCCAGCGGCGTCTGCCTGCTGGGACCCATGGCAAGGTTGGATGAAGACGCGCGAGGCAGGAAGGGGAGGGGATGTGCGGGAGGGAGAAACCGTGATTCGCTGGTCTTCCGGCTGCCTCGCCAGGACCGGCCCCGAAGGGCGGAGAGCCATGGCGTAGGACGAGCCGGACTAAGAGAACAAGTTGAACAAACTGTACAAACACAAGCTGTACAAGCCGATCAAGCTGTACGATACGGAAACCCGATTGCAGAGAGTTTGTGGCGAACCGTGCCGGAAATTCCGGCGGAGCCGTTCCATCGCTGGCGATTGCACTGGCGCGTTGCGCAACAGGGCTGAGGATAGTCTTTCCCCATCGTCCCGCGCAACGTATACGCCGCCAACGGATTTCCCGTCTCTGCGTGCTCATGAACCCAATCCTGCCGGGCGCGCGATCCATCTGGACCTGGCCGGCGAAATACCTGAAAAATCGTGCTCTTGCGGGCCGGACTGTTCCGGGGGAACACAAGAGGTGAGGCTGCGAGTCCGTCAGTTGACGAACCGGCGCATGCGGACATTCATCGCCACGCCCAGCGCCAGGAACGTAAACAACACCGAAGATCCACCGTAACTCATTAACGGCAAAGGGATTCCGGTGACGGGCATAAATCCAATAACCATGCCCACGTTGACCGCAATCTGAAAGGTCAACACAGCCACCACTCCCATGATAATCAGGGAGCCGGACAGGTCTGCGGCTGTTTGAGCGTTCTGAATCAAACGCATCAATATGAAAAAGTATAGCAGCAGCACGAAAATTGCGCCGACAAATCCGTGTTCTTCGCCAAAAGCGGCAAAGATAAAGTCCGCGTGGGGAATGGGGAGGAAGTCGCCCTGGGTCTGGGTTCCCTTGGCCGCGCCCTTGCCCCAGACGCCGCCTGAGCCGACAGCGATGAGCGATTGTTTGAGTTGATAGCCGGTGCCCTTGGGGTCGTTGTCGGGATTGATGAAGCTGGTGAGGCGAGCCTTTTGAAAGGGCTTGAGGATCTTGCCGCTGGTCCAGACACCGGCCACCAGAACGCCCGCGCAGGTGACGAGAATCAGGGCCTGGCGGAGATTGATGCCGCCCAGAAAGAGGCCGGCGACCAAAATTGGCGTGTAAGTGAGCGCGGTTCCCAGGTCAGGCTGTATCAGCACCAGCGCCATGGGAATTCCGACCAGCACCAGGGCCTTGAAGATCTCCTTCCAGGTGAGCGAGCGTCCGCCCAGATTGGCAAAGTAGCGGGCCACGGCGAGAATCAGAATCAGCTTGACCCACTCGGAGGGCTGAAAGTGCATAGGGCCAATGCTGATCCAGCGCTTTGCGCCCAGCACCTTGTGTCCCACCAGCTTCACAGCCACCAGCGACAGCAGGCTCGCTCCATAGACCCATGGAATCCAATCCAGCAGGCGGTGATAATCGATTTTTGAGAAGAGGAACATGGCCGCCAGGCCGCCCGTGATCCAAAACAACTGCTTGGTGTGAGCATGGAGAGCGGCGTACTTGGTGTGCAGCGTGGCCGAGTAGATCTCGAAGACGGAGATCGTGCAGATCGCCAGCACCATGCCGAGCAGCGCCCAGTCGAAGTCGCGAAAGCTCATGAAGCGGCGCATCAGGGTTGGCCCTCTTTGAAGCGCAACGGCATGGCCAGCAGCCAGGCCGGCAAGCGAGGCAGCGCGCTGGCAAAGTCGCCGGTCAGCGGTTTGGGGTTCACCATGAAGTGGCCTGCATGAAGGATAGAATCCTGCCTGGAAGCTGCGGAACGCTTGCGGCCGGCGGGCCCGGGTTCTGACCAGACTGCGCCCACTTCGACCGGCTTGTCGAGGGTGGCCTGGTTCAGGACGTTATGGTCCTGCATTCGCTTTTTGTTCACATAGGTGGTGATGATCTGGACCGCTATCTTCGCCGAGAGCGATCCCCAGTCGCCATGCTCCTGAAGCACGGCAATCACAATCTCAGGATTGCGCCTGGGAACCATGCCCACGAACCAGGAATTCGGGGTTTTTGCTCCGCCCTTGGTGTGGGTATCGCCGCCGCCGACGACCTGGGCGGTGCCCGTTTTGCCGGCAAAGTCGACGCCTTCCATGTGCGCGGCCTCGGCTGTGTGATATAGACCTGGAGTGGTAGCGGCCGCCATGCCATCGGTGATGATTTCCCAGGTGTCCGGATTGAGAGGCACCGTTTGCTCACCCGATCCTGGAAAGCTGTCCTGGAGGGCCTGGCGGAACTCGGCTGGAAGCTGGTCTGTGTTCACCACATGAGGACGGACCAGATGGCCGTTGGACGCGATGCCGCCCAAGGCCCGCGCCAATTGCAGGGGCGTAACCTGCGTCTCACCCTGGCCGATGCCGACGGAAATCGTGTTGCCGGGGTAATACCGCTGGTGGAAGTTCTTCATCTCCCACTGCGTCGAGGGCATCACTCCGGCCATCTCGTTGGGCAGNNGTGTCGATGCCCAGTTTCTGCGCCAGCGTGTAGAAGAAGGTATCGCACGACATCGGAATGGCCTCGTGGATACTCAGCACGCCGTGGTGATGATCGCAGTGGAAGAAGCGCCCGTAGAAATTGGCGCCGCCCTGGCAGTTGACGCGCATAT
>PMTP01000144.1:11255-16531 GCA_003167305.1 Acidobacteriaceae bacterium
CGGGGGTCCATGGCCACCACGGCGCCGTTGGCGTCGCCCAGCGCCAATTCCGCGGTGCGCTGCAGGTCAATGTCGATGGTCAGCTTCAGGTCCTGGCCGGGGATGGCGTGCTGGGTGCGCAGGTAGCCCACCTCGCGCCCATGACTGTCCACCACCACGTCGCGCGAGCCGTCCTCGCCACGGAGCAGTTGGTCATAGGTCTCCTCGACACCTGCCTTGCCCACCACGTCGCCCGGTTCGTAGGACGCATAGCGCGGGTTGTTCAGATCCTCCTCGCTGACCTCGCCCACGTAGCCGATCAGGTGGGCCGCAAAGCCGTCGCGAGGATAAAGACGGCGCTCCACGTCGATCGTCTCCAACTCGGGCAGTTCGTTGCGATGCGCCTCGATGAAGGCCTGCTCGTCGGCGGTGACCTCTTGCTTGATGGGGATCGGCTCGTAGACCGGCCGGGTGCGATAGCGGCGCAGTGTGGCGCGCAACTGCTCCAGGTCCAGGTCCAATCCGCGCGCAATCAGCGGCAGATCATCGTCCACATTGCGGCTCTGCTCGCGAACCAGGTAGCAGGAGACCGAGGGGTAGTTGTCGACGATCAGGCGGTCCTCGCGATCGAAGAGTTTGCCGCGCGCGGCCATCACCGGCTCCTTGCGGATGCGGTTCTGCTCGGCCTGGAGGCGGTAATCGTCCACCTGCAGCACCTGCAGCCGCCACAGCCCGGCCGCCAGCGCCAGCATCATGAACAGAATGCCGTACTGCACCACCGTCAACTTGAAGATGGGAAGCTTTTCGCCGCGAGTGCCACTGTTGGAATACATTGTCTGAGCCTTAGAATAGCGCCGTTTTCGCTGCGCTGTTGAGTTGCATTGCCGTGAGCAATCGTTCACGACGGCTAGTAGTTTGAACCGTAAATCCAGCGATCAACATTCTCGCCGGAGATAAAGCCGTACCTTTCAAAACATCAACACAAAGCGGGATTGTCTGTTCCCTGTTCCCTGTTCCCGGCTTTTCTCACTCCTTGATCTGCGTCCGGTCGAGCAGCGGGAAAAGTACGGCGGCGATCGCCGAGTTACCCACCGCCTTCATCAGCTCCGCCAGCCAGCTCCACTCCAGCTCCAGGCCCAGCAGGATGCGGTAGATGAATACGTAAATCGCGCTGCACAGCAGCGAAAGCAGAAAGGTGAGCATCAGGCGGATGGTGTGGTTCTCGACGTCGATGCGCACTCCGACCGAGCCGGCCAGAAAGCCGGCTACCGTCTTGGCAATGCCGTTGACGCCGATGGCGTGGTGGGTCAGCGCGTCCTCGAAGATGCCCAGGCTCCCGCCCATCAGCATTCCCTGGATGGGATCGCGCCGGACCAGGGCAAAGTAGACCGTGACCACCAGCGGCAGGTCGAACCAGGCATAGCCGCGCAGATAGCGCGGCAGCAAGGCTTGCAGCACCAGCGCCGCCAGCGGCGTCATTGCATAGACCAGCACGGGATAGCTGTGAATCCCCATATCGCGGCGATGGTCGGCGCCCAGAACACTCATGGCTGTGGATTCCTCCCTGGTTGGCCGGACGGGGGTTGGGTTGTCTGATCGGGCTTCGATTCCGGCTTGTTTTCCGGGCCGGCAGGCGTGGGGTTTTCCTCGCCTGTAGACGGCGTTGTCCCCGGCGTAAAGCGGTCAGGATGGCGCGCGGGCAGCAGCTTGGGAACCGGCGCAGCGGCGGGAGCGGCCGGGGTTTCTCCGGGCTGGGCCGTCTGTCCGGGCGCTGCGGGATTCGCCGCCGGCGCATTGGGATCGGTGAGTCCGGGCAGCCGCTCGGCCATGATCTGCGAGGCTTTTTGCTGCTGCTTGATGGCCTCCGCCTCCGCGCCTTTCAGCATCTCGCTGGTGGCTATGTCCTGCTGCTGCTCGACCGAGAAGCGCGGCTCAGTCGAGGTAATCACCAGCACCTCGTCGAGACGATCGAGGTGGGCAGCCGGCTTCACGATCACGTCAATGAACGAGTCGCGATCGGGGTCGGGCACAACCTTCTCGACGACCCCCACCGGCAGCCCGCGCGGGAAGATCAGGTCGCCCCCGGCGGTGAGCACCGTCTCTCCCCGCTGGATGCGCTGGTCGGCCAACAGTCCCACAATTTGCAGTTGGCCGCTGGCGTTGCCGCGCAGGATGCCGCGAATTCGCGTCGTCTCCAGAATCACTCCCGCGCCGCTGGTCTGGTCGTTGATGGCCAAAACCTGCGCCGAATGGGGAAAGACCTCGCGCACCTTGCCCACGATGCCGTCGGCGGTCAGCACGGCCATGTCCTGCTTCAGTTGAAAGTCTTCTCCCTTGTCGATATAGAAGACCCGCGAGGAATCGCTGCCGCTGGAGCCAATGGCCTGGGCCGCAAGAGTCTTATAGATGTACTTTTGCTGAAAGTCCACCAGCGCCTGCAGCCGTTCGCCCTGCTTGGCGTCTTCCAGGAGAGAGGCCTGTTCCAGGCGCAGCCGGTCGATGGTCTTCTGCAACGCCTGGTTCTGCTCGCGGATGCTTCTGAGGTCGAGGTAGTTTTGCCATAGGCTCCCCGCGCCCAGATTGGCCCAGTGGGAGAGCTGCTCCGGGGGGCTGACCACCGCATCGGCCCACAACCGGATCAGCCGCACACCGGACATGTCCCCCGGATCGAGCGAGTTGCGCCCGCTCTCGGTGCGGCGCACCTGCACGGCCAGCCCGATGATCTGCGCCAGCAGGAGGGCCAGCAGCACCAGGAGATTCCGATAGCGGAGGAAGAACGAATCCATGGCGAAAGCTCAGGCAGGAGGGAACTCTACAGAAAGCGAGAGCAATACCAGTATACTGACGGCCATCGAAGAGGATTGCACCCCGCGCGTGGATGCAGATGTGCTGGAGTGACTGAAGGCGCAAGGCAAGGGCTACCAGTCACGCATCAACTCCATCCTGCGCCGCGAGATGCTGAAGGCGTTGCGGGCGGCGGCGGCGAAATAGCCGTGCTATGGGGCAGGTTTTAGCTTCATGGCAAATGATTGCCAACTAGTATCGAGATCGTGTGATTGTGGTTTGGCCGGAATGTAGCGCCGGTCTCCAGACCGGCTATCCTGCGGGCGCCCACGCCCGCATTTGTTCAGGAATAATTAACAAATCACACAGTCTCAGCACTAGAGAGAGTCAGACAGCAGGTGGTTAGTCGATCTTGATCTTGCGCAGCAGCTTGAAGTCGGAGAGCATCTTGCCGGTGCCCAGCACCACCGAGGCCAGGGGATCGTCGGCCACCGAGACGGGCAGCCCGGTCTCCTCGCGGATGCGCTTGTCGAGATTCTTGATCAGCGCGCCGCCGCCGGTCAGCACGATGCCGCGATCCGAAATGTCAGCCGACAGCTCCGGCGGCGTGCGCTCCAGCGCCACGCGGATGGCGTTCATGATCACCGCGATGCACTCGCCCAGAGCCTCGCGAATCTCGCTGTCGTCGATGGTGATGCTCTTGGGAACGCCCTCGATCAGGTTGCGGCCCTTGATCTCCATCGTCAGCGGCTTGTCCAGCGGGAAGGCCGAGCCGATCTGGATCTTGATGGCTTCGGCGGTCCGCTCGCCGATCAGCAGGTTGTACTTGCGCTTGAGGTAGTTGGTAATGGCCTCGTCCATTTGGTTGCCGGCCATGCGCACGGAGCGCGAGTAGACGATGCCGGAGAGCGAGATGACCGCGATGTCCGTCGTGCCGCCGCCGATGTCCACCACCATGTTGCCGCCCGGCTCGGTGATCGGCAGGCCGGCGCCGATGGCCGCCACCATCGCCTGCTCGACGAGATAAACTTCGCTGGCCTTGGCGCGGTAGGCGGAGTCCTCAACGGCGCGCTTTTCCACCTGGGTAATCTCCGAAGGCACGCCGATGACGATGCGCGGATGGACCAGCATCTTGCGGTTGTGGGCCTTCTGAATGAAGTAGTTGAGCATCTTTTCTGTGACTTTGAAGTCGGCGATGACTCCGTCCTTCATCGGCTTGATGGCCACGATATTGCCGGGGGTGCGGCCCAGCATCTCCTTGGCCTCCTTGCCCACGGCTTCCACCTCGCCGGTGTTCTTGTTGATGGCGACGATGGAGGGCTCATTGACAACAATGCCCTTGCCGGCCGCATAGACCAGGGTGTTGGCAGTGCCCAGATCAATGGCCAGGTCGCTGGAGAACATGCTGAACAGCGAGCGGATGCCGTGCGACCGCGTGGAGCGCGATGGATAACCGTTGGATGACATGAGTGGACCGGTTGTACCTCAAGGCTTATTGTACGGCCAGCGGGCCGGGAGCGCCGCGAAACCGCCAAAACCGGCGCAAAGGCCATTCCAATGCGGTAAACGCTTGCCGTAGCTCACGCCAGGCGCCGCCCCGGTTATTGGTCGACGCGAATCTGATTCGGCCCGGCCTATCTCTTCATTCTCGCGCGTAAACCGCCCAGGCCGGAGTGCGTGAGCATGCAGATTGAACTCTGGTCGCAGCGGTAATGGATGCTTACGGGGTAGTCCTGCCATGCGGAATCAGCGGCGGCTCCGGCGGCTTTGTCGAGGAAGAAGGTTTTTCCCCCGCGGGTGGCAATGACTCCCTGAGCGGCGTCAAAGTCGACGATGGCATCGTCTCCTTCGACAGTAAAAGGCAAGAGCTGGATCGCGGCTTTCTTCTTGCGGGCGGCAGGCGCGGCAGACGCGGCAGGAGATGGGTGTGCCGCGCCAGCCGGCAACTCCTGCTGGCGCTTCAGCCATTGATTCTGCTCGGCAAGAGAGGGAAAGTCTGGCGTAAAACTCCAGTTCGCCGTC
This sequence comes from Acidobacteriaceae bacterium, assembly GCA_003167305.1. Taxonomy (GTDB): domain Bacteria; phylum Acidobacteriota; class Terriglobia; order Terriglobales; family Acidobacteriaceae; genus Telmatobacter. Next base: position 16,041 of record PMTP01000144.1, read on the forward strand.
TTTTCATAGGCTGACTTTGAGCAGGGGATTTCGCCGTGAGCGTTGAGGCCCGCGATCTGCCCATCCGGCCCGATCTGATTCTGGAAGATCTCCTGATCGCGCTCCCGCGCAGCCTCCTGAGCATCCAATTGTGCAAAATCGATGGTTTGCGCCGGCTGGTCCGCGGGCAGATTGACGGTATCCGTCTTCAATGCCTGGGAATCCGGAGTGGATGCGGCCAGAGCTTCCGCATTCCGGGCATCGTATTTCAAGACGATCTCCCTGGTGCATAAGACAAAGCCCTGGTAGTCCTGCAGGTGGACTTGGATGGACAGAGGACGCGGCGGACGGGCAACCGCATGAGCAAAGCCCGCCATGTAATCTGGATCGCTGGGTTCGATTGTCAGGCGGTAGGTAACCTTCTTATCCCATTCGATCCATAAGTGGCCCTTCAATCCAGACGCGCTGGAGGTGAACGATCCTAAGTCGTACCGCCCTTCCGCGTGATTCAG
>PMTP01000061.1 GCA_003167305.1 Acidobacteriaceae bacterium
TGGCCACGCACGCTAGAGGGCCCGCAGGAGCATTGCCCCTCACAGCGGAGATGCTGCTGACACAGCCCTCAGGAAATCTCTTCGGCCTGACGCAAAACGCCGGAATGGGCTGGAACCCGGATCGGCTGCTTGATCCTGAGTTCCTAATCCTGAGCACGCACGGCGGCCTGCGCGCCGACAATGGAGAACCCATTGCCCTTGGCTTCCATACCGGACACTGGGAGGTCGGCTTGCTTGTAGCGGAGGCGGCTCGTGAATTGAAGGCCCTGCGCGCCGTCCCCTTTGCCGGGGCATGTACCGATCCCTGCGATGGCCGCACACAGGGCACGGCCGGCATGTTGGACTCTCTTCCCTTTCGCAACGATGCCGCGATCGTGCTGCGCCGCCTGATGCGGTCGCTGCCTACCGGCAAGGGTGTGATCGGCATCGCCACCTGCGACAAGGGCCTGCCGGCCATGATGATGGCGCTGGCATCCGCGGGAAAACAACCCGCCGTTCTTGTTCCCGGAGGCGTCACACTCTTGCCCGAGTCGGGAGAGGACGCGGGAAAAGTTCAGACCATCGGCGCGCGCTTCGCTCAGGATCAGATCACATTGGAGTACGCCGCCGAGGTGGGTTGCCGCGCCTGCGCATCACCTGGCGGCGGATGCCAGTTCCTGGGCACCGCGGCAACCAGCCAGGTGGTAGCTGAGGCGCTGGGGCTTGCTCTGCCTCACACTGCGCTCGCGCCCTCCGGTCAGCCCATTTGGCTCGATGCGGCCCGGCGCTCGGCCCGCGCGATTGTACGCTTGCACCAACTGGGAATCGGAGTTGAGAGCGTGTTGACACCAGTGGCAATCCGCAACGCAATGGTGCTTCATGCCGCCTTTGGAGGTTCCACCAACCTTCTGTTGCACATTCCCGCCATCGCGCATGCCGCCAAGCTGCACCGGCCCACGGCCGACGATTGGTCCGAGGTCAATCGCCAAACGCCACGTCTCGTCGATGCGCTTCCCAACGGGCCGCGCAACTTCGCTACCGTGCAGGTCTTTCTTGCCGGCGGCGTGCCCGAGGTGATGCTGCACTTGCGTGAGGCTGGACTTATCGACACCAGCGTGATGACAGTTTCCGGAGAGTCGCTCGGCACATCTCTCGATTGGTGGCGCGAAAGCCCCCGCCGTTATGAATTGCGCCGCAACCTGACAGAGATAGACGGTATCGATCCCGACGATGTCATCATGTCGCCCGATCGCGCCCGATCCAGGGGGCTGACTTCTACCATCTGTTTCCCGGTGGGCAATCTCGCGCCGGAAGGTTCGGTCATCAAGAGCACCGCAATCGATCCCTCGCTCGTCGATGAGAAAAACATCTATCGCCATCTTGGTCCAGCCAGAGTATTCGTAACGGAAGAAGCAGCCATCCAGGCGATCAAGAGCGGTCAGGTCGCGCATGGCGATGTTATTGTTCTCATCTGTAGCGGGCCCGCGGGCGCCGGTATGCAGGAGATCTATCAGATCACTTCGGCGCTCAAGCAGCTTCCCCACTGCAAGCATGTGGCCGTTCTGACCGATGCGCGTTTCAGCGGTGTCTCCACTGGAGCGTGTATCGGCCACATCTCTCCAGAGGCGCTCGCCGGCGGACCCATCGGCAAAATTCAGGATGGCGACCGGATTGAAATTATTATCGATCGCGAATCGCTGACCGGCTCTCTCCATCTCGTGGGAGACGCGGATGAGACCTTCGGCGCCGAGGAAGGCTCGCGTCGCCTTGCGCAGCGCAAGCCCCGCGCGGATCTGCGTCCCCATCCCCAACTGCCCGACGACACCCGTCTCTGGGCTGCTCTGGTGCATGCCAGCGGAGGTGTCTGGGGAGGCTGTGTGTATGACGTGGACAAGATCGTATTGCAACTGAAGGAGCAATCGTGAAACTGTACCGCACCAGCAACGGACCTTACGTGGAAGAAGCCGGAAGTTACTTTCATCTTCCCGAGCCTTCCTGGGATGCGCTCGTGACCCATGACGATCTGCATGGGTATCTGCTCTCCATCGTCAATAAAGGAGAGCCCGCAAAGGATTTTTTGATGGCAAAGATCGAAGCGCCCATCGGCAATCAGGAAGTGTGGGCCGCGGGCGTCACCTACTCCCGCAGCCGCAGTGCGCGCATGGATGAGTCGAAAACCGCGGGCGGAGGCGATTTCTATGATCGCGTCTACTCTGCGGAACGTCCCGAACTCTTCTTTAAATCGACGCCACACCGCGTGGCCGGCCCCGGAGAAAACGTCCGTATTCGCAAAGACTCCTCATGGTCGGTTCCAGAGCCGGAACTGACGCTGCTCATCAACCATTGCGGCCAGATCATCGGCTATACCGCCGGGAACGATATGAGCTCGCGCGATATTGAAGGAGAGAATCCGCTCTATCTTCCCCAGGCGAAGGTCTACGACGGCAGTTGCGCCTTGGGCCCCTGCGTCCTCATTGATCGTGAGCCGCTGCCAACCTCTACACCCATCAGTCTGGAGATTGTGCGCGATGGCCGCTCTGAGTTTTCCGGGGCGACAACGCTAGCCGAGCTGAAACGCGCGCCTGCCACTCTCGTTGAATACCTCTTCCGCGACAATAGCTTTCCCTTCGGCGCATTCCTGATGACGGGAACGGGAATCGTCCCGCCAAATTCCTTCACCCTCGCCAGTGGAGATCGGATTCGTATCACCATCGACACTATAGGCACGCTTGAAAATGAAGTTGTACAAGGAAGCTGAGATCAGCTCACTGTAACCTGTGTGCTTTGCATCGGGAATGAATGTAGCCAGGCTTAGCCTATTCCTCTTCTGTTTGACGATCCGAGGCAAAAACAAGTGCCATGCTGCCGCGCTTGGAGTGGGAAACAGAACGAGCATATTGCGAGAGAATTCGCTTATATATTATTGATAATAAAATGACTTAATGGTGGAGGCGGCGGGAGTCGAACCCGCGTCCGAAATCGCTGTCAGCCAGGAGTGTTCATGCTTTGTCCGGTTCCTTTGGGTTTCGCTCCGGACCCTCAGAACGGACAAGATAGGCCAGAAACTAGTCCGATGATCTCGCGGATGCAACACGGACCGAGCCGCAACCGCCAGCCTACTGTATGACGTCCGCTCACAGCCCATAGGCGAAGCCGTGGAAGACGGCAGCTTATTTAATTAAGCTGCAAGTGGCAGACTGTAGTCGGCAACTTTGTTTTTGCAGGCGATTACGGGTGCCCACACCCCGGCATGACTCCTAAGCCGCAATCAATCCCGTCGAAACCGTGACGCCCCCAATTCCGGGAAGTACCGGGCCAACTGGCTCGTGCTGCTACAACGATTCTACGCCAATTCGGGATTATCCGCCGGTCTACTGCTTCTCCAGATCGATGCTTTCGTACTCGTGGCGCGCGATGGCGGCGCGAATCTGAGCCGGGGTCTTGCCGAGCTTGGTCTGCTGGTAGGCGAAGAAGCCCTCCTTGGCGCAGGTGTCGCACTCGGTCGAGTGCGCGGTCTCATAGCAACTGCGCAGGCTGGTGTGGCCCAGGGCGCGGTCGCAGCGGCAGTTGCAGGGAAGCTGGTAGATGACGCTGCTGACCTTGGCCGCCAACTGGTAGGCGTGGACCTGCCAGGGGTAGCGGAAGTGTTCGCCGGTCAGTTGGGCGCCGGAGAGAATCGGCGGCAGGGCGCTCACCTTAAGCGGCGCGGAGGGGTGATAGGCGGGAACATCGTCGGCCGGGTTCGACCACTGCGCATAGCTGGCCGCGGTCATTGCAAAAACAGCCAGACCCAGAACCCAACGGCGCTTCATCCAGTTATTCGTCATGCGACCCCCTGGGCTTCTATTTTAGACCGAAGCGAGCAAGAATCGAAAACCGGCACGGCGATAGGGATGGCAAGCGGCGTGCGGGCGTCGATTTTGGCGCAAAAAAAAGGCGGCACGAACGGTCGAGCTGTTCGTGCCGGGAGGCCAGTGACGCAAACTACTTCCCGCTTCAGAGGCGGCAAGCTCTGCCGGCTCCTCAACTGGAATATATACACCATAGCATAGATTCAGTCGAAGTCAAATACAAAAATCGAAATATCTACTCTATCTTCAGAGAACGATCCTTCGAGGTCGCTTTGTTTCCCGATACGAGACATTTTCTATAATCAATCGGATGGATGGAAGCCGAATATGTTGTGGCATACTATTTGTAATCTTACACTTACTCCGAATCGGCGGCAATCATATTGCAATCACCGGCAGTCGTAGGCCGGAGGGATTGCAACTGCTTCAACGTCGGCGAAGGATTAGCGGCTTTCCCGCAGAGTGGGACAACCTTCCAAAATATTTCCTGAGAAGATGCAGGAATGGCAAATCCAGATTTCTGGATCGCCGCGCGCGAATCAGCCGGATGAACTGCCCTGCGCTGTCAGAGCAGCTTGTCTATGACAGCCGCCAGATCGAAATCCTTTGCCGTCAGGCCACCGGCGTCGTGTGTCACCAGTCCCAGGCGCACCTTGTTATAGCGAATGTCGATGTCCGGATGGTGGCCGGCCTTCTCGGCCTNNGAAGCGATTTTCTGAGCAGTCAATGCGGTCATAGGTCTACTCCTTTTGCCGTAGGGCGCGCCGGGCCGCGGCCCAGCCTTCTTTGATGAACTGGCGAGCACGGCCCACGGCCAGAGCGCCGGCGGGCACGTTGTGGGTGATGCAGGAACCGGCGCCGACGTAGGCCCCATCGCCCACCTCGACCGGCGCCACCAGCGTGGAATCGCTGCCGATAAAGGCGTCCTTGCCGATGCTCGTCTTGTGCTTGTGAACGCCGTCGTAGTTGCAGGTGATGACCCCTGCGCCGATGTTGGTTCGTTCGCCCACCTCGGCGTCGCCCAGGTAGGTGAGGTGGTTGGCCTTGGCGCCCTTGCCCAGCCTGGTCTTCTTGGTTTCGACGAAGTTGCCTACGTGGGCGTCTTCGCCGATCTCGCTGCCCGGACGCAGATGCGCGAAAGGGCCGATTTTGGCGCCATCCGCGACCGTGCTCTCGGCCAATACACAGCTTTGACGAACCAGCACGCCGCGGCCCAGCGTGCAGTTCTCGATCACCGAATAGGAGCGTATCCGGCAATCGCCGCCGATGCGCGTACGGCCCAGCAATTGCACAAACGGCTCGATCACCGTATCGGCGGCAACCTCCGCATCGGCGTCGATCACGCAGGTCTCAGGCCGGAAGATGGTCACGCCCTGCGCCATCAGCCGATTGGCCGTGGCGGCGCGCAACGTGGCGTCCAGAGCAACCAATTCGGCGATAGTGTTTGCGCCCAGGACTTCGATGGCTTCGGCGGCCTGAATCGCCACCACGCGCTGGCCCGCGGCGCACAGCAGGCCGGCCATATCGGTGAGAATCACTTCCTTGTTGGCGTTGTCGGCGGTGAGTTTGTCCAGATGAGCCAGCAGCGGAGCGGTCTGGAAGGCGTAAATCCCGGAGTTGATCTCGCCGATGCCCTGCTGCGCGGCGCTGAGGGCCTTCTGCTCGACGATGGCTTCGACTTCGGAGGAATTTGGCGACTGGCGGACGATGCGCCCGTAGCCAGTGGGGTCGTCGGGCGCGGCGGTCAGAATGGTCATCGCCGCCTGCTCGGCCTGATGGATGCTCCAGAGCTGTTCGATTGTTTCTGAACGGATCAGCGGCACGTCGCCGGAGAGGACGAGAATGTTTTCGTAGCCGGCGATGGCCTCGCGCGCGCATTGAATCGCGTGGCCGGTGCCGAGCTGTTCTGTCTGCTCGACAAAGCTGACGCCGGTGGAGGCTACCGCTGCCCGCACCTTCTCCGCATGGTGGCCGATGACGACGAAGATTTCGGCAGGCGCGACGATCCGGCTCGCGGCGGCTATTACGTGGGCCAGCAGCGGCTTGCCGCCGATCTCGTGCAGCACCTTGGGCCGCTGCGATTTCAGCCGCGTTCCCTTGCCCGCCGCCATGATGACCATGGCTAACTTAGAATTCGATCCCACTTAACAACTCCCTGGAACTGACTTGCATTAGGTTCATGGTT
>PMTP01000029.1 GCA_003167305.1 Acidobacteriaceae bacterium
GATCCGGGCACCATGTCGCCCTTCCAGCACGGCGAGGTCTTCGTCACCGACGACGGCGCCGAGACCGACCTCGATCTGGGCCATTACGAGCGCTTTACTCACGCGCCCTTGTCGCGCGACAACAACCTCACTACCGGCCGCATCTACGAGCAGATCATCCTCAAGGAGCGGCGCGGCGACTACCTCGGCAAGACCGTTCAGGTCATCCCCCACGTGACCAACGAGATCAAGAACGCGATGCGCAAGGTCTCGGCCAACGGTGCGGACGTGACCATCATCGAGATCGGCGGCACGGTGGGCGACATCGAGTCGCTGCCCTTTCTGGAGGCCATCCGCCAAATGCGCCAGGAGCTGGGCCGCGAGAACACGGTCTTTGTCCATCTCACGCTGGTGCCGTGGATCGCCGCCGCTCAGGAGCTGAAGACCAAGCCCACGCAGCACTCGGTCAAGGAGCTGCTCTCGATCGGTATCCAGGCCGACATACTGCTCTGTCGCTCGGAGCGGCCCCTGGGCATTGAGATGAAGAAGAAGATCGCCCTCTTCTGCAACGTCGAAGAGAAAGCCGTGATTGGCGCGCTGACCGTGCCGTCGATCTACGAGGTGCCTCTTTGCTTTGCGAAGGAGGGCGTGGACTCGCTCATCCTAAAGTACCTGCACAAGGAAGCGCCGGAAGCTGACCTGACGGAGTGGAAGGCGCTGGTTGAACGCTGCTACCACCCGAAGGATACGGTTCACATCGGCATCGTCGGCAAGTATGTCGAATATGAGGACAGTTATAAGTCGCTCAAGGAGGCGCTGACCCACGGAGCGGTCTCGCAGAACCTCAAGCTGGAAGTAACCTGGATCGAGGCCGAAGGCCTGGAATCGAAGTTTCCCGAGGACCGGAGTTATGAGTCGCAGTTAGAAAAATTCGATGGCATCCTGGTTCCCGGAGGCTTCGGCAAGCGNNTGAACGCCATCCGTTACGCCCGCGAAAAGCAGGTGCCTTATTTTGGAATTTGTTTGGGAATGCAGACCGCCTGCATTGAATTTGCGAGAAACATCTGCGGATTGAAGGACGCGAACTCCAGCGAATTCAACCCCGCCAGCCCGCACCGCATCATCTACAAACTGCGCGAATTGCTAGGCGTCGAAGAGATGGGCGGGACCATGAGACTCGGCGCGTGGGCCTGTGTTCTGCAGGAAGGCTCGTTGGCCGCCAAGGCCTACGGCGGAGCAACCGAGATCAGCGAGCGCCATCGCCATCGCTATGAGTTCAACCGCGAGTACGAAGCGCTGCTCGCCGGTGCCGGCCTGAGCCTCACCGGCACGACGCCCGATGCGACGTATGTCGAGATAGTTGAGTTACCGGGCCATCCGTTCTTCTTAGGCTGCCAGTTCCACCCCGAGTTCAAGTCGAAGCCGCTGGAGCCGCATCCGCTCTTCCGCGAGTTTATTATTGCGAGTTACAAGAACAGGCAGGCGCGGCTGGCTGCTGAATCCAGCGAAGTTTCAACACTCGCTAACACACTGTCATCCTGAGAGGAGCGCAGCGAAGCCGAAGCATACAACTCTCGGCTTCCCACTCCACGCTCGGACGTAGCGGACGGCAAAACTAGCGGCTATCCAAATGCGGGCGAGGGTTAGGATTTCTTCGCGGTCCGTTTTTTTGAGGCAACTTTTCGGGCAGGGGTTTTCTTTGCAGTTGCCTTCTTCGCAAGAGCTGCCTTTTTGGCTACCGCTTTCTTAGCCGCAGCTTCCTTCGCAATAGGCTTCTTGGCTGCGGTCTTGCCGGAGGAGGCGCTCTTCTTGGCTGCCTTCTTTGCCACGACTTTCTTCGCGACAGCTTTCTTCGCAGGAGCCTTCTTTGCCGCGGGCGCGGCCTTTGCGGCTGCTGGTATAGCCTTGGCGGCCGCCGGCTTGGCTTTTGCCGTAGCCTTCTTGCGCGCGGCGACGGTCTTTTCGGCCAGCGCGGACTTCAGCTCGGCGTCGAACTCGGCCGGGGTCAGCGGCCGCGCGGACTTGCGCAACCGTTCGATGTCGTAAAAGGCGCGGCGCTCGGTCAGGAAGACATGGACAACAAAGTCCACATAGTCGAGCAGAATCCAGTCGCCCTTGCGGCGGCCTTCCACTGAATTCGGAAAGACGCCAAACTCTTTCTTAAGCCGGTGCTCAATCTCGTCGGCGATGGCGATGGCCTGGCGGTCGTTCGTGGCCGAGGTGACCAGGAAGAAGTCGGAGAGGCCGGAGTCGATGGGGTCGAGTTCGAGGATGCGGGTCTCTTCGCCCTTTTTGTCTATGCAGACCGCGGCGGCGGTTTGTACGAGAAGGCGGGTTTGTTGCTTTGTATCGGTCGTCATTCGGTGGGAGGGTTCTCCAAGCCTAATCGTAGACCTTCGGCAAGGCTGCGGCAAATCACCGATAAAGTCCGTGGGCGCGAATGTACTCCGAAACGGGAACGGGAAGCAGCGTGCGTTCCGGCGGCGATGTTCCGGTGGAGGTGCGCGCCTGCTCCCGAATCAGCATTTGCTCACGAATTTCTGATGCGCTGATCTCGATTTCCAAACCGGGAAGAAGGTAGAGTGGGGCTTGCGCTCCAGCAGGATTGCGAAGAATGCAGCGGCGCAGCTCGATTTCTTCCGCAGGCTTGTCCAATTGCGGCAGGGAATCCACGGCAAGCCCTTCGGGTAGCGCGGCCATCAGGTTGCCGAGGCGCTGGCCGGGCCGCGAGGCGACAATCAACGACGCCACAAAGGGAATCTCGGCAGCGCGATGCCAATGCCTGAGGGTGGCAAACGCGTCGGCGCCCATCAGGCAAAAGAGCGTGCTACCGGACGGCAGCTCCGCGCGCAGGCTGACGAGCGTCTCCAGCGTGAAGTTCGGAGCGCCCGTGAATTTGGGCGCATCAGCCAGCGAA
>PMTP01000087.1 GCA_003167305.1 Acidobacteriaceae bacterium
CTGGGGCTGGTTTCCGTCTGCACTCCGCTGGGCGACTCCTGCCTTTCGCGCGGTATGAGCCATCTGCCGGAGATCACGCTCGCCCATCCCGCCACGCTCATCGCGGCGGTTTTCACGCCTTGGATTGTTCTGGGCATCGCGCTGCTCATCGGCTACTTCGCCAGCTATCTGACCGCGCTCTCGTGGGCCGATCTGACTTTTGTGATGCCCGCGTCTGGCCTTGGCAACGTGGTCATCGCTCTGCTCGCGCGTTTCTGGCTGCATGATTCCATCTCGCTGGAACGCTGGGCGGGCATTCTGCTGATTACCGTGGGCGTTGGATTCGTCGCGCAGGGGCCGTCGCTGACCGAAAGGCCCACGGCTGAAGCGCCCGCCCCCGCCACGATAGCGGAACCTGTATTGGGGAAGGAGCAGGCGCGATGACCCTTCCTATCCCTGCCCCGCAAACTGGCTTCTGGGCCGCCGCCGCGATGATCGCCGCCATCGTGCTCACCTCCACCGCCGGCGAAGTGCTGGCCGCCGCGGCCATGAAGTCCATCGGCGACCTGGACGAGATTCGCGCACAATCCGGCCTCATGGGCGCCATTCGCGCCGTCCTCACCTGCCCGCTCTTCTTTGCCGGCGTGGGATTTCTGGCGCTGGCTTTCTTCTCGCTGCTCTTCTCTCTGAACCATCTGCCCGTGAGCCTGGTCGCGCCCGCCTCGGCCTCGCTCACGCTGGTCACCAACGCCATCGCCGCCAAACTCTTCCTGCANNGTCTATCTGCTGGCGCATTAACCCATCTTCACGGCTTCCGCCAGACCATGGAGTATCTGAACAGCAGATGCTGACGAAATTTGTTTCCCGGCAGAAGAGCATCGCAAGACGCTCGAATCTTTTCCAGCGTCTCTCTTGGTTCTTGCAACGGCGGTCTCACATCCGCGCAAGATCGAAACTGTCGCAAGATCCAACTCGCTGGTTTTCCGGCAGCCGCGTACGCATAATCCTGAATTGTGTGCGCACGATAGAGTCCGATCACTCCGAGCACGCCACCGGATTTCAAAAGATTCCGTAGCCGACCAAGTGCAGTTGTGAGCGGAAGGTGATGAAGCGTCGCAATCACTGAAATCAGATCGAAACTGTCGTCGCAAAATGGGTGCGTCATCACATCGCCTTCAACAAACGTGATGCGCCCTTCCGAATTACCAGCCGCTCTACCCCGCAGCAGAGTTTCGTGATCGACGTCAATAGCAGTCACACGCTCGCAATGCCTTGCAAGCTGTCGCGCGAACAAACCGTGACCGCAACCGACGTCGAGCGCACTCTTGCAATTCGGCGGAATTGAACCAAGTATCACGCCGTGATAGTGAATATTGTGATTCCAATCGCTGTGCATCGGCCTCTATTCATCGAGCGTCGATCATCTAATCAACCGCATCAATCCTTGTGGTTTCAAATCAGCCTCGAAGCAGCGCAGCGGATTCTCAGCGCTCAAGCCGAGCGCCTCGGCAGCTAAATGCCCGGACCGCGCCGCGCTCTCCATTGTCGAGGGCCAGCCTGTCGCCGTCCAATCTCCGGCCAAAAACAGATGCGGCCATGGCGAAGAAGGGCCGGGCCGCGCCGAGTCGATCCCCGGCGGCACGCCGAAGGTGGCGTGCATCTCCTTGACCAGCGCAGCCTTCAACAGCTTCGCTTCCCGCACGCGCGGAAAAAACTCCGCCAGCTCGCGGAGCGCCTGCTGAATCGCGGCCTCGCGCGGCAAAGCGGCAAAGGCCCGCGTGGCGCTGACGACTAACTCAATGTAATGCCCGCCACGCCCGCTTTGCAACTTCGACTGGTTGTACATCCAGTGAATCTCGCGGTCCAGCAGCACCGCGTGTTCGAGCTTGGTCACCTCGCGGTCAAACCACAGATGCACGCTGCAAATGGGCCAATGCTCGTGGCGCTCAAGCTGCCGCGCCAGCTTCTTCGCGCCTTCTTCGGCGGGCAAATGCGGCAATAACTTCTGCGTCGCCTCGAAGGGCAATGCGAGAATCACGTAGTCCGAAATCAGCTCGCCGGTGCGCGTACAAATCAGCCACTTGCTGGAAGCCTCATCCCAAACCGCGCCTTCCACATGCGTGTTCAACAGCACGCTGCCGCCGCGTTGCTCAAGAAACGGAGTTACACCCGCGTATAACTCGCTCAGCGGGACGGTGCTCATTCCCATGCTGCCCGCCTCAGCCGAATTCAAAAACAGTTCGCGGATAATTTTGGCCGCATAGGGCACGGCAATCGAATCAATCTCCGCATTCAACGCGCTGGTGATGACCAGCCGCCAGAAGCGATTGATTGCGCCTTCGGTCTGCTTATGCCGCCGCAGCCAATCGCCGAGTGACTCGCGTGTATCAACGAGCGCCTCCGGTTTCATCATTGCCCGCATCGCGCGGCCCAGTGCGAGTTTGTCGGCGAGCGTGAAGGCGTGCGCATTGAGGAAACTCGGCGCTCCATGCAACGGCGCAGGCAGCCTGAGCGGACCTAACTCAAATGGCCCCAGCCGCGACCTTTGACCGCCGGGCTCGATCATTGTCATTTCGCTGGTCCAGTGAATCCGATCCGCGACGCCGATGCGTCGATAAAAGCCCTGTAAATTGGTGCAGCAACCGAAGAGCACGTGCTGACAGTTGTCGATGAATTCATTCACGCCGGGATGCAGATAGGACGAGGCCCGCCCGCCCAGGTAGCCGCGCCGCTCGACCAGCTGCACGCGGAAACCGGCCTCGGCCAAAGCGCAGGCCGCGCTCATGCCGGCCACGCCCGCGCCGATGACGGTGACGGACTTTCGCGGGTTTTGCGATAAACTGCTCAATATCTTACCTTTCTAGCGAGTTTATTGTTCGGATCGTAATGAACTCATTCGATGAGTAAAAGAAGCCTTAAATATTCATCATCGCTAATCCGTTTATTCTCTGTGTAGACACATATTACTGGTCTACGCAATTCGCCAAACAATTCAGTTGCGTTTAGTTTTATTAATACAGAATCGCCACTTACAGATTCATTCTCAACAGATTTCAATTGTTTCAAATACTCATCGTTTTTACGATATACAAGAATACAAGGAGGAGAATAGGATAAGTTCTTTTCTAGACTCTCACGATCATGAAATGTTACGCCCAAAGGTCTCACGTCGTCTACCAGCGCGAACGATAATATGATGGTCAGATCTTGTCCACTCACATCTTCATCCCGTACCTCCAAGGCTAGCTCAAAGGACTCCAAAGCAGCTGGAATCCATGATTTCTTGGTCTTTCGCGTCCCGTCGATAACGTCAACGTGGAGTTCATCGAACCGTTCAATACCACCATCATGGATAACCGCATTGAACCATGATTGGATTCTCTTTTTGTGTAAACTGCGTTTTCTTCTGGGAAATCCAACCATTGTTTATCTCTCCGATCTCACCAATAACAGAATCAAGCAAACAGCCGCGCCCAGCCCATGCGCGCAAGGCCGACGGCCATAACGAAGAACTTTTGCGGCATGGGAACGCAGGCGCGTTGCGAGAATACATCATGGTCTGCGCAGCGAATGCGCTTCAGCAGCCTATGATAAATCGCAACCAGCACCCACAGCGCCGGGCGGCTCTCGCGGTCGATCAACGGCAGTAACTCCTGCGCTGACTGATAGTACTTCTCGGCCCTCTGGGCGATGGAAGCAAGCAACGCGCGCTCGTTGTACGTGGGCGGTGCGCTGGGCGCGCGATGCAACAGCGAGTCGAGAGAAACATTGTGAGCCGCCAAATCTTCCAGCGATAGATAGACGCGATTGCGAGCTGCATCCTCGGCTACATCGCGCAAAATGTTCGTCAGCTGAAAGGCGATACCGGTCTCTTCGGCCAGCTTCTCGGCTCGGGGATCCGAGTAGCCGAAGATGTGAATGCAGACCAGTCCCACGACCGAGGCTACCAGATAGCAGTAGCGATATAAGTCGGCAAAGGTGGCATAAGTGTCAGGCGCATCGGATGAAGCCTGATCGAGGTCCATCGTCACGCCGGCGACTAACTCATCCAGCAGGTTCAGCGGGATTTCGAAGCACTCGACCGCGTCGCGCACGGCGAAAAAGACCAGGTCGGAAGAATCGCCGCCATGGCAGACGCCGCGCCAGTTTGCCAGCCACGCATCCAGTCGTCGTCGGCGCTCCTCGCGGGGCAGGGAATCGTCGTCGGCGAGGTCATCGGCCTGGCGCATGAAGGCGTAGATGGCGCAGATGGCGTTGCGGCGCGGCTCGGGCAAGGCGACAAAGGCGAAGTAGAAGTTCTTCGCCTCCCGCCTGGCGATTTCGCGGCACACAGCGTAGGCCGCATTCAATTTTGCATCGTGCGTCAAGCTGCCATCCTTCAACTCGGATTGCCGAGGCGCGGAAAGGGCAGCAACTTGGCCCTGACAGCGCGCATCATCAGCGCCAGTTTTCTGCTCTTGGAGATGGCCGGTCGCGCGCTGAGCACATCGTAGCCCTGGCGCTCGATGGCGCGCAGAATCTCCAGGCCGCCGCGGCTGAAGAGGTCCAGATCGATGGCCAGATCGCGATGGACTTTGCCGATCAGTGGCAGGCCTTCTTCAAACAACGACCGCGCATAATTGACCTCGCAATGCATCAGGGCGCGAAACTCCGGCGTAACAATCTTATCGGCAATATATTCTTCGGTGACGAGGTAGAAATCCATATCCTTTTTCGGAAGATAGATCCGGCCCCGGGCATAATCCTCGCGCACATCCTGCCAAAAGTTCGCCAATTGCAGCGCGGTGCAGGTGGCGTCGGAGAGAGTGAAGTTCTCCTCGTTCGACTCGCCGCAGGCGTAGAGCACCAGGCGGCCAACGGGATTGGCCGAATAGCGGCAGTAGGCCAGCAGATCGTCGATGCTCTCGTAGCGCGTGACGGTTTGATCCTGGCGAAAGGCGACGAGCAGATCGGCGAACGGCTCCTTGGGAATGAAGCATTCCTGGATCGTCTTGGCCAGCGCGACGAAGACCGGATGGCGCGCGCGGCCCTCGTAGCAGGCGTCCAGTTCACGCCCCCAAAAATCAAGAAGAGCTAATGCCACGGAGCTGTCGCCCACCTCGTCGCCCAGGTCGTCGGAGACGCGGCAGTAGGCGTAGATCGCGTGAAAGTGCGGGCGCAGATCCCTGGGCAGAAACCACGACGCTACATGGAAGTTTTCGTAGTGCGACTCGGCCAGGCGCTGGCACCAGGCTTGAGCTTCCTCGAGCGTGGGAGCAACATCGGGGATGCGATAGCTTTCAGGCAGAGCGGCCCAGCCGCGGGCGAGCAATTCCTCCTGCGGCAGCGCTTTCTCGCCGGGCGTCTCGTTCTTCGGTTCAACCGGATCGGTCGTCATGGCTTCACCTCAGGGCACAATGGCGGTCTTGATCTCGCTTGAGCGATTCATCAGCTTCTCAAAGACGCGGTTGAGTTCGTAGAGGTGCGCGTGGCCGGTGATGAAGGCTCCCGCCTGGAAGCGGCCGCTGGCGATCAGGTCGAGCGCCTTGCGACAGATGGCCGGTGTGTGGTGGAAGGTGGCGCGCAGGGTGATGTCGGAATAGTGAATGCGATTGGTGTCGAGCGTGACGTGCGTGCCCAGGGCGCATCCGCCGAAGAAGTTGACCGTACCGCCCTTGCGCACCAGTTCGACGGCTTCCTGCCATGCGTCGGGCACACCAACGGCCTCGATGGCGATGTCCACGCCGCGATTCTTCTCGGTCAGCGCGCGGGTATCGCGGATGGCCTGGCGAATGCTGGAGGCCTTCACTACGTGGGCCGCGCCCAACTGGCGCGCCGCCTCCACCTGCCCGTCGTGCTTGACGACGGCGATGACCTGGCAGCCGTAGAGTGCGGCCACATGGAGAATCATCAATCCCAGCGGGCCGCCGCCAATGACGGCCACGGTGTCGCCGGGGTGCGGGCTCGAGTCCTCAAAACCATGCACAGCGCAGGCCAGCGGCTCGGTCAGCGCCGCGTGCTCCAGCGGCACGTGCTCCGGCACATGCAGCGTATTCATGGCCACAATGCGCGCCGGAATGCGGATGAACTCCGCATAAGCGCCGTTGTTGAAGAGCAGATCGTCGCACAGGTTCTCCTGGCCGTGCGCGCAGAAATAACACTGGCCGCACGGGGCGGAGTTCAGCGCCACTACGCGGTCGCCGGTGGCAAAGCCCTCGGTTCCCTCACCAACCTCGATGACAGTTCCGGCCTGTTCATGGCCAAAGAGCGCCGGCGGCACAATCATGCGCGCATGATAGCCCCGGCGGAAGACCTTCAGGTCGGTTCCGCAGGTGAGCGCCGCGTCCACGCGGACGATCAACTCACCGGCTTCGGCCTTGGGAATGGGAACCTGCTCGATGCGGACATCTTCGCGGCCGTGTAGAACGGCAGCCTGCATGGTGTCGCGGCCGTGCAGTAGCACATGCTCAACCGTTTTGCGGCCCAGGCTGACGGCGGATTCGACCTTCTTGCGGCCTTCCACCACCACCGTCTCGACGGTGTTGAAGCCGACCTCAACCACCGTATCGACAGTATTGAGGCCTCCCTCGACGACTTTCTCGGCTTTCTTGCGGCCCTCTTCGACAACCGTCTCGACGGTCTTGCGGCCTCGGAGGATCGCGGCTTTTACCGTGCCTGCCATCGCTCTCCTCCCCGCTCTGCCCCGGCTCCGGGCGCAGATTCAATCATAATCTTCATCGAGTCGGCTTTGGGGTTGGAAGCAATTTCAATCGCCCGAACCGCCTCTTCCAACGGGAAGCGGTGTGAGATCAGTTGCGTCAGATCAAATCCATCGCGATAACCGCCCAGCACCAGTTCTTCCACCTCGGGCTGAATCGCCGTCGAGGCCGAGTAGGANNCGTGCTGGGTCTGGGCAAAGAGCATCACCTTGCCGCCGTGGCGCACTGCCGCCATGGCCTGGGGAATCAGCGCCGAGCCGCCCACGGCCAGAATCACCGCATCCGCGCCGCGGCCTTCGGTGACGGCATGGGCACGCTCAACCACATCAGCAGCGTCGATCGGCTCATGCAGCCCGAATTTGGCGGCAATCGCTTGGCGTTCGGGATAAAGGTCCGAGGTCAGTACACGCGCACCGGTGCGTCGCGAAAGCGCCGCAAGCAAAATGCCGATCGGCCCCTGCCCAATCACCAGAACCGTCTCATCCTCGGCCAGATTCAGCATTTTCACGGCCTTCAGAACGGTGTTCACCGGCTCGATAAAGGCCGCCTGCTCAAACGGAACTCCATCGGGAATCCGCACCACGCCGCCCATCGCGACGATCCACTCCATCACCCGAATGTACTCGGAGAAGCCGCCGCCGGAAGGCTCGAAGCCCGCCGTTGCGCCTACCTTCTTGTAAGTGGAGCATTGCGCGAAGGTCTGCTTGCGGCAGTAGTAGCATTGGCCGCAGGGAATGTGATGGAAGACCATCACCCGCTCGCCGACGGCGAAGTTGGTCACGCCCTCGCCGGTAGCAACGATGGTTCCGGCCATCTCATGGCCGAAGATGCGCGGCGCGGAGTGCGAGCCCAGGTGAATCTTCTTGAGATCCGTCCCGCAGACGCCGCAGGTGGCAATCCTGACCAGCAGCTCTCCCGGCCCGATCTCCGGCACCGGAACCGTCTGCAGGCGCAGATCGTTGACGCCGTGGTAAACGACGGCCCGCATGGTGGCAGGAATATTCGATAGCGAAATCCGTAAATCGGGCCGGGGTTCAGCGTTTTGGGTAGCCATTGAGCTTTCTAATGTTACATCGTTCATCCAGCAAATCGAGCACGGAGGCAGCGATTCCGCGCGCAGCCTTCCTGCTATTTTCGCCCATTCGTATGAGCGCCCGCCAGTGCCACGGCCTCACCAGCGCGAAAAACACGAAGCGCAGCAATTGAAACTGTCCATTAGTCGAGATAAAGTGATTGAAATCAGGAAGTTGATCGCTATAGCTGTCGCTGATTCCCTTGATGCAATAAAACGAAATGCCGCGCATTCGGGCGAGGCGGGCAACTCCCGCGGCCTCCATGTCAACCAGAGCGGCTTCGTAGGTGGAGGCGAGGCGCTGCTTCTCGGCGGCGCCGGCGACCTTTGCGTTTGTTACCAGCCAGCAATCGTTGGGCGGACCGGCGGTGACGAAGCGCTCCCCGGTGCGGGCGTCGATGACGGTGGAAACGTCGAAGGTCTGGCCGGAGATAAGCTCCTCGCGCAAGGCTCCCGCCCAGCCGGTGGAAATCACCGAATCAAACTCTCCGCTCTTCTCCACTTCGGCAAAGGCACGGGCCGCCCGCTCCACACCGGCCCCAGCAGAGGCGGCAATCCACTCGCCACCGTCGAAGCGCCAGCGCCAAAGATCGACGCCGTTCGAGCGCTCGTGCTGCCAGCCGCGCGTCAGCGGCTTCAGCTCGGCGGCCATGGCGGCGATGATGGCTGTGCGGCTCATTCCTGTGGTCCGTCCGAATCCACGACCTTTATTGGTTCCGTATCAAAAGGTGGCTTGATCAGCACAATAACCAATTGGGCGACGAATGCAACCAGCAAGACAAGCCCAGAGGCAATGCGCAAATTCTCGCGGTCAAGCCAAATAGCTAATACGACTGGTAGGATGCTCGCCAGCCCCCACAGCCGGCTCACACGAAGGTCGCGCAAGCAATTCATCGTGTGGCCAATCCACGCCCACAGCACGAGAGGAAACAAGATTAAGTAGATCGCTACCCGCCAAGTTTGATGATGGTCAATGCCAGTTTCCACTCTTAGTATCACCTGGAGAACCAGAATGAACGCCACGACGGACCAGAGTCTGGCTGATGGTTTGTTGGCAAAAGAGGGACTTGAGGTCATATCTACGTTCTCCCTAAAAATCTTCCTCACGGCGCATACCCATGCGCGCGGAACCATTCTATCGCGGCCTTCATCGCCGGGTTGACGGGCAGGAGGCGGAAGCCCAGCTCCTGCTGCGCGTGGGCACTGGAAGCATACATCTTTTTGCGACCCATGCGCACCTCTTCGAGCGTGGCGCGCGGCTCGCGCTTGCGGATGCGGCCGGTGATCCACTCCTCAAAGAAGGCGTAGGTCGCGGCCACGATGAAAGGAATCTCCACCGTCGGCGACTTGAGTCCGGTGATCGCCGCCATCTTGTCGAGAATCTGCTTGAGGGTAAGGTTCTCGCCACCCAGGATGTAGCGATGGCCGGATTGGCCTTTGGTGAGAGCGGAGACGTGGGCGCGGGCGACCTCGGCAACATCGACCAGATTCAGCCCGGTGTCCATGTAGGCGGGGAACTTGCCGTTCAAAAAATCCAGAAAAATCTGGCCCGTCGGCGTGGGCTTGGCGTCATTGGGGCCGACCGGGCTGGTGGGATTCAGAATGATGACGCGCTGACCGCCCTGCGCGGCCTTGATCGCTTCCTGTTCGGCCAGGAACTTGGAGCGCTTGTAGTGGCCGACCATGTCTTTCAAACAGACCGGCGTCTCCTCGTTGATAACCAGCCCGTCGCGGCGGAAGTGCATGGTGGCCACGCTGGAGGTGTATACGAAGCGCTTGACCTTGGCCTCGCGGGCCAGACGCAGCAGCTCGCGCGTGCCGTCCACATTGGCCTTGTACATCGCTGCCGGGTCGGGAATCCAGAGCCGGTAGTCGGCGGCCACATGGACGACCGCGTCGCAATCCGAGAGCGCTGGCTTGAGCGATTCGGGATCGGCCAGGTCACCGACGTGCGTCTCGCCCTTGATGCCTTCAAGGTTGGCAAGGTTGCTTGTCTTGCGGACTAGAAGACGCAATTGAGCGCCGTCGGTCGCCAGGGCCTTCGCTACGTGATGGCCGATGAATCCCGTCGCGCCGGTGAGAAATACCTTCATGGCTAATATGATAGCGGAGTTGACGGAGCTAGCGGAGTCAGCAAAAAGCGATCCGGGGCTAACCCAGCTAGCTCAGCAATGGCCCTACCAGAGCTTTTCACCAGGAGAGACCTTGCACTCCTTCACCGGCTGCGGGCGCTTGCGGTCGAAGTTGGTCTCCCAGCACTCATTCAGCACCGAACAATAGCAGGCATGAAAGGTCAGATCGTTGCCATCCCTGACTCGATTGAATGCATTGAAGAGATCGAGGCCGTCTTTATCCGGCTTGATGGTGATAGAATCGATTTTTTCGTGGGCAGGCAGAATGTATCCAGAAACATTGGAATAGAAAACCTGCGGGTATCCGTCTTTCCTGGATTTGAGCAACGACTCGGCGCAGCAGGCCTTCAAAAGCGCATTCTCGTCGATATAGACAATGCCTTTGTAGCGTATCTCAAATCTATCGATGATGGCTGGACCGACGCCGCCATTGCTGATTATCTCTCGAAAAAATGGCTTGCCCGATGCGTCAAACTCGGAACCGGTGATCATCAGAATGGGCATGGTGCTGGCCACGACCAACTTCTGGTTCTGCTCCACCATCTTCTCCATGCTCTTGCCGTGCTCGATGGAGACCACCAGCGACATCACAGAGATAAAAATGACACTGACGGCAATGATCCCGTCCAGCCAGGGGATTCCGCTCTTATGTTCATGGCCGTGGCCGTGCTCCGGCTCAGGCATCAATCCAGACACTTCACCCTCCGCAATGGCTTCACCTGTTTCAGTTGATTGTTCCGGTTCGATGCTTTCTTCCATTTCGCATCTCCACAGCAGTCAAATGCGTACGGATAGAAGCTGACCACTGATCACTAACCACTGTACACTGTGTAGCTATTCCAGAGCATCCGGCGCCAGCGCAATATTCGTCTCGCCCGCGGCCTTCTTTTCATTGTATTTTTTGACCCAGTCTTCCCAGTGCTTGCCGGCGGCGCGATCCTTGCCGCTGAACTCGATGCGGGCGATCTCGGCGTAGCCCACTTTGCGTTTTTCCGGCGCTGTGGGCGAGAAGTACTGTACCCAGGAATCAGCCAGCGTGGCACCGGAATGGGTGTTGAAGATGAACGCCTCAATGCGCTCGCCGGATTTGAGTGTCAGCGTTACGTCGCCGCGATAGTCGAGCGCCTTTCCCAGGGCTTCGCGCAAGTCTTCGTCCGTGGCCAGCGCGGGAACCCAGCCTTCCAGGTTCTCGTGCGCCGCGCCGGGTGCCAGCTCCAACGCTTCGACCTGCGCCAACGTGTATTTCAATACTTCAGCGGTCATGCGTGGGTTACCTCTGCGGAAGCTGGTTGTGGTTCGTGGTTTCCCACCCTTTCGCCAGAAAAAAGCGAAAGGATGGGGCACCCAGCGTTTACTGTGCCGCTCATGCGTGGGTCTCCTCNNTCGAAGACCTTCATCGCATTGGCATTCGGATATTTTTTGAAGTTGCCGCGCGCCATCGCCAGAAAGCCTTTCCAGGTTGTAAAGCCTTCGATCACCGCCGGCGTCTCATAGCCGCAACTGACCATGCAGTTGGCGCACTTGGGATTGCCGCTGGCGACTCCGTACTCTTCCCAATTTGTGGAATCGAGCAGCTCCTGGTAACTCTCCGCATAGCCTTCCTGGAGCAGGTAGCAGGGCTTCTGCCAGCCGAAGATATTAAAGGTGGGCATTCCCCACGGAATACATTCATAGGTTCTTTCGCCCATCAAGAATTCCAGGAACAAGGGCGACATATTGAACTTCCAGGTGGGTTTGCGATTGGAGAGAATGGCGCGGAAGAGGCGGCGGACGCGGGCGCGGCCCATGAAATGGCTCTGGTCCGGCGCCTTGTCGTAGCTGTAGCCGGGCGAAAGGATGATGCCTTCGACGCCCATNNTCGCGGCAGACGGAGAAGTCATGATGCTCGCGCTGGCCGTCCAGATGCACCGAGAAAGTGAGGTACTTCGACGGCGTAAACTCCGGCAGCTTCTTTTTGAGTTCAAGCGCGTTGGTGCAGAGATAAATGTACTTCTTGCGCGCGATCAGGCCGTTGACGATTTCGACGATTTGCGGATGCAGCAGTGGCTCGCCGCCGGGGATGGAGACCATCGGCGCGCCGCACTCTTCCACCGCGGCAAAACACTCTTCGGGGGTGAGCTGCTTTTTGAGAATATGCGGCGGATATTGCACCTTGCCGCAACCGGCGCAGGCCAGTGAGCAGCGGAAGAGCGGCTCCAGCATCAGCACCAGGGGATAGCGCTTGACGCCCGCGAGCTTCTTCTTCAGCACATAGCTGGCAACCGTGCCCACCTGAGAGATAGGAATAGCCATCTTGGAATTAACCTCCAGCGCCAATTGCGGCGCGTTCCATGGTTCGGCGATAGCTTGTCAGAGCCAGCAGCGGGAAGTATTGCCGGTACAGTGTGTAAGCCAGGTAAAAGACTCT